>JANQHM010000172.1 GCA_028282645.1 Candidatus Gastranaerophilales bacterium
AAAGAGCTTTCACAACTATATTATTTCTTAGAGCAAAATATTAATTGGAAAAAACTGCTGTATACTCAAGCAAAAGCTTTATTAAAAGATAATAACCCAGAAGAGTTTACCTTGATTTTGGATTCAACTGCAATAAAACAAGATTATGCAAATTATAGAATAACTAAAGATGACTTTGTAGATATATCAGACTTGAAAAATGTTCCAAATAATGAACTTTTGGCAATGTCTTTAACTAATGGAAAGTTATATATGCCACTTGATTTTAAACTTTGGAGTAGTTCAAAAGTATCTAAGCCAGAAGACTACAGAAAGAAACCCGGAATGTTAATAGAGTTTCTTCAATATTATGGAATGAATGGAATACCTGTAAAACAAATTGTTTTTGATGCATTTTTTAATTCAAAAGTTAATCTCAAGTGGTTAATGGAAAATGGATATACTTTTATTACTAGAATAGAGTGCAATAGAATAGTTTATATAAATGGAAACAGACATGTACTAAAGGATCTACATATCAAAGATGAGCAAAGTATAATTTGTGAACTTCAAGGAATAAAAGAAAACGTAAAAATACTTAGATTTTGGCACCAAAATGAAGAATATTATGTTTTAACTAATGATCTTGAAAAGAATGATGATGAGCTTAAACAGGGATACTTAGACAGATGGGCATGTGAGGTCTTTCATAGAGAGTCAAAACAAAAACTAGGACTCGAAAAAATGCTTGTCAGGTCTTGGAGAAAATTAACCAACAGAATAGGAATAATTTGTATTGTATATGCTTTCCTTTCTACTTTTAAGCAGCAAGTTGATACCTCTATTGGTAAATTGAAAAGAATTATACAAAATTTTGTATATTCAACTCAAGATGGAGCTGACCGTTTAGGATGTTTAGTGAATTCTTAAATTTCTGATTCTAATATCAGATTAACAATTTTTTTGATATTCTGTATTTAATAAACTAGGGATAAATTTTATAAAAATTCAGGGAAGGAATGTAGAAATGCCAGAAATACACGTTGTACAACCACCACCACAATATCATAACGGAAGAAAAAATTATAAAGCACCAATTATGGGTGCTACTGCAGCTGGCATTACGGCAGGAATTGGCGGATATTTAACAGCTAATCCTGTTTATAAAAAAGGACATATTAAAGATTTTACTGATAATCCTGATGTTATTAAAGAAGGTGCAACCACGTTAAAGGAACTACAAAAAAGAGCAGTAGATCTTTTAGTAGAAGCAAATAAAAAAACTGTTACTCAAAAAGGAAATGAGGTTGCAAAGACTTTTGCTTGGGCTGCAGAGATTATTGCTAAAGTAAATTTTAAAGAAGGAGTGTTAAAACCTATAAACAAAGCCTTAATTGTAGAAAAATTAAAAACTGCTGCAATAATAGCTGTACCAACTGCCATTGTTACTGGATTGGCAGCTGGTATATCAGCTAACTCTAAAAATAAGTAAAGATAATTTTATTTTGATCTCGATAATAATTAAATTATCACGAACAAAAGGGTTTTTAAAAAATTGCAATATTATCTTAAGTAAAATTTACAATATCTTATTTGTTAATAAATTGTTTTCAATTATAAGCGTGTGGGCGAGGGTAGCCAAAAAATATTTAATTTATTTTTTTTAATTAACTTAGATTAACAATTTTTTTGATATTCTGTATTTAATAAACTAGGGATAAATTTTATAAAAATTCAGGGAAGGAATGTAGAGATGCCAGAAATACACGTTGTACAACCACCACCACAATATCATAACAGAAGAAAAAATTATAAAGCACCAATTTTAACAGGTACTATGGCAGGAGTAGCTGCAGGTGTCGGCGGATATTTAACATCTAATCCTACATTTGATAAGGTAGAAAAAACATTAGTAGAAAAATATGGTCAAAATGTAACTAATAATATAAAAAAAGACGGTGGAACCCAATTAAAATCTATAGTTAAAAACCTTGTAAAAAATACCTCTAAAAATTTTTGTGAAATTTTAGGTTTTCTTACTTTAGAAAAACCTGTCTCAGATATAAATAAGACTATAGTCAAAGAAGGACTAAAAAAGGCTGCAATAATAGGTATACCAACTGCGATTGTTACTGGATTGGCAGCTGGTATATCAGCTAACTCTAAAAATAAGTAAAGTAAGTAAAGATAAAGAAATGAATAACAATCCGAGTTTAAATTTTAATACCAATAAGGAGAATAAAAAAAGACCTCGTAATACCAAGCAATTACGGATATATTTGGACAGTTGAAAAAGTTGAAAAATAAGCTTGTCATTTGAGTACCGGTATAAATAAATTAAAAATTTTAATAAATAATAAAAAAGAATCAATCAGTTGAAGTTAAACAAACAAGTGCTTCTTTGGTAATCTAAAGTATACCTGCTGATTGATTTTTTCTTTGAATAAGCAACTTCCGGTTTAAAATTAAACATTTAAATTACTTTTTAATAAAGGAAATCGAATGCACTCACCTAAGTCAAAAAATTATTATAAAACACTTGGCATAAACTCTTCTGCCTCTGCACAGGAGATTAAAGCTGCATATCGTAACCTTGCAAGAAAATACCATCCTGATGTTAACCCGGGAAATAAAGTATGCGAGGAAAAATTTAAGGAAATAGGCGAGGCTTATGATATTCTGGGCAACCAAGACTCAAGAAAAAAATATGATTTATCAAACAGCTATAATTTAGACAAGTATTCAGCCCCAAAACAAAAAAAAGAAAAAGCTAAACAGGCTTATAACAATCAAAAAACAAAAGAAACCGAAAAAACAAAAGATACTGATAAGAAACAAAAGCAAAACCCTGATAAAAATAAACAAACAGACAAGGAAAAAGGCTTTTTCTCTGATATTTTAGGCGGCATGTTTAAAGCCGAAGCAGGTGAAGACAATAATAAAGTAAAAAAAGAAGATTCTCCAAAGTCTAAAAAGCAAAAACCAACTAAAGGAGAAGACATTTATACAGATATAACAATCAATGCCGCAGAAGCACATAACGGCACTGTCAGAAAAATAAATATTCTCCACACTGAAAAATGCAAAAAATGTAAAGGCAAACGTTTAATCAATGACCTGCCCTGTGCAATATGTGAAGGAAACGGAGAAACATCCATTCATAAAAAGTTAAATGTTAAAGTGCCGACAGGTGTAAAAAATAATTCCAAGATAAAAATATCAGGCGAAGGCAATAAAGGAATTCATGGCGGAGAAAGCGGTGATTTATATTTAGTCATAAAGGTTCAAAAAAATTCTTTATTTAAGTTTGATAAAAATGACGTAACATGCGAAATCCCTATAACACCAAGTGAAGCAGCATTAGGCGCAGAATTTAAAGTTCCTACCCCGGAAGGAAGCGTATTAATGAAAATACCACCGGAAACTTTTTCAGGGCAAAAGTTCAGACTGATTGCTCAAGGCTTAAACGACTCTAAAACAAGTAAAAAAGGTGATCAATTTGTTATTGTTAAAATAGAAATACCTAAAAACTTGACGAAACAAGAAAAAGAACTTTATCATGAACTTGCTAGGGCAAGACATTATAATCCCAGAGAAAGTTTATTTAATGAATAACAATCAGGCCCATATTACAGAAGTATTCAGCTCTATACAGGGAGAAGGACCTTATATAGGTTATAAACAAATTTTTATACGTTTTTCAGGCTGCAATCTTAACTGTGCATATTGCGATACTGATTTTAAAAAAGCTGATTATATAAATTTAATAATAAATAATAATATTGAAAAAATAAAAAATCCTATAAGCCCAATAGATTTATATAAAAAAATAAAAATTTTACTGGGTGAATCACACCATAGTATAAGTTTTACAGGTGGTGAACCTTTATTATGGCAAGAATTTATAAATAATTTTATAAAAATAATAAATAAAAACAATCATAAAATAAAATTTTATTTAGAAACAAACGGCACTTTACCGGACAAATTACAACAGGTAATATCCAATGTTGATATTGTTTCTATGGATTTAAAACTGGAATCATCTACAAATGAACCTGTTTTATGGGAAAAACATAGTGCTTTTATAAATATATGTTTAGAAAATAATAAAAAAATATTTGTAAAAGCAGTTGTTTCAAAAAATATTTCAGATAAAGAAATAAAGCAAATCTGTAACTTTATAAAACCTGTAGAAAAACAGGTTTCGCTTATTTTACAACCTGTTTCTACTAATAATATTAATTTAACTCTAAATTCAAACGAGTTAATTATGTTACAGTCAAAATGTCTGCAATATTTATCCGATGTAAGGTTAATACCACAAGTTCATAAATACTTAAACGTATTATAAACCTTTTATTCTTTTCTCATTCCCAGTTCTCTTTCTAAAAAATAAAGGCCGCTGATGTTATCTTTAATCAGCTTTAACTTTTGTATTATTTCTTCAAGAGTACTTTCTTCTTCAACCTGTTCCGTTACAAATTCCTGCAAAAATATAGCGGTGGGGTTATCCTTTGCTTCTATTGCCATATTTGCCAAATCATTAATACTTTTGGTTACGGTTTTTTCGTGATTCAAAGAATCCTTAAATACATCTAATGTACATTCCCAATGATTTTTAGGCTTGGCAATTTCTTGCAATTCAACTTTAGCCCCTTGCATACTCAAGTAGTTATAAATTTTATGAGCATGAGTCAGCTCTTCTTTTGCCTGTTGCATCATCCAGCCGGAAAACCCCTTAAAGTTACAATAATCAAAGTGAGTTGCCATTGAGATATATAAATAAGAAGAATAAAATTCACAATTCAATTGTTCATTTAATTTTTTTTCAATTTCTTTGCTTAACATAATTTCTCCTTTTTGATTCTATATTTTAATTTTAAATTCAATTTAAACATTATTAAAAACTTAAAATCTGGTTGATGAAAAGTATAATATATCTTGTATTTAAAAAGGAAAAATTGATTTGTCCAATCTCCAATTTTCTAATTATTTTTCTTTATTTTCATTAAAAATTTTTGAAAAAAAGTAAAAATTATCAGGTTTATTGTGTATAATACTATAAAGAGTAGGTTTGGCTAGTGAAATAGAGTGAAAGATTAATAATGTATTTATCAGAGAAACTTAAGTCCTTAGAGAGTAAAATAGTATTTATGACGTGGGATACCTCAGCCGAATATGGAAAAATAAAATTCGTTGGACATGATTACTTGGAATTTGAAGTAATTGACAGAGAATCTTTAGATTATTCAAAGTCGGTATTAATAAATCCCAACATGATACTTGAAATAGTTATGGGTAGTACAGAGGTAAACAGATTAATAGCCGCGGTTTCTTGTAAGTTACCGTCTTATAAAGATAAAAGCAATGCTAATAATCTTGAATCCTAGATAATAAAGGCATCCGGTTAATAGCCGGATGTCTTGGCAAGTTATATTTCTATTAATTCATAGTCTTGTGAACCAAGACCTAATTCTTCTGCGTAACTTACTTGAATAAAGCCTTCGGTATAAGAGCGCATAAAAATGGTTTGGCCCCGGAAGTTTTTATTTTATCAACAATTTGCCGGATAAAAACAGGATTTATGTAACAGTCACTGTCTTTTTCTCCAAAATGAATTTTTATGGCAGTTAAATAATCTTTTTATTTTGTTATTTTTATTATTCTCCTTACAATTAGAAATAAAATCAACAAAATATACTTTACTTTTCATATTGATCTCCTTAAAATAAAAGATTAAAATATAACATACATGGTTAATCATTATATAGTATATACATATTAAATTTTTAGATTATTCAATATATACTAACTCTAAAATACTTTTCAGATTATTCAATCGTGTTAAATCTGATAAAATCAGCTAAACTCTGAAAAGGGTAATCTAAAATTTAATTTAGAACCTGTATAATTACTTGTTAAGCATCAAGGCAACTTGAACGGAGTATTAAAAAATATGAAAGATAATACACTAAATAAAAACTTATCATCTCATATTTTTAAACAACAGGATAATATAAAAAAATTTATGTTTCCTTGTTTGTTAATTATATTGTTTGCGCTAATGGCAACATCATTTTTTATACTACTCCAGAACTATTTTGATATTATCAAAAAAAATAATTATACAAGAAGTCTTGACCTGGTAAACCGTAATATAACCGAAATAAAACGATATGTTGATATGAGCACTATTTCCAATGATGAAATCTATTTGGTTAAAGCTAAGAAAAAAGTAAGCAGAACCCGTATTTTAATTGATAAATTACTTGAAGAAAATCCTGAACTGACAAGTAATTTATCAGATATGTATATGCAATTCTTTGAAAATTCCAATAAAATCATCAAAGACTATAGCACAAGTAACGGAACACTGGATTATCATTATACTTTTAGAGAATTACAAGTGATGGGCGATATAATTACAGAGGAAATTGTTTTTCTTACAAGCAAAATTACACAACAGATAAATGATAAAATAAAAAATTATTTAATTTTAATATCAGTTTTTTGTGTTTATTTTATTATTATTATTTCTGCTGGTATGTTTATTATTATTAAAGAAGAAAAAAATAGTAAAAGTTTCTTAAATACTATAATAAATAGCTTAAGCTACTCTCTGTTAATATTTGATAAAAATTACTCAATTGAATATTTAAACAATACATTTAGGAGCGTTTTTGACTATAATCTTGAAGAAGTTCAAGGTAAAAAAGTATCTTCTTTATTTGATTTAAGTAAAATTTGTAAAAACTGCGAAAAGTGTAATTTTTTAAGCGAAAAATGTGAAGTACAAAAAAACATAGAACTAAAATCCGAACTTGATGTTATAAGAAGTGACGGTTCAAGCTTTCCCGCGGAAGTAATTGTTAAAAAAATACGATTTGAAGGAAAAACTAAATTTATTATCACGTTCCTGGATTTAACAAAAAGAAAAGAAGAAGATGCAATAAAAAATAATTTTATATCAATGGTTAACCACGAATTAAGAACTCCTTTAACTTCAATAAAAGGAGCTTTACATCTTTTATTAAATCAATATAGCGAAAACTTCGGTTCGCAAGCGCATAATTTAATTAATATAGCTCACGAAAATAGTGAAAGGCTCATTGAGCTGACAAGTGATATTCTTGATATAGAAAAAATAAGCGCGGGTAAAATGGAATTTGATATACAAGAGCTTAATCTTAATGAAATTCTTAATTATACAATTTTTTCCACACAAAATTACGCTGAACAGTTTAATATAAAATTTCTATTAAGAAAAAATATCCCGACCGTTAATATTTTTGCAGACAGAAACAGATTAATTCAGATAGTTACTAATTTATTATCTAATGCCGCAAAGTTTTCTTACCCGAATACCGATGTAGAAGTAAATATATTTGAGCGCGATGACGGTAAAGTTACATTTACCGTAAAAGATCACGGTCCCGGAATCCCTGAAGAATTTAAATCCAGGATTTTCCAGAAGTTCTCACAGTCAAAAACTTCAAACAGAAAGAAAAAAGGTTCAGGTTTAGGCTTAAACTTATGTAAAGCAATGTTAGAAAAAATGAACGGACATATAAATTTTGAATCGGAAGAAAATGTAGGCACAACCTTTTTTGTGACATTACCCGGCATAAAACCATATGCAGAAGAACCTGCAAAATGAACCTCCTCAACCCAAGGGTCGGGGTATTCTATCGAATAAATGCCCGGTTTTTATACAGGTACTCAACTAAATTTCAAATTTCTCTTTTCAGTGATTAGTCTGTTTCATTAGCTTTAATACGATTAAATAATCTGAAAAGTATTTTTGAGTTAGTATACCACAATTTTATATTTATAAATCGTCAAAAGTTAATAAATAATCTCGGGGGGGGGGGGGGAGGATTTTTTATTTTATTAACTTTTCAAAATATTCTTGTCTTTCATTTTCATCAGCACCCATTTGTTCCCAAATATATATTGGCAGTTTGGTTGAACCATAAATATAAGCAGATTCAATCTGTTTTAACGTAAGATTAAGAGCGTAATCTAGGCTGGCGTTATATAGGTGGGCGTAATCTAGGCTGGCGTTATATAGGTGGGCGTAATCTAGGCTGGCGTAATCTAGGCGGGCGTTATATAGGCTGGCGTAATCTAGGCGGGCGTAATCTAGGCGGGCGTAATCTAGGCTGGCGTAATCTAGGCGGGCGTTATATAGGCTGGCGTGAGATAGATCAACACCTGAGAAATTAATTAAAGGCATAAAATAGCTTAAAGGTGCCATTCCTTGTGGCCTGCCTGGTGTGCTGTTAATTCTTGCAAAATAATTCAAAAGATAGTCATTTTCATTTTTTTCAAATGTTTCACTGCCTATAAATCCAAAAACTGTAAAATTTTGACCTTCAATTTCAATATTCCATTGATGTTTATGGCATTGATTTGAGTTTTCCCACGACCATTGCTCAATATTAGCAAGGTTTAATTTTTTTACTGCAATAAAAGCATGCACATAGCAGTTAAGCTGAAAAACAGAATCACCCAAATGAGAATCTAGCGAAATATAATCAGTTATTTTTGGCAGTTTATCTTTTTCGTAGTCATAAGGTCTTGTTTCTTGAGCTAACTCTTCAACAAAAGGTGGCTCTGTTTGAGCTTCTCCTCTTCTGTTAAGATACATTTGCGGGGTCATGTGCTCTTTGTCTGCCCACCACACAAAATAATCAGCAAGCCAATCTCTTGTTATTTCCCAAATTTCCAGCTTTTCCTCATCAGATATATTTATATGATATTCAATAAGGTTTTTAACATGATTGTTAATTTCAGGCGTTAACCACCTTGGAGCTAAAATACAAGAGAGTTTTTTAAAATGTTTTATTTTAGTTTCCTCGTTATTATTAATTTTCAAATCACTGCCTGCTTGTATAAGTTTAACAATCAATGCTTCCGCAAAAAAATACTCCCTGAATGATTTGTGTATAAACTCACAGCCATAACTCTTATGCCCTGCTTTAAAGTAAAACAATGCATAAAGCCTGCTGATACTGTCTTTTTTAATAATATCTTCAACTTGAGTAGAAATATTATTTTCCGGATGAAGTAACCTTGTTTCCAGCTCATAGGACGAAATACTTTCTTTACCTAAAATACTTATTGCAATTGCGATTTCTCGAAATAAACTTCGCAGGTCCATTTTTTGATTAGACGCAGCATAAATATTTTTTTTAATCTTATCAAAAGCCTTTTCGTCTCTTCCCCCGTATTCAACTGTCAAGTCCGCCAAAGATCTGTATAAGTCAGTAGGATTATTGAATAGTTCTTTCAATTGATAGTCTTCATTTGAGGCAAGCTTTAGCACCAAGGCCGCAAGCAAGGGCATTCCTATTGCTTCATAATGCTGATTTATCAATTCTTGTTCAGTACGTGAGTTAAAATATTCAGTATAAGCCTCTATTATTGATTTTATTTCTTCTTTCATCTTTGCATGGTCAGGATATTGAGAGTGCTTAACTATATTGTCAAAAAGATTGTTAAGACTCTCCGGGTTTAAAGGTTTGATAGTTAAAATTTTAGTATTTGGAGTTATAAAGTTTGAATCCTTGGTTACGTCTTCCGTTGGTCTTCCGGTTACAATGATTTTTACTTTTGATTTATCATTTGATGTAATGAGATTTTTCTTAACCGTAGCAAGCACTTTGTCAATTCTGTCTTTAAATGTTTGAGACTGGGCAAGGCTTAATTCGTCCCAACCATCTAAAATCAAAACATAAGGACATAATTTGTTATTTTTATAATAAGTAGTTGTGTCTTCAAATATTTTCCCGTTTAAAAATACATTCTCTGAGCTTAAACAGGAAAAATCGTCTTTTTTAGGCTCAATGGAACTTTTAAGAGAAGCTGTTGCGGTTTTAACAGCATTATGTAATTCTGAATACAAGTCAAAATCCCCGTTAAAATCAATATGCTTAAACTGTATTCTTATAGGTGTCAAGCCTTCTTCCATAAGCTTGTTATTTAACCATAAGGTAAAAGAAGACTTTCCGGAGCCTGCCGGTCCCTGAATTACTATAGGTTCATTATAATCACCGTCTATAAGTTCAGATACAATTTTATTTATAAGTTCTCTTCCGCCTGTTTCTTCATCAAACACATCAAGGGCTTTTTTAGGCCGGTTATATCCTAAATCGTCCCTGTTTTGCCTGTTACAGATTTCTTTCCAGCTTAAACAGCCGCATTCAACCTGCTCGTAAATATCCGAGAGCGAATAATTATTTTCAAAAAATACACTTTCACTTGTAAAAAAGTAATTATTTAAATAAGCATAATTTTCAAGATCTTTTCTTGCTTTTATTTCTTCATCTTTTTTACCAAGCTCAAGGTGATTAATAACGGCTTGAAAATTCTTTGGGTTTTCCGCCAAAAGCTTGTTAAAGTTTATGTTGTATCTTTCTCTAACCTTTCTAAGGATTTTAAAAATCTGTTCTTCATTATATCCGCAAGCCTTAAGGAATTTTTCACAATTTTTTTCATATTTGGATATAAAAGTGTTATTTATTGAAGAACTAAAATCAAAGTCTTCAAAGTCTTCAGGGTTAATTTCGTTTTCATTAATGTCTTGCAGTTGCAGCTTGGATATATTTTTATCTTTAGGCTCTCCTATTATTTTAATTGCTTCTATTAGTGAACCTTTGTATGTTTCAACGCAAGCAAGATATGCTAATTCAAAAGTATCAGTTATTTTAGTGTAGTTTTCAAATATTTTACATACGAATTTAGCTACAGCAAAGCTTTCTCCTGCTGCATCCACAATGTTTTCAGCCCAGGGAAGGGTTACTTTTAAGGCTTCAACAAGCTCAGTGCCTTTAAAAGCCGAACAAGTATCACTAAACCACTTGTTAATATTTTTAAAATCTTTTATAGCTTTTGCTGTAGTTGCTTTATCCTGTATATTCGACATAGTAAATTCCTCTCTCTCATAAATTCAGGCTGAAAAGTTTTTTTAATATAAAATTTAATTTTGTACCAAAATAAACTAACTCAAAAAAACTTTTCAGATTATTTAAGCCTGTTAAAACTAATAAAGTAACCTATTCTCTGAAAAGAGTAGTTTGAAATTTAATTTTGTACCAAGATAATTATTTATATAGTCTCTAAAAAAGTAATTATTGTCAATTTATACAGGTTCTAAATTATACTAACTCTAAAAATTATTTAAATATTAAGAATATTCTTAATACTTATTAATTATTTTTTTGAGTATTTTTGAAATATAATAGTAATGTAAGTATCGAAACATTTATAATGAAGAAAAAGAAAGAAATAATTATTAAAATGACAAAATTAAAATTTGAACACCTTGCCCTATCAGACGAACTGTTAAAAGCGATTGAAGATATGGGATTTGAAGAAGCTTCTCCTATTCAGGCCAATGCAATTCCTTTATTATTAGAAAATAAGGATATTATAGGAAAAGCTCAAACCGGCACGGGTAAAACAGCAGCATTTGCGATTCCCCTGATCGAAAGGCTTGATATACACAATAAAGGCGCGCAAGCTCTTGTATTATGTCCTACGCGCGAGCTTGTTATTCAAGTAGCGGAAGAGTTTGGGAAATTACTAAAGTATAAAAAAGAAATTTCAGCCGTACCGTTATACGGCGGCCAGCCGATAGAAAGACAATTAAAAGCCCTTAAAAAGGGTGCTCATGTACTTATCGGTACACCTGGCAGGACTATGGACCATATTAGCAGAGGCTCTGTTGATATATCACAATTAAAAGCAGTTGTGCTTGATGAAGCCGATGAAATGCTGGATATGGGCTTTAGAGATGATATAGAAGTTATTTTAAAAGAAACTCCCGCAGAGCGTCAAACAGTTATGTTTTCTGCAACAATGGAAAAAGAAATTTTAAAATTAACAAAAAAATATCAAAAAGAAGCTGTAAAAGTAGATGTAACCGGCAAAAAAAAGAGCGAGCCTAAAATTCGGCAGTTATATTTTGAAGTAATGAATAAAAATAAGCCGGAATTGCTTGCAAGGCTTATAGATATTCATAATATTAAGCTTTCTCTTGTATTTTGCAACACAAAAAGCCAGGTAGATGAACTTGTAGAAATATTAAAAACCCGTGGTTACTTTGCTGATGCGCTACATGGCGATATGAGCCAAAATCAGCGTGATAAAGTAATGAGGGGCTTTAGAAGCGGTACTGTAGAAATCCTTGTAGCAACAGATGTAGCCGGAAGGGGTATTGATGTAAATGATGTAGAGGCGGTATTCAACTATGATTTACCCAGAGATGACGACGATTATGTTCATAGAATAGGAAGAACAGGCAGGGCTGGCAAATCAGGAGTTGCGTTTACTTTTGTTACAGGCAAGCAAATATATAACCTAAAAAGAATTGAAAGATTAAACGGGTTTCAGGTACAAAGGCAAAGTGTTCCTTCAATAGATGAACTTGCCGAAACCAGAGTTAATTATTACGCTAAACAAATAAAAGAAACTCTTGAGGAAGGCCACCTAAGTAAATACATAAACCAAGTCGAGCTTTTGATGGGTGATGACTATACATCTTTAGATATTGCGGCTGTATTGCTTAAGCTAACAATTGAAAAAGATAATGAAGGCTTTGATGCTTCCGTTAACTTTGAAGAAGTTGAAGAAATAAAAGAAAAGCCGCGCAAAAAGTTTAGAAGGCCATCTGATCGTAATTATTATGTCAAAGGAAAGAAACATAAAAAAGATTTTGATAAAAAAAATATAAAAAATAAAAAGAATAAAAAAATAAAGATATAAAATAATAATATAAATTATTAAGTATTTATTCTCTGCACAAAATACTTAAAGTTATTTTCGATCAATTTTAGTAAGCAGAGCCGGGCTTTTATAAAAAATTCATAGTTATCAAAATTGCCCGTACTTAATTCATATTTTTGATTCTCCAAAAGCTCGTTAAACCCTCTCTCCAGGTACTCTATCAGTTCTTTTCTGGAAAGGGATTTATCGTTGATTTTAATTGGTTTGCCTACTTCTACAAAAACTTCCGGCCTATCCTCTCTTACAAATGTGTATCTATGGGCAATAGGGACCAAATTAACTTCGTCAAGTTTTTGTATAATATAGGCTAAGCCGTTTTCAAATTTAACGGGTCTTGAATCAGGAGGCTTAACACTTCCTTCCGGGAATATCCACAAGGAATTTGCGGGATTTTTCAATATATTTACACAGTAATTTAAAGCTTTAACAGACGCTTGAGGGGTATTTTTCTCTACCGAAAACGCTCCTATTTTGGATAATAAAGGAAATCTACCAAGATGCTCTATCATTACATGCATATTTGTATAAAAAAAATGTCTGTTTAATAAGTAGCCTATTACACCGTCCCACCAGCAACAGTGGTTTGCATAGAATATTGTGCCTTTTTCAGGGTCAATTTGTTTTAAATTTTTTAAATTCTTTATCCTAAAGGAATAAAAACTTTTTTTAACCATTGAATAAAAGGCAAAATCAAATACTTTAATCCAAAAATACTGGAAATCTGTTTTTATAACCGGTTGATCTTTATTTTTAGTATTTGAATCATTAATTATATTTCTCATTTTCCCTATTTTTTATCCACATAATAAAGTAACTATAATCGGTTGATGAGTAGTATAAAGAGATACAAATATGTTAAAGCATGTTTTTTAAAATTAAATTGTCGTTATGTTTATATCAGCTGTCTCTTAATATTTAGGTAAGGGATAAAAAAGTCTCGCTTTTATACAGATTTTAAATTAAATTTGCCTAAATAAATTTTTGTAATATTTTTTAATTTCTTTCAACTTATATAGCAATTTTTAAAATAAATTTGTTTTTAATAAGATAAGTAGGATACATATCAAAGGTAGTAAATAAAAACATTTCCTTACCCAATTAAAAAAATTTTAAGATCAAAGATAGCAATTTTTAAAATAAATTTGTTTTTAATAAAATAAGTAGTTTTAAAACATTATTAAGTAAAGTAGTAGTAGTAGTAGTAATAAGTAGTAAATAAAAACATTTCCTTACCCAATTAAAAAAGTTTTATACTTAATTTAAAAATACTTTTCAGATTATTTAATCAGGTAAAAGCTAATTAAATAAACTATTCTCTGAATTGCGAAGCGGGAGCGTTAAAAAGTGAAATGGTCAACTTTACTTTTTATAAGCTCATTCTAGAGAGAAATCTGAAATTTAAATTGAGTACCAGTATAAAACTTTCTTTATCCAATATAAATATTTTTATGTAATGAGTTAAACCTATTAAATTTACCTTAATTGAATTTGAGTGTTTCTTTTATTATATATTTGGAGGTATTATTGATGAGTAGCGGTTTATTATTAATGAATTTTCCTATGAACAATGCTAATAACAATGGTGGCTGTGGCTGCAATAACAATAGCGGATCTGCAGGCGGTTCAAGTCCTTTATTTGCAATTGGCAATGAGAATGGTATGTGTATGTTTATGCCCGGTCAAGAACAAAATCAGCAAAATAATCCTCTTCAACAGTTAATGAATGCACTAGGCGGAAATAAACAAGAGCAAAAGACTCCAATACAACAATTTATGGATTTAATAAACAAGCTTTTGGGCAATAAAAATAATAAACAATGTAACAGCAATGGAGGTAGCGGCAACAGCGGTGGCTGTAAAGAATGTGCTAACAAAAAAGGTGATAATAAACAATTTAAACAATTTGAAAAAGCTATGAATGCCCTAAAAAAGTTCTTAGGTATTGATAACAAAAATAATAATAACAAAAATAATCCATTTCAAAATATGATGAACTTTGCAAATCAACTGTTTGGTGGCGGTGATAACACTTGTCAAAACAACAATAATGATGACCCAATGTTTATGATGTTTGTACAATAGTAATATAATAATAAAAAAAAGGGTAGTGGTCAGTTGAGTACTGATGCTTACAAGTAAACTTAAGTTATATCAAAAGCTTACACCGATGACATAAGAAAGGTGATGACCATCACCAATCAAAGAAAGTAGTTAGTAGTAGGTATAAAATAAAAAGTTTTTAAACAAAGCAAATTATACTCGAGGAGTTTCTTTACTCCATAAAATATATACAAATTTGGTTTGCGCTGCGTGCAAAATCAAAGGGAAGCTCCTCGAGCAAGTTTACAAACACAGATAGTCAGCCAATAAAAATAAAAAGGCAGTCCAGCTTAAATAAATAAAAAAAAACTTTTCAAACTATCCCATTTTATAAAAAGCTAATAAAATTATCCGTAATACTAAAAAAATAGTTTATATTTCAAATTATAGAACTTCATTAAAGCTAATTTTATTAGCTATATGAAAAACTTATAATTAAGTAGTATAGTTTAAATTTATAAGTCAAGGCTTCCAAACGTAGGTGTATGTTAGGTAACCCGTAAAAAAACAGGTAGCATCGTTGGAAGGTTTAAATACCCTAAAAATAAATTAAATTTCTAGTATTATTTAAGTTCCCAAAAATCATTTTTTTAAATACTCTAAGTCAGGTCAAGTGTGTTATTGGTATTAATTTAAATTAACTGCTATTCTTTTTTTGCTGATGGTCATCACCTTTCTTATGTCATCGGTGTAAGCTTTTGATATAACTTAAGTTTACTTGTAAGCATCAGTGCTCAACTGACCACTACCCTTTTTTTTACTTGCCTTTTATCAAAGTTAATCTAGAAGCTGTCTTGTTAAAGCTTCTTACCAGGCAGGGTTTTATTCTGGAAAATTCGGGCAATTTTTATATTATATCTGTTTTAATAAATTTAGATCATAAGGTAAATGTTTACAAAAGTAAATAAACTTTTATGTTAACTTAAAGTTTATTGTCTCTCTTATACCCGGATACTTAAACTGCTCATATTAGATATAACAAGAGTAGTTAGGCAAATAATAAAACAAAAGTGGAGCATTAAAAAAATTTTGTCTATTCAATTGTAGCTTAGATAGGGAAAAATTTATGATAAGAGCTATTTTAACAGTGATAACGATTTTTACGGTGTGTTTTGGCGCATTGGTATTTTTTAATATACCGTTGAATGCAATAGATAGCACAGTAAATCAATATGTTAGCCCTTATTCAGACAAGTTGGCTAACATTATTTTTTATTCGTGGGATATTAATGGTGCAAAACTCCCGTTAATAATTGTTTGGTTAATGTCCGGAGCGGTATTTTTTACAGTATTTCTCAAATTTATAAATATCAGAGGCTTTAAACATTCCATTGATCTGGTCATGGGTAAATACAGTGATAACAGTTCAAGCGGGGAGGTTTCACACTTTCAGGCATTAGCGACGGCAGTATCCGGAACAGTAGGACTTGGTAGCATAGCAGGTGTTGCTATTGCTATATCTATAGGCGGTCCCGGCGCAACCTTATGGATGATAGTCGGCGGTTTGTTAGGCATGAGTTCAAAATTTGCCGAGTGCACGCTTGGTGTTAAATATAGAAAAATCAACGAAGACGGCTCTATTTCCGGCGGGCCTATGTATTACCTTAAGCAAGGTTTGGCTAAGCAGGGCAAAGCAAAACTTGGTACGTTTTTAGCATTCTTTTTTGCTATTGTATGCGCAATTTCAAGCTTTGGTGGCGGTAATATGTTTCAGGTTAATCAGGCTACAAGTCAGCTTGTATACTTAACCGGCGGAGAAAGCAGTATATTTTATAATAACGGTTGGATATTCGGTACTGTGTTAGCTGCCATTCTTTTGATTCTTATTGGCGGTGGCATTAAGTATGTCGCAAAAGTAACAGAAAAAATCGTGCCCTTTATGTGCGGTATTTATCTTTTAGCTGGTCTGGCTATTCTTTTATTAAACTTTACACAAATACCGGCGACTTTATTATTAATTATAAAAAGCGCTTTTGCACCTAAAGCAGTCCAAGGCGGGGTTATTGGCGCGATAATTATTGGTTTTAAACGCTCCGCATTTTCCAGTGAGGCAGGAGTTGGTTCTGCGCCGATTGTACACTCAACAGTTAAGACAGATGAGCCTGTATCAGAAGGATTTGTAGCTCTTTTGGAACCATTTATTGCAAGTGTACTGATTTGTACAATGACAGCTTTGATTATTATTATAACAGGCACTTATCAAACCAACGGTGAAATGGGCGGTGTTGAATTAACCTCTGCAGCATTTGCCAGTGTATTACCTTGGTTTCCTTATATATTAGGAATTGCAGTTATTTTGTTTGCTCTTTCTACAACTATTACTTGGTTATATTATGGGCAAAAAGCTTTTACTTATGTGTTTGGAGAAAACAAGGCTACAGAAGCCGTATACCAAGTTATGTTTTGTACCTTTATAATTCTTGGTTCGTGCATGAGCCTGTCCAGTGTGGTGGATTTCTCTGATGCATTATTTTTCTCAATGGCTATACCTAATATGATAGGCCTTTATCTAATGGCTCCAGAGCTCAAGAGAGACCTTGACAGTTATATGATTAGAATTGTAAAAGCCGGCGAGGCTAAAGCAATGAGAGCAAAGGTCTTTAAGCAACAACTTCAGGATGCAATGATAGAGGAAGAAAAGCAAAAAGAGAAACAGCTAATGAAATAAAATGGGTTCAACGTATTTTTTTTAGGGTTCTTAGGGTTCTTAACATAGTTTCCTGATTCAGATAGAAATCATATTTATAGATTTTATTTTAAGCACAGGGAACCTTGGGAAAGGATCTCCTTGCTTTTTATTAATATCCCGTTTTCGACTTTGCTTTCATCTATCTCATTATAAAGAGTATTAAGTCCATCCTTAAAAGGAGTAAGAAAAACTTTTCCGTTAGAGTTTTCAGGAAATATAATTTTTCCTCCAACTGAGGCACTCGGACTTAGCAGCACTACTTTGGGCTCTTGGTCTCCTGTTAGTTTTATATCTCCATTAACTTTAGCCCAAAATTTCAATTGTACTAATTGTTCAGCATTAACTTCATTTACGGAAGGAAAACCTTCTAAATAAACTTCTTTGGCTGCGATTTTACCTGCTGTTGCATATTGTGTTAAGAGCACATCAGCATTTGAAATTATTTCATCTGCATGGGCGTTGTTTCTCAGGGTAGTAATCCGTCCGTTTACCTTTTTAGCTTTTACGTTATCAAATAGATAAGCCTGCCTGGCTTCTACATTATTTACTTCCATACTTCCTGTTAACTTTGTAAATCTGCCTTCTATATTTATTACCCCATTTTTTACTTTATCTATATTAGCAACCTGGCCTTTTTCATCAGGAACAAGAATAACTTTCCCGTTAGAGCCTTCAGGGAAGTTAATATCCCCTCCAATAGTTACATTTGGACCGATTAT
>JANQHM010000111.1 GCA_028282645.1 Candidatus Gastranaerophilales bacterium
GATTATTCTAATCAGCTAATAAAATAAGCTAAACTCTGAATTACGAAGCGGGAGCGTTAAAAAATGAAATGGTCAATTTTATTTTTTATAAGCTCATTCCAAAGAGAAATCTGAAATTTAATTTGGAACCTGTATAAAAAGAAAAAATTTTTTACCACCTACTTAAATAAATATTTTTTTGAAATAAATGTTAGGCTATATGAACATTAATCCGGAGCAAAAAATGCAAAATAAATTTTTATCATTACCTCAATATTAAAAAGTATATTTTAACCCGTATAATTCATAAATAAAAAAAAATGAATATCTTTCAAGTTCTTGTTATACTTAAATAGAAAAATCATCAAAAGAGCAATATAGCTAAAAGCCTTGTAAATACTAAAATGTGCCTGTAGCTCAGCCGGATAGAGCAACGGTCTCCGAAGCCGTAGGTCGTGCGTTCAAGTCGCATCAGGCACATTTTTTATCTATAAGGTTTTTCCTTTTAGCAAGGCAAATAGCGGTACTAGCTACTACCCACGTCGATGAACAAAAAAAAAGAGGGATCAATCCTATTTATTAGGATTGATCCCTCTTTTTAGCTTCTAAAGAAAAAACTATCAAAAAAAATTAGGTGATAAAAATAAACTTTAGGTGCGATCTGGCTTTTACCTTGCTCACTAAAGTTTTATAGAGTAAAAGTTGGATTACTGAATGCAATACTTGCATCAACAACAGTTGCATCAGCTGTTTTATTTAAATAGGCAATATTATCTTCCAGTTTAATTATCTCAAAACTACCGGTTACACCGGCTATAGTTATAAAATTACGTAAAGGCCTTAAGCCGTCAATTGTGCTTAACGTTAAAACATTTGATCCTGTGTCAATTGAGCCGGTTGTGGCTCCGCTGTTAAGCGTGCCGCAAGTGCCGCTTTGAGTACAGGACCATTTTGGCGTTCCATAGTTAATACTTTCTTTTACCAAATCACCTTCTATCCAGGTTCCTACAGTTGGTTCAGTTGCTGAGTAGTAATAACCGTTTATTTTGTTATGGACACCGGCATCTGTAAAATAAGAGCCAACAACGCCGTTTATATTGTTGTCGTTTACTATACAATCTTCGGATTCGCTGTATAGTCTTATGCCATAATAAAAATTACCTTTGATTTGATTGCCTGTAATTACTGCTCCAACTGATTTTACATAAATACCCGCACTATTTGTATCAATATTTTCATCTGTCTTAGTTCGTTCTATTATGTTATTAGCAATGACAGTTGACTTATCGGACTGGGTTTCATTCCATATGCCAATATTACCGTGGACTTTAATATGATTGTTGCTAATAATATTTTGAAGGTCATAATCTGCTGTTTGATACGGTTGGTATTCTGATGTGGCGTTTACACCGCGTCCGTTTCTTATACCTGTTGAGTATCCCCAGATTGTGTTGCCGATTACTTTATTTTGAGAACGTGTTAAACGTATGCCATAATCCTCTCCATAACTGGAATGGCTGGGATCTCTCATAATTTTGTTATTACAAATATTTGAATGAGTTACCCTATCCATTGAGATTCCATCTCCATCACAGTTATAAATTCTGTTTTCGTTTATATTAAGATGAGTTGATAAAAATAATCTGATTGCACCGTAAGAAATACTATTAGCATTTTTTATTAAGTTACCTTTTATATCAACGTCTCTTAATTGCAAAAAAGTTTTTATAGTTTTATTTGTACCGGCTACATCTGCATTTTTATCTAAAGTTACTGTTGTTCCGTTTATTGCGGTGATTTCAAATACATCAGGAGTTACGTCTGTTATGGCTATAAATTCTCCTACTTCAAGGTTAGAAGCATCTGATACAGTGATAGAGTTAGATGCTGCGCTAATAGTTCCCGTTATATTTAAGACTGTACCGTCGTTGTTTCTTTTGGTATTGTACAATTGGAGCATGCCGGCGTTAATAATGTTATTTAATATTTTGATGTTTCCGCAATATGCGGTTGATGTAGTTGGTTCAATATCAACGCCTGCTTCAAATTGATTGTTGTTTATATACAGGTTTTCGCCGTGTATAAGTGATATATCCCACCTGTCGTTGTTGGAGAACTTACAGTTTTCTATGATACCGTTATCACATTGCAGAGGGTTACCGGCTTGCAGTGGAGAGCCAATGTAAACACCGTCTCTACCTGCATCTTGTAAATTGCAATTTTCTACCTTGTAGCCGTCTGTGTATTGTATGTGAATACAGTCAGAGTAGCTTGAGCCGGAATTGCCTTTTACTGTTAAGTTTTTGTAGTTAATATTTTTTACAACCTGGGTTGCTTCGTTATCGTTTGGTATTCCAAGTACCGGCTGGCTGCCCGAAATAGCATCCAGTATAGTTTCGTTTTTATCGGTACCTATTATTGTTGTGTTCTCAACCTGTTGGACACAGGGCTCTTTTCCGTTTTCTCCATCTGTTTTTTGTACATTGTGAGTTCCTTTTGGAATTATAATATTACCTGCTATGCTTGCATTGCTTAGTGATTGGGTATCATCCGTGCTGCTGTCTCCTACTGTGCCGAACCAGCAGGCCTTTATTTTTTCTACTTTTTTTCCGAAATCAATTATGCCTGTACCTTCAAAAACTTTCGCTAAAGGTATTTTTAAGGCTCCATTTATGGTTAATGTTGCGCCGTAGGAAACTGTTAAGATTGCCCCTTGCTGAATAACAAGTTCAATGTTATCGGGGACTGTAATATTGGAGTCTATTGACCAATTGCCTTGTGTTAGTAGCAGCATACATATTTCTGCGCCTAGTGAGGAGATTGCTGAATTTATTGTTGTTGAGTCCAGTGTACTGCCGTAGTCTAGCGCAGAGTAGCCGATTTTAGAGTTGATGTCATTTACTGCGTTTTTTATAGTGCTAAAGTTTTCATTATGTTTTGTTGCCTCTATTAAATCATTGGCATTGAATTCATTAAGGTTAACAATTTGAGACATAGTAAACTCCTTTCAAATTTTAAAATTATTATTTTAAAATTTATTTTTTTAAGCACAAAAAAACTATCCATTTTTTAGGATAGCTTTTTATTTTATTAATTTATTTATTTTTATCCGTACATAACCTCAACATCATCAGGTGTGTAGTGTTGAGATTCTTTCCATAGGTCATATTGCATTTGCAAGCCTAACCAAAATTCAGGAGTTGTTCCAAAAGCTTTACTTAATTTTAAAGCCATATATGGTGTTATACTTGATTTACCATTTATTAAGTCAGATGCGGTTGCTCTTCTTACTTTAATTTTGGAAGCAAAAAGAGTAATGCTTATTTTTAAAGGCTCGATATATAGTTCTTTTAGGATTTCGCCCGGATGTGGAGGGTTATACATTTGTAAGTCTTTATTCATTTTTTACCTCCTATGAAAGTTTCAATCCACGCCCCTGCGTGAGTTATTCATTTGTAAGTTTTATATCTATAATTAATCTTAGAAGCTGTCTTGTTAAAGCTTGCATCGCCTTGCCAAGCAAGCCGCTTCAGCTTTAACAGCGCAGTCCATAAATGAGCCTTTATTATTGCTATAGCTAGCTTTTATTTTTTTAACCAGACAGGCTCTTAGTCTTTTAGTATGTTCAGGTATGACCTTTGAAGCATCACCATTTAAAAGTAGTTTTTCTAAACCTTTATGTTGAAAACTTTTAATCATATTAATATTATAACTTGTTTTTGTACTGTGTCAACGTATGCCGTACGAATTTTTGATTTAACTTAATATTTTATTAATTTTTTGAAATAGTCATTAGTTTTTTTATCCAAGAATTAGCTTGTTTTTTGTCAGAAAAAAGCAAGTGTAATGCTTTGTATATTCCTAAAAAAAAGAGTAATAAAAAATTATTAATAATTTTTAAGTTTATTTACGAGTGCTTATATTTAAGTAGCAATTAGTCCGTGGGTTCTAAGCATGGCGAGAATGGTATTTACTTTATTTATAACATCTGTTAGTGTTGCTGAGCCTGATAAGTTAGTTATTGCAGTTTGTTGCAATGTTAAAACTTGTGTATTATTTATTTTTAAAACATTGCCGCTTGTGATATTAATACTGCCGTTAACAGTAAAAATTTCTGTTAAAGTCGTTGTATTAATGCCTATTCTGTAATTTGTACTATATTTGTCCCCATATATCCAAGGATTTGAGGAATTATTCGCAATATATAACTTGTCGGAAGCTGTTTCATTGAATCCTGCTTGATAACCTATGAAAATAGAAGCTGACGAGGTATGAGAAAATCCTGCTTGATAGCCTATAGCGGTATTATAATTACCTGTGCTGCTGCTGTTTAAAGCTGAAGAGCCAACAGCCGTATTATACGCTCCTGATGTCAAAGTTTTTGTTGCAAGTGCTCCAAGGGCAATGTTAAAGCCACCAGTGGCATAGCGTAGAGCTTCTTCACCTACGCCACAATTATAATTACCCGTTGCAGTCCGCCCGGAATTACTCCCAATATATACACAATTACTACCCGTATTGCCTTTACCGGCATCAGAGCCGATAAAAAAATTATTTGAGCCGGAAGAATATTGGCCTGCTCTTGGTCCTAATTTAGTATTGGTATCTGTATAATCAACAATAAGTTCAGCTCCTATTTTATAACCATCAACGCTGGCAACTGAATTAAATGCTACATCATCAGTAGTGTTAAGGCTTTGATCATATTTTATATCGACAGAAGATCCATTATAGTATAAGTCACCGGCGGTATCTGTTAATAAATCTAAAACAGTGCTGTTAGAGTGTGTGTGTCTTGCGCTTGAATTATTTGAAACGTCTGTGTTAGAGCTTATTTCTGACTGTAAAAACGCCTCACTTATTGTAATACTTCCGCTAGATTCCTGTATTAATCCTGTTCCAACAATATCTTGATTTATTTTTTCTTTTGTAATAGCGTTATCCGCTACTTTAAGGGTACTAATTCCAAGATTTTTTACTTCTAGCTTATTATTGCTATTTATTTGTATTGTGGAGTCATCTGTTTGAACCTTTAAATCTATTTTATTCAGATCATCATTATAAGTTGCTAATATACCGGTTTGAGTATTATCAACTAACATAGAGCCTACTATATCTTGAACATCCTCAGCCACACCGGTTAATTCGGGGCTTGTTCCGTCAGAATTAATTTTTAAATACTTATTTTCATTTCCCTGATATTTAGGTACATCTAAAACATGTTCAAGCTTTTGAACCTTAACTTTATGAGCAGGAAACTTTGGCATAAGCTTTTCTCCTTTTTAAATTATTTATTTTTAATAATAAAAATTTTTTAAAAAATATAAAAAAATAAAATAAAGAATAGTTTTTTTTAAATAATCTTTAAGAGCATAAGAATATAAAAATAATCAAGTTATACTTGGTATTATTATGTTTAAATCTTCAAAAAGTATTATAAAAATCACTATGTTAGGGCTAATAATAAATTTAAGTCTGTCGGTTTTAAAAATGCTAGGTGGGCATGTTGGCTATAGTCAAGCTGTTTTCGCTGATGGTATACACAGTTTATCTGATACAGTAACTGATATAGTTATTTTAATAGGTGTAAAATTTTGGTCCAAGCCTCCTGACTTTTGCCATCTCTATGGGCATAAGCGCATAGAAACATTTATAACAGCTTTTATCGGGTTTATATTAGGTTTGGTTTCACTAAGGCTTATTTATATGTTGCTATGTTTATTTTTCAAGCTCATACTCCTGATATTGTCGCCCTTTATGCTACTTTAATTTCAATTTTTCTTAATGAAGCACTTTTTAGGGCAACATTTTTAATAGGCAAAAAAAGCCAATCTTCTGCGATTATAGCAAATGCCTGGCATCATTGCTCCGATGCCTTAAGTTCTATACCTGCAGTTCTGGCTGTTGCTACATCAATGGCATTCCCGAAATTTTATTACTTTGACAGTATTGGAGCAATCATAGTTTCATTTTTTATTTTAAAAGTTGCCTGGAATATTATAAGTCCTGCTTTTGAAGAATTTACCGATAAAGGAGCTTCACCAGACCTATATAAAAAAATAAATAAAATTGCTTATGCGACAGATGGTATTATTGACGTGCATAGGTGCAGGACAAGGTTTACCAGCTCTAAATTGCAACTGGATTTGCATATAGTTGTGGATAAAAATCTCACGATAGAAGAGTCTGATAAGATATACAAGGGTTTAGAAGATAAGCTTCATAAGGACCAATTTTAGATGATATTATGATAAGAATAGAGCCTAATAGCTAAAAGGAGCCGGCTTTAAAAAGCCAGCTCCCAGTATTGGTTTTATTTTAATAAATTTTTATGACCAGTAAACTTGAAGTTCTTGCATTAGATCAGATTGAGCAGCTACTTGGTTAACATTGCTAAAGTCAATATTATTTGTAGCCTCATAAGCTGCAACATGATGCAAAATTGAATCTATATCAACTGATAAGCCCGAAGAAACTTCTATGTTTTCGATAGTGTAGCCGGGATTATTGTATTTATTTACACTTACAATATCTTCTGACCCGTATTTAATATCCAAAGTATTATCGTATGCAAAGAATGCAATATTTTCTTTTTGCACGTCATCGCCAAATAGTATAGTATCTTGGTTATCAGTTCCTTTATCTTCTATTCTGTCGCGTCCATCGCCGATATTAAACTTATATGTATCATTGCCTTTGCCACCTTCAAGGAAATCATCGCCTTTATTGCCTAAAATAAAGTTATCTAGGTCATTGCCAACAAGCCAGTTATTGTAGTCATTGCCTGCGGCTTTAACAGCCTGGCCTAAAAGTATTACTTTTTCAAGGTTATCTGATAAAGTATAGTCAATATAGGACTTAACTGTGTCATTACCTTCGCTATCATAAATTACATCGTTAATGTTATCTACAACATAAGCGTCATTGCCGCTTCCGCCATTTAAGGTATCTATGCCGCTTCCTCCAGCCAGGTAGTCATTTCCGCTACCTCCAATTATGCTGTCATTACCGGATTTCGCATATATTGTATCATTGCCTTCGTTACCTTTTATAAAGTTATCCCGTGAATTCCCTGTTATAAGATTATTCAAATTATTACCGGCTGCGTTTTGAGCAGCACCGCTTAATTGTAAATTTTCCAAACCATCAACTAACGTGTAATTTATTGAAGTTGTAACTTTATCTTTTCCACCTGCGTCGTAAATGATATCACCGGCATTGTCAACAAAATAGCTGTCGTTTCCTGCGCCGCCATCCATTGTATCAGCACCTGCGCCGCCTATTAAAGTATCATTACCGTTGCCAGCAATCATGCTGTCATTACCGCCAAAGCCTTCAAGATAGTTATTGCCATTTTTTGCCTGAATATAGTTATCTTGCGAGTTACCTACCATCCAGTTATCATAATTATTGCCTACTGCATTAACAGCGTCTTCTAAAAGTATTACTTTTTCAAGGTTATCAGATAAAGTATAGTCAATAGAGGTTTTTACGGTGTCATATCCTTCATCATCATAGATTACATCATTAATATCATCTACAACAAAAGCATCATTGCCGCTACCTCCGAACATTGTATCAATACCTTTTCCACCGGCTAAATAATCATCGCCAGAATCGCCAATAAGAATATCATTACCGGATTTTGCATAGATCTTGTCGTTACCGGCACCACCTGTTAAGCTGTCGGCCTTTGTTCCGCCTTGTATGGTATCATTACCGTTTTGAGCATCTATAATATTATGCTCAGACTCATAACCTAAAATAGTATCATTAAGCTGTGAGCCAATTAACTCTTGGGCATGTATACTTTTTGATCCGCCATATATTAAATAAGTTTCACCGGAGTTTTTTCCGTTAGGATTAGAACCCGGTGAGCCTATTATAATATCAGCAAAGCCATCACCGTTTATATCACCGGCATTGCTTACGCTACTGCCAGCATAATCGTATTTGTATTTTCCGGCAAACATTGCATCAGCCAGAGATAAATTAACTTCAGAGTTTAATGTTGAAGTTCCGTAGATTAAGTATGTTTTTCCGGAGTCTTTTCCATTTGCATTAGCTCCGTATGCGCCTATTAAAATATCATCGTAGCCGTCGCCATTAACATCTCCGGCGTTGCTGAGGCTACTTCCGGAATAATCAAATCTGCTTATTCCGGTAAAAGTCACATCTGCTTGGGATAAATTTATTTTACCGCTTAAGTCTGATTTACCGCATATTAAGTAAGCTTCACCTGAAGAACAGCCGTTAGGATCAGCACCTGATGCGCCTATTAATAAATCAGCGTATCCGTCACCGTTTATATCTCCGGCATTACTTATGCTGTATCCTGAGTAATCATATCTGTTTTTGCCTGTAAATGTTACATCAGCTTGCGATAAATTTATTTTACCGTATAAGTCTTTTTTGCCGTAGATCAAGTATGTTTCACCGGAAGAGCTGTCGTTAGGATCAGCACCTGATGCGCCGATTATTAAATCATCATAACCGTCACCGTTAACATCACCGGCATTACTTATGTCATATCCCGAGTAATCATATCTGTTTTTACCTGTAAATGTTACATCTGCTTTAGACAAGTTGATTTTACCTGTCATTTCAGCTTTGCCGTAGATTAAATATGACTCACCTGAGGATCGACCATTAGGATCAGCGCATTTAGCACTTATTAATATATCGTCATAACCGTCACCGTTTATGTCACCGGCATTACTTACACTACTGCCGGCATAATCAAATCTTTTCTTGCCTGTAAAAGTAACATCTGCATCGGATAAATTTATTTCATCGTTTAACTCAGACTTTCCGTATATCAGGTGAATTTTACCGGTAGCACATTTTGCACCGGGTGATGATATTAATAAATCATCATATCCGTCACCGTTAACATCACCGGCGTTGCTGATACTGCTTCCAGCCTTATCAAATCTTCTTTTACCCGTAAAAGTAACATCTGCATCGGATAAGTCAAATTCACCGTTTATGTTGTCTCTGCCGTAAACCAGATAAATTTTACCTGAAGCACATCTTTTAGAGTTAGCACCCGGAGCAGCTATTAATAAATCATCATAACCGTCACCATTAAGATCACCGGCATTACTTATGCTGCTACCTGCATAATCGAATTTTCTTTCACCTCTAAAAGTTGCATCTGCATCGATTAAACAATTATCCCCCGAGAGTCTATTAATTTTTCCTATCTTAAGAGTATGTTCATCCTTGTTATCTTGTTTAACTATACTGTTTTGCAAATCTGCAAATATAGCATGTTCGTTTACTTTACTAAAGTCCAGGGTTCCAATCGTTGTATCTTTTAATACATCTTTACCCCAGTCATCGTCAAATTCATAAGTTTCGTAATCATCAGAGCCAAGAAATATTTCATCATCATCTTTGGCTTTAATTCTTAACTGTGTAGCCATACCGTTCCCTTTCTTGTTTTATTTTTGGATTTAGAATTTATAATTAATATTTATATAAATATTTATAATATATTAAGATAAAGGGGAAGGCAAAACAATATTGAGCCAGTGTTTACGGGTTATATTAAGCTTTTATCATTTAGAATATTTATTATATTTATACTACCTATCAAATAAATTTTATATTATTATTTTTTTAAAAGCCTTTATATTGTTGAGTTTCAGCTGGTTAAATAAATTTAAAATCATTTTATGAGCAGTATATTTAATATTCATAAATTAGATACAAAGGCTGCCAAAACATTATTTAACAGCCTTTATTCATAATTTTATCTTGTAATATTATTTAATAATTTGTCGATTTTTTCTTCCATTCGATCAAGCCGTTCTTTTAAGTCCGTAACTAAAGTTCTGGGAGAAAATTCCAGCTTGCACTCTGTAATTACTTCCCGATGTTTTTTCTCTAATTGTTCTGGGGTAACAAAAACCCTAAACTGAATAAAAAAGATAAAGACCGCAATAATCAATGGAGCATAATAAAAAAATTTTTCCATAATGATACTCCTTTAGAATTTTGTTTGTGTTATAAATGTAAATATGATTAATATTAAAAAGATACTGTATATACTTTTTCTTATATATTCATTGATATTTATATTAAGTATCTTGTCTGCACCAATATTAGCGAGTAATAAATACTACGAGCACGCAGATTTTTTGTACAACTTTTTATCTCAAACATGCCATCAACAACCAACAAGAAGCTTTTGGCTCTTAGGTTATCCGTTTGCGGCATGTGCAAGATGTACAGGCATTTATTTATTAACATCAATTTTTTTGATATTTAATAAAATAAATCTTAAGCCATTAGTTGTATTTATCTTATTGGCAATTGGTTTAATTGAAATACTTTTAGAGAAAACATGTTTAATTGAGGGAACTAATTTTATACGTTT
This sequence comes from Candidatus Gastranaerophilales bacterium, assembly GCA_028282645.1. Classification (GTDB taxonomy): domain Bacteria; phylum Cyanobacteriota; class Vampirovibrionia; order Gastranaerophilales; family JANQFW01; genus JANQFW01. The sequence goes on from JANQHM010000111.1 coordinate 10,364, forward strand.
TTTAAGTGGAAGTTTTTTAGGAATATCTATTGGATTTTGTATAGTCCAATTAAGTAAAGCAGGAAAAGGAGAAAAGAGAGATGAAGTTTTTTAAGAAATTATTGTCAACATTACTTTGTATCAGTTTTTTTACACTTTCAAACGGGGCTTTTGCGTTAACTGAAAATAGCAAAATGTCATTAAAAGAATTTATTAAGCAGCACAAGAAAATCCAAGTTGAATACACATATCCTTCATTAAAGGTAGCAAGCAAAGACTTAAAGGAAATTCCGGCTGTTAATAAAATTAAGATCCCCGTAGGCACACCTATAATAGTACAAAATTTGGGTCCTATAAATTCTCAAGATGTTCAGGAAGGAACGGAGGTTAATTTTAAAGTTTTAAGTGATGTTAGGGTTGGTAACAAAGTTGTAATTAAGGCAAATACTCCTGTTAGTGCCCAAGTAACATTTGCAAAAGACAGAGGAATGGTAGGAGAGCCGGGACGAATTACGATTTCTGACTTTAGTACTAAAGCAATTGACGGAACTTATATACCGTTAAGAGCTACTCTATCTGCTAAAGGTAAAGACAAGCAAACGCTTTCTCTTGTGTTAGGTGTTGTTGTTTGTTTACCATTTTTATTAATGAGAGGTGAGTCAGCTCAACTGAATGCAGGAACAACTAAAACAATTTACACTGCAGCTGATGTAATGGTTAATTTTAAAAAATAATTAAAATAAATGATAAAAATAATATGCAGCTCTTCTAAAATCAAACAAAAAAAAAGAAGAGCTGCAATTGTTATTTAACCCATTAGTAATTTAGGTATAGTGGCTGCAGCCATACTGGCCGCACTACCTATAAGAGCATCAAGATTATGATTGGAAGAAGATGTTGAAGGTGGCCTCATATAACTAAGCTGGTTGCTATAATTACTTAGATTATACTGATTTTTAGGATTAGCCATAGCAAGACCCAGAGTATTGGCCTTATAATACCTATCTAATATCGAACTAATCATATTTTGATTATACGTAGCCCAATTCATTCTATCTTGTAGGGTTTGCATTTGATATTGTCTCGATGCTTCAGCAATTGATTTGCTTCTTTGTTTGTTTAATGCCAATGCCATATCTCTATAAACAGAATTATTTAATCCCCCAAATCGATTGGAAACGGTATTCATAGTCTGTAACATCAATGGATTGTAAACGTCATTCATTTGATTTATCAATAGATTATTAAAGGCCTGCTCTCTTGCATTAAAGTATGGATCAAGCATGTTAGGGTTTGATAAATTACCCTGCAATTGTTTTAAATAAGCTTCCTCTTCAGGAGATGGTAATAACTCCTTCACAGGTTTTGGCTCTACATATGTTGGAGCTGGCGGAGGAGGTGGTGGTGATTTTTTTTTACTCATATCAAATCTCCTTTAAAAATTACTACTAAAAATGGAATATACATATCTGTCAATCAAACGATTCTGCCGTTTTATTTCTTGCTTTAACAATGCTTCTTGTTTAAAGCCTGTTTTTCTCAACGCATAAACAGCAGCTTTATTATCTATATCTACAGTTGCCTTAACTTTAGTCAAGTTATACTGATTAAATATATTTTTTAAAAATTTTTTCCCTGCAGCAATTGTATGCTTACCATAGCCTCGTTTTGCGAATGCATTAAACTCGCAAGAATGATATTTTCCTTGCCAGTCATTTAAGAATATACAGCCGATAAATTCATTTTCTTCCCTATAAACTTTATAAAAATGCCCCATGCATTCAGTCAAAAGTTCATCCAGAAAAACTTTTTCATCATCATAATCAGATAAAAAAAACTCTTTAACTTCATCAAAAAGTTCCTGTAGTTCTTTATCTTTAACTATGACAGATTTAAATTTATAATTCATTACCTTAAATGCCTCACATTTTCAAAACTAAAGCCGTAAATACTAAAGTAATCAGTACTTAAAGCTGATGAAATTTTGATTTGTACGGAATTAAAGCGTTTATTGATACCTTTAATAATTTTTAACCGGTCATTATCAACATAATAATCCTTATCATAATAGGCATTATCATAAGTACCATAATTGCTTGGCAAGTTTATATCATAACTTCCGGCATATATTTTTCTGGAATCGTATGATATTTGCAGATTATAATTATTTTTTTCATAAGAATCATGCCAAATAATTAACGATTTAGCTGTCTTTTTTTGTGATCTTTCTTTAAAAGAAAACCAGGGAGATATCCATTCTGATTCAATGTTAGTTCCGTCAAAACTATCGCCTTTATCTTCTTGGTATAATTTACCGGAGGAACTTCCTGTTAAAATTTTTCCGTTATAAAAAGTCGCAGCTATTATAGGCTTTGCTTTTCTTTTGTAATAAACTATTCTGGGTGAATGTTGAAAGTCAATAACCCAGCATAAAGACAGTTCAGTTTGATTTTTTTGAGGAAGATACATCCAGATTTGTTTTTTGTTGTGATAAGGCACAAGAATAATATCCTGTAATCTATTAGAGTCAATATTATCAAATTCTTTAGATATTATCGTAGTCAGCTCATTGCTGATTCTTGATTGTCCAAGATCACCAAATCCCTTTATTGTCCGTAACCCGTCAGAATAAAAATAAATATCATTATTAAATCTGCAAACGTTGTGCCTGGACTTTAACCCAGTATCACCAAACCTTTGAATCTGAAAATTGGCTGGCTCTGTACCGGTAAAAAGGTAAACGCTATTGACCGTCCAAACTACAATATACTCATTAGTAGAAATCATGCCGGTAATCGGTTCATCTATATCAAGAGCATAACCTGCATCATTTTCTGTTATCCAATCAGTAGAATTACCAAGAGCAGACCAGTAGATATCACTGCCTTCTGCTATAAATAATCTGCCCGCATATGCTGCTGCCAAACTTCCATTAACTCCTTTAGCAGATGATATGCCTGTTTTAACAATAGAATCACTTGCCGCATCATATAAAAATGTTTCATCATGGCCATTACAAACTACTAACTTATTATTATATTCTGTATAGTAATATTTACTTGCATTACTTAAACTGGAATGTTTTTCTATTAATTTATTTAAAACTTGGTTAAATAAATATAATTTTCCTTCATCAGTATTAATCATTAATAAAGGACTATCTCCGAATTTATATTCGGCAATGCCAACAATTTTAACAGATGTAGGCAATAAACCGTTTAAAATATTTGTACAGCCGTTACAGCGTTTAATAAGCTGTCCGTCCAGCACAACGTTTGTTGCATCATTCCAGAAAGTAGCTTTTGCTTTTTCTTTTACCTCATCATAAGAAGGACGCGCATCAATGCCGCCTGTGAGGTCAAAAAAATCTACTGTTTTCATATTATTATCCTTTTAGTTATTTATACCTTCTTTTCTATTAAATTTCAGATTACTCTTGGGAATGAGCTTATAAAAAATAAAATTGACCATTTAACTTTTTAACGCTTCCGCTTCGCAATTCAGAAAATAGCCTATTTTATTAGTTTTAACACGATTGAATAATCTGAAAAGTCTTTTTAAGGTAGCATATAAATTTTCTATTTTTATTTAATTTAATGAATATATAATTTAAATAAAATCTACTAGCTTGTAGACCTTTAATAAAAAATCATATAAAATATAATCTATATTTAATTTAAATATTTTAGCTGTAAGGAGTATATTAAATGAGTATTGTTTGGAAGGATAACCTGGCCACAGGTATTAACGAAATAGATAACCAGCACAAAGAATTATTTGATAGAATTAATAAATTATTTCAAGCTTGTCATTCAGGGCAGGGGACCAAGGAAGTTATAAATGTTATGAGCTTTTTGGAAAATTATGTTATTGAGCATTTTTCTTGTGAAGAAAAGTTGCAGCTAAAATCAAATTTTCCAAACTACGCAGAACATAAAAAACAACACGAAGAATTTAAAGCTGAAATAACCAACTTAAAGCAAGAGCTTAGCGCAGGTGCAGATTCAACATCATTTGTTATTAAAATAAACAATTTGATAGTGAACTGGCTACTAAATCATATAAAAAAGTCAGACAAAGAATTAAGCCAACATATAAAAACAAAAGTTTAATTAAATCATCCTTTTACTAAAACCAGGAAGCAGAAAACGCAAATGTTGTTGACTGCTGCCGCTAGACTCAGATATCAAGTCTGACATTTTTTGCCTATATCTTTTTTCATAAATAGAATACTTAAACGGATCATCATCAAATAAGTTTGTTAATGCCTTATAAATTATAATATTATGATGAATATCCGAAAAATTAGGCTGGTCAGTTTCTAAAGATAAATTTTTCTTTTCGACTGCCGCATCTGTTACAGCAAAATTAAACGTATCAAATAACATTATTACACTGTATTGAGCATCCGGTATAGGATCAAGCCAGATTTCATTATTGTATACTGTATATTTATCAGGCTTTCCTGTTGTAGTATCAGCGATAAAGTCCTTTAGGTTTTTGCTGTTATAATAGTCTAAAGGTGAAGACTGAATAGAAGGTATAAATAAACCTCCAATTTTTATTACCCCCTCTGGCAAACTATGAGCCTGCTGCTCAGCAACAGTATTAAATGTTGATTTTTTTTCTCTAAATTTAAATTTTTTATTTAAAAATATATCTTCCAGCGCAAAATTTATTTCCATTCGAATCTTATCATATTCGCTGTTCTGAGCTTGTACGAATGTTGCAGGTTTTTCATAACCGTACAGCACTGCTACATTTTGTATAAGTTCTAAGTAATTCATAAATTTTACCTCTTATTTTATTTATACTGCTCATCAATTGAGCAAGTATATTAAGTTTTGTAACTTATTTTTACCTATTTTTGTTAAAATATTTTTTTTAGGGACTTATTATTATTGTTAGTAAGTAAAGAATAAAAATTCATTTAAAAAAAATAATTTGGGTAGATAAATAATGTCAACTAATTTAGCTTTTATTAAAAATCAAATAATAAATAAGCCTGTCAGGATTTTTTCAGCTTTTGGTGCAGTTAGTACTGCTACAATTTGGGGAATTTATACACCTTACTCAATGAGCAAAGATAATAAATATACAAACTTTGCCATTGATGAATTCAAAAAAGCTGCCGAGCAATCAAATAATAAACGTGAGCTAACTGGCAACTGTATAAAAATACAGAATAAATTAATAAAACAATTTAAAATGACATCTAAAAAAGCTAAATTTATTTTAAGTTCAACCATAGAAACAATAAACAGTTCAAAAGAAAGTAATAAAAGCTGGTTGAATAACCTTGATCTTTCTAAAAAGGAGCAATTAATAGAATATATTGATAATACACAAAAAGACTTTAATGATGCCTATAAAAAAACAAAAAATTTCATGCCGATTATGCTTGGTACAGTCGGTGCAGCTGTTGGAGCCGGAATAGGTGCAGCAACCGGAGGACTGGTTAAGCTTGCACAAAGTCTAAGACATTCAAACTCTAAAAATTTAGTCAGATCAGCATCAAGAAATATTAAATTTTAAAAAAAAGACAGGTGGGGTTACCCCACCTGCCCAAAAGAATTAAAAAAAATTGGCCACCAAAACATTATCCAATGCCGCGCTTGGTACCTGTTGCATAAATAATTCCAACATGATCGGTTTCAAAATCAACATGTAAAGCCCCGCCTGATTGTAAAAATCGTGCGGATTCAATTTGATCGATTACCACTTGTCCGCTGGCCGGAATGCTAATAGTATAATCTCCAATAGCAGACTTAACACATTGAGCCATAGTCCCCGCAGCAATGGTAACTGTCTTTGCTGAAGCATCAGTGTTGGTTATTATCAGACGAGGATTAGAATGAGAAAAGAAATCACTAACCTCAAGTCCATTCGTAACTAATGCAGCATCAATTGTAGTAGATGTAACATTTGCAAATGAAGGTGGTGTATCACTACGTTCTGCTGCATTTACAGTAATTGTTGTTCTAGTCATAACATATCCTTTCTTAACTTACCTAATTTATATATACGCTCGCCAAAAGGAGCTAACGTTTAAGTTAACTCCTTTTTAAGGTATGCAATTTTTCTGGTCTAAGCTAATAGTGAGGGTTTTGAGTTTTATTCTTCTACTTTTGAATAAACTTAAATAGTTAAAGTATCATATTTGTTTGACTACCGTCTGTAGTACCAAAAGATAAACTTTTTTGAGTAGCGTTGTCCACACCACCATTAAACATTATTTGTTCAAGTCCGCTACTGCCTATAGCAACGGCTTTTTGATCAGCATTGTTAGCATTAACTTGGCTTAATACTTGAGTATTATCAGTCCCGCCTATGTCAGCTGCTTTTTGAGTATTATCTGTACCACCAACGCTATTTAATATTTGAGTAGAGTCTTGGCTGCCTTTAGTAACAGCTTTTTGACTATTGCCGTCACCTCCAACGTTATTTAAGACTTGGTTTGTATTATCACTATTTATGGCTTTAGCTAATTGAGAAATATTCTTTCCGCCCAAGTTATTTGCCACTTGAGTAGCTCCATTAGTTAACCTGGCAATAAGCTGTTGAATAAGCCCAGTTCCGCCTGCGTTATTAGCAGCCTGTGATACATCATTAGATCGTCCTGCAAATGCTGCTTGATTAACATCTGTTCCTCCAAAACTAGCTAATGATTGTAATATATTATTAGATCCAAATGCTCCATTCAACTGATTAAGTCCATTATTTAACATTCCTGTATTTTGTTGTGCAGCATTCGTTGTATTAGCAGCCATATTGCCTTGATTAGTAAATAGGTTTTGAATGCTATTATTTGCCTGATTTAAGTTACTATTAAACTTTGATAGGTTAAATTGGCCCATTCCCATACCAGGTAACATACTAGGAAAATTCATAAGTGAATACCTCCGTCTCTCTCTATTATTTATATCTCAACGTAATATAAAATATCCAAGTATATAATATGTTTAAAAATTTTTTAATTTTTCTCTCTCTACTTTTAACAGTAATCTTTTATAAGATTAGTGATATACAGGTGAATCAGACTTTATATATTTTTCTCTATGTTTATATAAACAATTTTTTGCAAAAAATATTGCTCAATTTATTTTTTTATGTTAAGTTATATAAACTTTATGCCTTAGCAGGTAATTTATATATATTTTCTATTCTATAAAAAAAGGGAAAAGCTCCCTGAGTAAAACCCAGGGAGCAATATGCTCATCTCAAAGGAATGATCTAAAATTTAATTGATAAGCATTATGAAAAAATTAGCTTAAAATGTTAGCAAATGTACACTTAACTACGCCAAACTTGCGTGCATCATACAATCCAACCCCGAACAATCCTGCACCTTTAAATGTTAAATCCACAGAACTGTCAGGGATATAACTAATAAGCTCAATATCTTTTTGCACTGCAACTGCTAGCGCTTGTTTTTTAACACCAAAGTAACAATAATGTGTACCGCCTGAATTAAAGCAATTATTAGACTCATATAAATCAAACCCCGCTATTTTCTTACCAACTTTACCATTTTTATAAGCCTCCAGTCTGGCTTCTTCTGTGTAGAATGGTTTATTATCTACCAGCAAATGGGCATAATATGCAGGTGGCGCAATAAAGAACAAGTCTTTCATCGCTAAGCTGTCACAGCCTAAATTTTCTTTTAATTGACGCTGACATTCAACCAAAACTTTCCATGCATTTGTACTGGATATGTCAATAGGTGATCCCGATGAATCAATAGTAATACCGGCTTGGTCATATAGCACCGATAATTTTTCATCAATATCATTAGCAAATGAATGATTTGTTTTTTTCGTGTATTTTTTGGCCATTTCCGGATTTTTTGCAGCTTGTTTTGTATCTGTGCGTGGTATATAAAAATGAACCTGACCACCATGATTGATTTTAATTTTGGTGGTTGCAGCCTGCAACTTTTCTCTTGTATTCAAGTCGCCACCTGTCCAGGAATTATAAGTAATAGACGGCTCGATAAAGACATCTACTTCGTCTCCATATTCCTTAACAGAACTAGAAAATTCGGTATTAGCGATATCTCCAAATACTAAAGATTCATAAATTTGTTCCACAAAAGTTGACTTAAATGTTTGTGGAATAAGTTGTTGAAGAGCTTGTACAGTCATAATTAATTCCTTTCTTTTTAACTTTTAGCCCATCTGGCAAACTCATCAGAGGAAAGATTAATAATATCGTTAATTCCTAAAGTGTTATTAACCGATGAATTGCTTGAAGAGTCGATATCTTTAACGGTTCTAAGCTTTGTCTTTTCCATATCATTCTTTTCATTTAGCTTAAGTTCTTTCTGAAATATTTTTCTTTCATCCTCGCGAACTTTTTTAATCAAGTCCATAATGACATTGGGATCATCCGCAGCGTCGTTAAAGTACATTTCAAAGATTTCGTTATTAACAGGATTTGTAAGAAGCTCAGAATTCGATTGCATAAAATGTTTTTGAGTATTCTCTATCTCTTGCATATACTCATCATTGATCTGGTTATCCAAAATTAACATTTTGTCTCTCAATCGAACTTGTGCATCAGTCAATTCTCTTGACAGATTAAGAACTGAATTGCTATCAAGACCTGTAACTAAATCATTAATAAGCTTTTGAGTTGTTTGAGTATCCTTTCTCATTATTGCATCATAATAAAGCCTTGATCTCGTATCAGTTCCGGGAATATTGAAATGGCGAGCGTATTTTTCAATTATTCCTAACTGCTCCGAAAGAAAGTCATTTTGCATTTGTTGAGAATAAATGTGTTTTTTCAATTCAAGCTCATTGTTGTATCCGTTTTTAGTTGAGAGTTCTTTGAAATATTCAAGTTCTTTATTCTTTTTTTCAAAATCCTGCTGTTTTTGGGTTTCAAATTCTTTTTTCTGTTTACCCAAATAACTTTCTAACTCTTTGTAACCTTTTTCAGCATCATCCAGTGTTTTGTACTTTCCAAAAATCAGTTTTTCATCAAGATTTTCTGTAACATAATCACTCAAATTATTATCAGTCTGATTAGTATCAGGCTCTTTGTATTCAGAGGTATCCTTGTATACGGACTCATTCAAAGAGGTATCTGGTACTTTATTATCCAGACTCGGTGAAAAATTAGTATCTAATTCCATAATAATCTCCTTAATATTACTCATTACATATTTAAAATGTAAAAAAACAGCACTATAATATTTAAATAATGTTGTTTTTTATTTGTTTTTCTATTTAATTTTTGGGAATTTAAACTGGGTAGTCATAAAAGATATATATAATTGTATATCTTTTTGAAATTATAATTTTTAGTTGTATTAATTTATCAACATTGTTTTTTTCAAGTATAATAAGAGAATATTTAAGAGCCTGTCTGGTTAAAAAAATAAAAGCTGGTTATATAAGGCTCATTTAAGGACTGCGCTGTTAAAGCTGAAGCGGCTTGCCTGGCAAGGCGATGCAAGCTTT
>JANQHM010000273.1 GCA_028282645.1 Candidatus Gastranaerophilales bacterium
CTAATAGTATTTTGGCTCATTTAAGTGTTTTTTTCAAAACAACTATTTTTTCAAACACTGACTATTTTTAATTTTTAGCTAGAATTAATTTGCCCTGAGTTGAGTACTGATGCTTACAAGTAAACTCAAGTTATATCAAAAGCTTATAGCGATGACATAAGAAAGGTGATGACCATTACCAAATTTTAGATTAACTCTTATATTTCGTCTAATACTAATAAATATTTATTCGCAATCGCGTCCCAGGAAAACTTTTGTGCTTGCTCAAAAGGCTGATTTTGATAGTCAGTATCTAAAGCCGTATCTAAAGAGCTTATATATGTATTAATATCAGTTACATCGCATACGATTCCCGCATTACCTACAATTTCAGCTCTAACTTCATCATTAGGAGCTACAACCGGGATATTGCATGCCATAGCTTCAAGATATACCAACCCGAACGGTTCATTCTCCGATGGTAAAGTAAACAAGTCACAAGCTTTATAATATGCCGGCATATCGTTATAATTGGCATTTACAAGTTTAAACCTTTCAGGTCCTAAAGCTTCATTACCTTTTTTTATTAATTCATTGATATTTTCTCCTGAAGCCAACATTAATAAGCTGGCAGGTTTTAGCTTTGAAACTGCCTCTATAACTAAATCCAGTTTTTTATGAGGCTGATTTCTTGCAGCTGCAACTATAACAGGTCTTTGCATATCAATATTTACAGGCTTTACATCAGGGTTAAACTTATTAAAATCAATGCCATTAGGTATATGTTCAACTTGAATTTCCGAAAAATTATTTTCAACCCATTTTTTCATACCACCTGATAAAACAACATATTTATCAGGTTTAAAAGAAAGGTTTCTCTTTGCAATTTTACCTTCTTCCCTAAAGCCCTGATGTTCTGTAAATAATATTGGAGTTTTGGTAATTTTTCTTGCAATTTTGGAGACTAAAAGACCGCCCCAATCATTATTAGGGTAATATACATCATATTTATTAAATAATAAATGAGTTAAAATCGGTAAAAAACCGGTAAGGTTTTCTACGATAATATCAGGATTTGAGACATATTTTTTTAAAAAATTTCTTAAAACAGATATAAAAAAATTATTACTGTTTGCAAATTTGCGCCTGGAAAAAGAAAATACAGGTACGCACAACTCATTCACTTTTTTTGCAGAAAGAATTGTAATATCATACTTGTCCTTTAGCTTATCTGCCAACTCCAGCACAAATACCTGAGAGCCGCCTATGGATTCACCTATACAAGGATGTATAAATACAATTTTTTTCTTTTTCATTTCTTTCTAACCTGCGCATTTATTATTCCGGTTTTATTTTTTTAATTTTAGTAAATAATTTAAAAAAACTCGAAAGAATTCTTTAAATTATTTATCGATAACTCTTTTCTTGCTTTCATTATATTTTCCAGGTGTATTTTATATTCTTCTGTTGGCGGGCTATTTAGTATTTCTGTTACCTTTTGCTCCAGTTGCTCATAATTGTCTGCAAGATAACCCATTGCACCGAACTTTTCAAAATAATATTGAAAATAATCATTTTTTATAGATATAAAAGGCTTACAAAAAGACAAACAATCACACATTGTCCCGCTTGCTGTTAATTTATATGAATTTTTATCAAAAAAGAACACCGCATAATCAACTTTTTTTATTAAAGCGTTAAAATTTGCCCTGTCAATCGGCTCGCCCTTTGAGGCAACAAATAAGTTATTACAAGCATCTGCCAACGAATCCAATTGCTTATCTCTAATATAACCAATAACAGAAAAAATTGCATTATTGGAGGTTTTAGTGTTTTCAATATTTTTTGCCAGTTTAAAAAAGAGATTGCTGTTTTTTACACGTCTTGCAGCGCCAAGAGAAGCAAAGCTTACAGTTTCATTTTGAAAAGGGGTATATTTATATTCCTCTTCAAAAAAATAAGGGTGATCCACTGAAGTAATATATGGCTCAATAGATGGGATAATTTTTAAAGTATTCTCTTTTATAGAGTCACCTAAAATTATGTATTTTAAATTGTTTTTATTGCCAAAAAGAAAAGCCCATTTTATCCAGTAAAAAAACTTTCCAAAAGGAAAAACAGGCGGTCTTGTTTTTATAAGCTCTAAATCGGCATGTATAATTGTTGTGAACTTAATATTAGGATTTAACGCCAAGTGTAGCTTTAAACTGTATAAAAACGGCCTGGAAGCTGAGAGACTTATTATTTTATCTGTTGAAGTTTCCTTGGCTAATTTTATTAATTTTGAAATTGTATTAAAGCAGTGGAGAATATTTAAAATATCAGGAATTCTCTGAGGCTCGGGTTCTATTTCTTTAAATTCAATATTTGACAGGTCAACATTTTTATCTTGGGCTGCTTTTTTAATATTTAACAATTGCTCTTTTTCTGCATAAAATACTATTTTTTCATTTGGGTATTTTTCATTTGCAATGGCTAAAAACGCTACGTTAACTCCAATATGCTCATTGCCTCTATATTTAGGTTCTATTATTATCATTCTAAAAGTCCTATTCTTTATTTATATTAAAATTGGAAATAAATAAAAGGTGAAGATTGCAACGGCTGCAAAAATATCAATCCAAGAATTACAAAGAAAAGTATAAATAATCCTTTAATTGTATTTAACTTGAAATAAGCATACCTGTTTAGTCTGGCCCCGATATAATGAGCCGCAATAACAAACGGAATAATTGCAATTATCGATGTTGCGTACCATTTTATACCTTCGGGATTAATCATATAAAACATTTTTTGCACAATTAAACCGGATGTAGCAAAATCCTGAGACCTGAAAAATACCCAGGTAACACAGATAAACACCATAGTTACAAGCCAGCTCACAAATTTATATGCAAATAATTCAGTATTAAAGTAATTTTTTACATGGGTTGACCATAACTTATGTATAGCTAATGCTATTCCATGCAAACCACCCCATATTACAAAATTCCAGCTTGCCCCATGCCATAATCCTCCTAATAACATAACAAGCATTAAATTTATATACTGCCTCACTTCCCCCTTACGGTTTCCACCAAGTGAATAATATAAATACTCTTTCAGCCAGGTTGAAAGAGATATATGCCATCTTCTCCAGAACTCGGTAACACTCCTTGAAATATACGGCATGTTAAAGTTTGCAGGGATATCAAAGCCAAAACACTTTGCTGATCCTATAGCCATATCAGAATAACCGGAAAAATCACAAAATATCTGGATAGAATAAGCTATAACAGCTAACCATACAGTTAAATTAGAGTATCCTGAAGGATCTTGAAATACCGGATCTGCAAATAAAGCTAACCTGTCAGCAATCACAATTTTTTTAACCAATCCCACTAAAAAAATTTGAACACCATATTCAACGTTTTTCCATTTGATTATTATATCTTTATCCAATTGCGGTAAAAAATGTGATGGCTTTAATATTGGTCCGGCTATTAAATGAGGGAAAAACGCTACCAACAGAGCTAAGTCCCAAAAATTCCCGGCAGATTTGTTAGACCCTCTGTAAATATCAATAACATAGCTCATTACCTCAAAGGTAATAAAGGAAATAGCTACAGGAAGTATAATTTCCACTAAAGGTAGCCTGAAATTAACTTTATCAAGGAAAAAGTTTGCAGATTCAATAAAGAAATTAAAATACTTAAAGAATCCAAGTATACAAAGATTAAATATTACACTGGCTATTAGCCATTTCTTTTTATCAGCCTGATAACTGCTTTTTTCTATTTTAATGCCTATGTAATAATTTACTATTGACATTAAAAACATTAAAAATACAAAACGATAGTCCCAATATGCATAAAAGAAATAACTGGAAAAAAGTAATATTCCTTTTTTTACACTGTTTGGCCTAATTATCATCATTAAGCTGATAATAACAATAAAAAATATAAAATAATCTATACTTGAAAATATCATAATTAAAATTTCTCGTTAAAATACTTATGTAACCTTTTTGCAATTAGTCCGTGGGCATGTACATTTATATGCCCTTCTCCGGGTTTTGTATTAAAAAAACCATGTACAGGTTGCTTGCTTTGTTTTATATAGCTTATAAAGTCATTTCTCATATTAATAAAACTAACGTTATATTGTTTGCAATAGCTTTCTGTTAAAGACTCATAATCAGACTTGCCCTTTTCAAGGGTATCATAATCAATTTCCGGCAAATAAAGAATTACTATATTTTCATATTTATTTTTTAAATTTAAAATGCTCCATTCAATTAAAGGATCATACTTTTTAATATCTGTCTTTTTTTTATTTTTAGGCTTACCGCCCTGGCCTATATTTATATTAAGCATATGCAATAAATTTTTTGCACCAATATTAACTATTGAATAGTTTTTTAAGAATTGAAATCCTTTATATTTATCAAAAATAGCAAGTTTGTTACTTTTAAAGTCTTTATTAACATTTATGTTATAGCTGTTATCTTTTTGAGATAAATATATATATTGATTTTTATCAAAAGAATCCCTATAAAAGTCACTATCCATGATGATAGCAATAGTGTAGTCCTGCGCTAACGCCTTTTTATAAAAATCAGAAAAATGTATATAATAAGAAGGAGAATAGCCGCTTTTGGCTGCGTTTATAACATTAAAATACTTATCACTACTTTTATCTTTATTTAATAAACTGTTTAATTGAGCAGTTAATAATTTATTATCCGGCACTTGAAAGCCTTCAGCATAGGAATCTCCAAGCGATAAAATCCTAAACTCATTATCTTTCTTAGAAGCTATTTCTTTTTCCCTTAAGCCCAAGCTATTAATATATGTTATGGAGTAACCTTCTTTTCCCCATATTAATAAGCCTTGTTTGTATGTGTTTCCAAATACCGGATGATTTACGGTACCGGGAAGCTTAACTATTGTTAGCCCTAAAAGTACTTCCCAGCTAATTAAAGCCAATATTAATGCGATAATTATTTTAAAAAATATTTTCATTTTCTGCCTTAAATAACTCCTTTAGATAAATATAATATAAAAAAATTCATTTTTAATAATAAATTATTAATATTAATTATTATTTATTATTACATCTTTTAAAAAATTTGACATTATTTCATAATGTACAGACGGACTATATTTTGTTTCAATGATACTTCTTGCCTTTTTTCCCATTGATTTACAAAGTTCAGGATTATTCATTAAAAAATCTATTTTTTCTTTTAATTCTTCAGAATTATCGTGATTATATTTAAAGCCGGTTTCATTTTCTTCTATATACTCGGGAATTCCGCCGATACTTGCGCCTAAAACAGGCTTGCCCTGTGCGTATGCCTCTAAAAGTACATTAGGTGAATTTTCATACCAGGTAGAAGGAATCACAACAAATCTGGACTTTTTAACAACATTTTTTAAAGCTTCACCTTGTAATCTACCCTTAAATTCTACATTGTCAATATTTTGCTCTTGTTGTAATTTTTCAAGATAGTCTTTTTGCGGGCCATCACCGACTATAATAAGCTTATGTTGTTTTAATTCCTTCATAACACCTAAAAGAAGTGGCAAACCTTTTTCTCTGCTTAATCTTCCTACATACAATAAATACGGATCAGAATCGTATTCAGGTTCATACAAATTAGGATCGATAAATATAGGAATATGTACAAGCTTTTCTTCAGGTAAACCTGCTTTAATCATAATATTCTTAAGGCAATTGCTTGGAGCTATAAATTTATCTACATTGTTTATATAGAACTTAAAGTTATGATGTAAAGTTAACTCCATTGCACCTATTACACTTGCGGCTAATGATGGTTCTTTACTTGGATTTTGAGGAGTTGCCAGCCTTACACACCTGTTAATTATCGCATTATGATAGCCTTTGGTCGGGCATAACAAATCATCACAAAGAGAATTATCACCTTGCGATAAAACCGCACAAGGGCAAATGATTGCATAATCCGATAATCTGTGTACAACCGGAATTGACCTTGATTTTGCTTCCATAAATATAGCAGGGGATAAATGTCTATGCACTCCAAAGCCCCATAACAAGTCAGGTTTTGTCTTATCCATTAACTTCTTTATTTTATTTCTTGCTTCGTAGTTATAAAATATTTTGGAAAAAGCATTAATTTTTGTAATAAGAGAATGTTTTTCATCTCCGCCGATGCCTGTATACTCAGAAAAATATTCATCGTAATCTGTTTTAATATTTTCTTTATATGTTGTTGAAAAAGGAATAACTTCATGTCCGTTTTGTCTTAAAGCATCTGTTATTTTTAACATATATGCTTCCAGGCCCGCACGTAAATAATAAAATTTTGAAGCTGTTATAATTTTCATATTTAAGTTCACCTGTTTAAAATCATTTTTGTATTTGTTTGCTTAAAATTTCATTTATTTTGTTTGCCAAGCGTTTTTTTGCTTCGATATTACCGTCTTTTTCATCTTTTTCGCTTACAATCGCAATAAGAGCAAAGTATGCTGAATTTTTATCCAAAAATTTTGATATTGATATATTAGTAATAAACTCTTTTCTGGAGCTATAAACCCTCTTCAGGTCAGAATACCAGTAAAAAATATCATACTTACTGCCGTCGGTTTTTTTTCCAAGTATATAATTTACCTTGGATTCAGCCTCTAAAGCAAGTAAAGATTGTTTTTGCATATTAATGCCTTGCCCTCTGTAGCAAATTTGAGGATCATGGATATGGCTTACTTTATTCGTAAAGATTATAGCTAAAGATAATTTTTTATTATCTTTTTCATACATCCTGAATAAAAATTCACCTTCATCAAACCAGCCTAAAGTAGCCTTATCAGCCTTTAAATCTTTACCTGTCCAGCCGTCTATAGTGTATGGTATTATTTTACTGATCACAATCTCTTCATTGCTTACCTGCCTAAAACTAAGATTAGCTAATAATAAAGAGATAAGCAGTAAAGCTATAACAATAATATATTTATTCTTTTTCATAGTTTTCTTCATCTTCGTCAATATTGGTTTCCATTGATTTTGCCAGTAAAAGAACTGAGCCTATGCCTAGTATATAAGCAACTATGCCGGCATTATCATGAAATGCTTCAGAACCTTCGTAACCATTGTATAAAATATAAAATCCGACACTCATAAGCCTTAAAACATTAAAAAATAAAGCTATAGGTATTGTAGAAACTGTCAGTAATATATTTTTTAATAAATTTAATTTTATTAAATACGAATATATTATGCTGATAACAAATAGTGTTGATAAGGACTTTAACCCGCTGCAACCTGACACAACAGTCATTCTGTACTTATTATCAATTAATATTATATTACCTTCGTTATAGCAGCTAACCCCAAGAAAATTAATGGCATCAGATGCTACATTTGCAGAAAACATTTGTAGCGGCATAGTTATTCTGTGCAAAGGAAATATAGGCAATGTTAAAGTACATAAAAAGATTGGAATAAAAAGCATTTTTAAAACTTTAAATCCATATAAAAATAAAATTATACCCGATATAAATACAGATGCTGAAATACTTACAAAGTATTCAATGCCTGTCCTTATGCCCACAACATAAAAGCAAAGTGCCAGGATTAATAAAATCAACCCATATAAAGAAACTTGCTTTTTGGCATTTTTTAACTGCTCAAAATCATTTTTAAGTAAGTAACCTGTAAATAAAAATACAAACGGAGCAAAAGCATAAAATGAATCAACATTAAACCACGCTGATGCCCAATTGGAAATATAATTATAAAACATTCCAATAAATATAAGAAATATTATAATTTCATAAATAAATTTTTTTATAGTTTTTACTAGCATTTTGTTTTTACATTCCTTTTATCGGATACTTCACCGACTCTGCTCTTTTTTGAGTTCTTTTTTGATATACGCAATCTTTTGAGCTCTTTGCCGGAGTAACTAAACCCTAAAATACCCGTAAATAAATAAACCAGTATAAATAAAACCAAATTAAATACTGTTTTTACATTTTGTTTTAACAGTGTATTTTTAGTGCTTTTTATCTGAAGGTTTCCCTTTTCTTCAACGTTTTTCAAATATTCATCTATTTTAGCTTTGTCTTGTGCCGTTAAATCTTTTTTACTGTCATAGATAGTAGTTATTTTTTGCTTTATGCCACTTGCTGATTTTGTTATATTATTAACCATATGATTTTCAACTGCTTTAATATTTAAAGCATAAAGCAATAACATAATTAAAAAGCCTATTCCTATAGAAAAGCAGAAAACACTAATAAGCCTTTCCATATTAAGCATAAGCTTGTTGTTTTTATCATTAAGATAAAATCCGCATAATGTTATTATTACACCTAGAGCCGGTATAATTGCCAGTTCCGAAGCTTTTTGCACTATACCGTAAACCCAGCTAGAGTTTGATAAATGCAAAGGTAATAATAAAGTAGCATAATCTATTGCTGAAGTTAATAAAGTTGCCAAGCCAAATACAATAAGTATTTTTGCAATAATATTTTTTCTTTCCATATAATCCTCTATTCTTTATTTTTTTGATTAATCTTATACTAAGATTTCCGGACTATCTTTATAATAAGCATTAAACCAGCATGCAAATTTTTCCATACCCTCTTCTATTTGCACAACAGGCTTGTAGTTTAATAATTCCCTTGCCTTTGTTACATCTGCATAAGTAATAGGGACATCACCCGGCTGTAAAGGATGTCGTTCGATAACAGCCTTTTTTCCTAAAGCTTTTTCTATTTGTTCTATTAGGTATCCCAGCTCAACTGTTCTGGATTCTCCCAGGTTAAAAATTTCATATTTTGTTTTATCATAATTTATAGCAGCCGTTACACCCTGAATTATATCGTCTATATAAGTATAGTCACGTTTTGTACTGCCATCACCAAATACCGGTATAGTTTTACCTTCGTTAATAAGCTTTGCAAATTTATGTATTGCAAGGTCAGGCCTTTGTCTTGGACCATAAACAGTAAAAAATCTCAGGCATGTTATAGTCATATCGTACAAATGGCTATATGTATAACAAATTTGTTCGCCCGAAGCTTTTGTTGCCGCATATGGAGAAATAGGCTTATCTATTTTCATCTCCTCATTAAAAGGACCATTTTTTCTTGATCCATAAACAGAACTGGAAGATGCAAAGGTGAATTTATCTATATTATTCAATTTAGCCAGCTCCAGCAAGTTTACGGTACCTGTAATATTAGTATCCGCATATAATCTCGGTTGTTCCAGCGAAGGTCTAACCCCTGCTCTCGCTGCCAGGTGAACTATATGATCTATTTTATTATCTTGAAATATTTTTCTCATTAATTCATAGTCTGCTATATTAGCTTCATAAGATTTAAAATTAGGTTTTTCAAGATATTTTTTTATATTATCTCGCTTTATTTGAGGGTTATAAAAATCATTGAAATCATCAACACATATAATATTTGCTTTATTAAATAAACTATCAATAAGGTGACTACCTATAAAACCAGCTCCCCCTGTAATTAAATATACTTTATTATTATTCATGTTAATAGAATTTCCTTTTTCATATCTTCTTTCAATATTGCCTTTCAATCTTATTACCAAAAAAAAAGGAAAGCAATTAAAAAAACTCTTTATATATGTAAAATTTTATTAAGAGTTAAGAGTAATACATACTCTTTATTTAAAATTAAATTTCAGATTCCTCTTTGGAATGAGCTTATAAAAAATAAAATTGACCATTTCATTTTTTAACGCTCCCGCTTCGCAATTCAGAGTTTAGCTTATCTTATTAGATTTAACACGATTGAATAATCTGAAAA
>JANQHM010000274.1 GCA_028282645.1 Candidatus Gastranaerophilales bacterium
ATATGGTTGTAAATGTTCAAACTGTTTTTCTTTTAACACTTTGCTACTCCTTTGTTATTTTATTCTAACAAAGTGTTGCAATTTTATTTAGAACTCAGGTATTTTCAGTTTTTAAAAAAATAATAATATAAATGTTTATTGAAAGTGTAATAATTTTTATTAAACAAAAAATATCTAAAAGTAAAATACGAATATTAAAACAGAAGCATCCGTTTTAATTAAAATTTCTATTCTATTCTATTTTGATCTTAACTTGATATAAAAGTAAACTTAAACTATATCAAAGCTTATAACTAATAGTGATCTTTTTCTTTCAAATATTCTCTAATATTATTTAAAGAAGCTTGAACAATTCTTGTTACCCTAGATGAAGATAACCCCACCTGTTTTGCAATTTCTTTTACTTGCATATTTCTGTAAAATCTGTATTCAACAATGGTTCTCTCTTTAGGCGGAAGCTTGGTAATAGCTTCTCTGATAGTCCTACCCAGCTCTGCAAGCTCTAATTTTTCATCAGGCAAAGCTGACCCATCTTTAATAAAATCAAAAGGTGAATCATTATCAGAAGATTCTGCAATACTGTCAATAGATAATATTGTCTCATAAATAGCTTCGCGAACTTTTTCCGGAGCAACGGTATCTGTTCCGTCAGAACCGTCATCTTCGGACTGCTTTTTATTATGCTTAAGAGAATACCATTTATAACGATTTCTTAATTCGTTTCTTATAGCCCATCTAACAGCTGTGGCTACATAAGAATTATTGTATTTCTGTAACTCTTCTTCTGTTTTGTTTTTAACAAGAGCTTGAATAGCAATTATACCTATACTCATAAGCTCTTCATAATCAACCATATGAGATGGTATACGTCTATGCTCCACCCTTGCGACTTTTTCAACAATCTCTATGTAGTTTTTTATTTTATCTTTTTGTTGCACGGCTTCTTACTTTTTTCTTTTTCAATTACTATTACTTCTCATCAATTAAATTTCAGATTACTCTTTTCAGAGATTAGTTTATACATGATTAAAAAATCTGAAAAGCCTGTTAGAGTTAGCATACTGTTCATTAATTGTTTCATATTAATCTTTTCAGACTATATGTTATTTTATTATAATACTATTTAAACAATTTGAAAAGTATTTTAGTTTAATATATTTTATTTATTACGTAAATTATACACAAACATTAGAATTTCTGCCACTGCTTTATATAATTCGGGAGGAATTTCTCGATTTACATCAACAAGACGAAATATTGCCCTGGCAACAGGAGGGTTCTCTATTACAGGTATATTATTCTCTTTAGCAATATCCACAATTTTTTTTGCAAATAATTCAGAACCTTTAGCTAGTACTTTTGGTGCAGGCATTTCATCCGCATTATACTTTATTGCTACAGCAATATGAACAGGGTTAGTTATAACAAAATCAGCAGTTGGCACTGCTTCTAACATGGCTTGTTGTAACATTTGCATTTGCCGTTCTTTTAGTGCAGCTTTCACATGTGGGTCACCTTCAGTATTTTTATATTCATCTTTAATTTCTTTAAATGACATTTTTTGATCTTTAAAAAACTTCCACCTGTTAAACATATAATCCGCACCGGCAATAAAAATAAATATCATGCCTGCTTTTAAAACAAAATCTATAATTAATTGACCAAATTCATATACTATAGAAAATGTATTTTCTGTAGCACATAATCCTAAGATTATAGGAAAATGTTTTTTAAATGTTATATATGCAACAATACCAAGAACAATTACTTTAATAATATTTTTAATCAGCTCAAAATAAGTTTTTATAGAAAAAAACATATTTTTAAAGCCGGAAACAGGATTTAACTTATCTAACTTAGGCATTATAGGTTCTGTAGCAATAAGCGGACCTATTTGCATAAGGTCACCAATAATCCCCAGAAGAAAAGCAACAAATAAAACAGGAACCAAAATTATTATTGTTGGAACAAAAGCAATAAATAATATGTAACTTAAGCCTATTGTGCCAATTTCCTTATTAGGAATTTGTTCATACAGCAATATAAACAATGTAGAAAACTGTGTCCACATTAATGGTGCCAAATTCGCAATTAGTACAAACATTACCATCATAGATAATGCCATAGACAAGTCTTTACTTTTTACCACCTGCCCCTTCTTTCTTGCCTGTTGCAATTTTTGGGGCGTTGCTTCAAACTGCTTATCCTCATCAGCCATTTATAAAGAAATCCTTTTCAATTTTGCTGTTTCATTTATTTTATTCTGTAGATATACACTAATTCAAAAATACTTTTCAGATTATTCAATCAGGTAAGATCTAAATAAAATAGGCTGAATTTTGAAAAGAGTAATCTGAAATTTAATTTTGAACCTGAATAATAATATTATAAGTATAATTTTTTTCAATATCATCTTTAATTTAATTTATGAGAAGTATAATTAACATAACGTATAAAAATTTTTAAAATGTATAAACTAATCATATTAACTTTGTATTTTAGACAGGGCAAATTAATTCTAGCTAAAAATTAAAAATAGTCAGTGTTTGAAAAAATAGTTGTTTTGAAAAAAACACTTAAATGAGCCAAAATACTATTAGT
>JANQHM010000051.1 GCA_028282645.1 Candidatus Gastranaerophilales bacterium
ATGAATATCAAAGAAAAAATTAATGTATTAGGAAGTGCAGAAACCTTTAAAAAGGTTCAACAAGTAGTAGAGCAAGTAGAATTTGAGAACAAAAACGCAGACGGACAAGCTAAGAAGCAAATAGCCGTTAAGCTGCTTAATGAAATAATTGACATCCCCTTTATCAGCGAAAGTACAGAAGCAATTATTTTGGGTATACTTGTAGACAAAGCAGTTTACTATTTCAATGAATTTGTTTGGAAAAAAGTTAGTTAATCCACCCCAAACTTGATAAGCTTACTAAGGCAGCCGGTTGGCTGTCTTTTTTATTTTCAGCTGGTAACAAATTTTATTTTTGGGTTTAATATTAATATTTTCTCAGATATATTATCTAATATTGAGGCTCACGCTTGTGGGCCTCTAAATTTGGCAAAAAATTTTTTAGCAATTTTTTTTTGTTTGTTTTTGATTGATAGTGGTATTAGATCGACAAGAAAAGGAATAATCAATGAAAAATACTATTAATTCATTCTTCAAAAATCCTATAATTACAACAAAACATGCGAGGGAATTACAGTATGACCGGGCTGAAAAAGCTAAAAAGAGGGCACAAATTGCCTACAATAACGGATTTAATCCAGAATCAATAAATTCATTGTGTGACACCTTTAATAAAAAAGAAGAAATGATTTGCAAAATAATGCAAACAATCAAAGAAGAAACCAAAAGTGAGCTGAAAAAGTTAAAATAATCACCTCTAACTCTCTATTTTAAATAATTATACAAAATAATTTGAGAGTTGGGTTAATGTATTTTCGGGTTTTAAAAAATTCGGTTAACTCACTCATCGTTGCTTTCAGGCTCTTCTGGGGCTTTCGTTAAGTATCCCTTATTTCTTCCTTCCTCATTAAAAGTCCAGCCTTTAAGTTCATTTTTAAATTTTGAAAAAGTTTCTTTGTCTAATTTAGCCCCTTGTAGGTCAGCCCATTGTAAGTCAGCCTCTTCTAAGCTAATAACCTCTCGCAAGTCAGCCCTTTCTAAGTCAGCTCCTTTTAAATCAGCCTTATATAAGTTACTGTATTGTAAGTCAGCCCCTCGCAAGTTAGCATCTTGTAAGTCAATCCCTTGCAAGTTAGCCTTATATAAGTGAGCATCTTCCAAGTTAGCCCCTTCTAATTTAGCCCATTGTAAGTCAATCCCTTGCAAGTTGGCCTTATATAAGTGAACTTCATATAATTTAGCTCTTTGTAAATAACAAGTAGAAAGATTGACTTCATAAGGAAATTTTACATTTATAAATATTGAATGACTAAAATCTATATTTTCAAATTTAATACTTGATGTAATGAAATCGATGCCGCACCAATCAATATTTTTTAAGTTATGCTTTTCTTCTGGAGCTCCACTTCTACTTAAAATATTAACAGCTGTTTTAATATCTTCTGGCAAATATCTTGGTTGAGGCTTCTCTGGTTTTTCAAGATTGTATATATTTTCTTCAGATAATCGGCATTCTATCTTGTAAGAATCAAGATTTATTGCATATTCTTGCCATTTTTTACTTGATTCAATTATTCGTTGGCTACAATTGCTTTCATGGCGTATATATCCAGCTATGGATTCTAGACAAATTTTAAAATATTCTTCATTTTCTTTGCTTAATTGCTCAAGTGTGTACAAGGCTCCTATTCTTACAGCCTCACTTTTATGTCCTAATAATTCAATCGCTTTGGCATAACGTTCATTGATTTCCTGTTTTTTTGATATTTTATGGTTTTCATCTGCGATTTTTTTATTTTCGTCCGCAATTTTTCGGTTTTTATCTGCAATGATTAATCTCCAGATGGCTAAGCCTAAAGCTGTTATTGCAGCAAATATTTTAAGGACATTTTCGTTTTTTGCTTTT
>JANQHM010000071.1 GCA_028282645.1 Candidatus Gastranaerophilales bacterium
CTCCTAAAATGTATGACATATGATTACTCCCTATTGTCCATATGTCTATTATACAATAATTAAAGTGTTATAGGTACTTTTTACACAGTCTGCAAGGGTTGAGGAGGTTCATTTAATTATTTTAACTAAAAAGAAAAAAATTAAAAGATAAAAAGTAGTTTTGGCTCATAATAATAAAATAAACCTTAAATTTAGCAGAAAAAAATAAAATCTATTTTAAAATAAAAATAATTGAATTATGTGGAGGTGATAAATTAATGATAAACTTTAACAAGCTTACCGAACAGACTCAGAATACTATTTTAGAAGCTAATAAAATACTTATGAGGTATAAAAATACTCAACTGGATCCGAGTCATTTGCTATTAGCAATGCTGGAAGATGAAAAGGGGATTACAAACAAAATTTTACAAGGTTTAAATGCAAATACAGATAAACTTAAAACAGAGACTGAAAAAATAATTTTAATCAAGCCACAGGTTACTTATGATATTAATCCTGATCAATTATATATTTCAATGCAGTTTAAAGAACTAATAGACAATGCTGAGAAAGAATCCCAAAGATTAAAAGATTCATATGTAAGCTTGGAGCATATTTTAATAGCAATGTGCAATCGTAATAATGAATGTGCTCAAATTTTAAGCCAAAATAAAATTACAAAAGAAGAGATTTATAAAATTTTAAAACAGCTTCGCGGAGGAGCAAAGGTAGACAGTCCCAATGCCGAAGAGAGCTATAACGCACTTGAAAAATACAGTGTAAACCTAACTGAACTAGCTAAAAAAGGTAAACTTGATCCGGTTATAGGAAGAGATACTGAAATAAGACGCGTAATTCAGGTTTTAAACAGAAGAACTAAAAATAATCCGGTTCTTATCGGAGAGCCGGGCGTAGGTAAAACTGCTATTGCGGAAGGATTGGCTATTAGGATTGTAAAAGGTGATGTACCCGAGGGTTTAAAAGATAGAGATCTTGTTTCTTTAGATATGGGAGCATTAATAGCCGGTGCAAAATACAGGGGAGAATTTGAAGAACGTCTGAAGGCTGTTTTAAAAGAAGTGGAATCCGGCGACGGACAAATTATTATGTTTATAGATGAACTCCACACCGTGGTTGGAGGAGGTTCCACTGAAGGTTCTCCTGATGCGGGCAATTTATTAAAACCCATGCTCGCCAGAGGAGTCTTAAGATGCATTGGAGCAACTACTATTAATGAATACAGAAAGTATATTGAAAAAGATGCGGCACTGGAAAGGCGTTTTCAGCCGGTAATTGTGGAAGAACCATCTGTAGAGGATACTATCAGTATTTTGAGAGGCCTAAAAGAAAAATATGAGGTTCATCATGGTGTAAGAATAAAAGATTCAGCATTGATTGCAGCCGCAAAACTTTCTGACAGATATATCTCGGACAGATTTTTGCCGGATAAAGCAATAGATTTAATTGATGAGGCTGCTTCAACTTTAAGAATCGAAATAGACAGTATGCCAATAGAATTAGATACTCTTGAAAGACATAAAACTCAATTGGAAATAGAAAGAGAGGCCCTGAAAAAAGAAACGGATCAAGCTTCTGTTGAAAAAATTAAAAGTTTGGATGACCAAATAAAACAACTGCAAGATAAAACATCCGGCTTAAAATCCCAATGGGAAAGAGAGAAAGGTTCTATTCAAGAAATAAGCAAGATAAAAGAGCAAATAGAAAAAACAAAACTGGAAATAGAAAATGCGGAAAGAAACGCTGATCTGGCAAGGGCAGCAGAACTTAAATACGGTACATTAATGGAGCTTGATAAAAGATTAAAAGCTCAGGAGAAAAATTTAACATCCAGAAAAGAGAATAATCTCATGCTGAAAGAAGCCATTGACGAAGAAAATATTGCAGAAATAGTAGGTAAATGGACTAAAATACCTGTAAACAAGCTTATAGAAAGTGAAAAACAAAAGCTTTTACATATGGAAGATGTGCTGCATAAAAGGGTAATAGGTCAAGACGAAGCAGTTACTGTTGTTTCTGAAGCTATAAGAAGAGCTCGGGCCGGCTTAAAAGATCCTAACCGTCCGGCGGGTTCATTTATATTCCTTGGACCGACAGGTGTTGGCAAAACAGAACTCGCCAGAACCCTTGCACAATACTTATTCAATGATGAAAATGCAATGACTAGAATCGATATGAGTGAGTATATGGAAAAACATTCTGTTGCCAGACTTATTGGTGCTCCTCCCGGATATGTCGGACATGAAGAAGGCGGCCAGCTGACGGAACAGGTCAGAAGAAAGCCTTACAGTGTTGTATTATTTGATGAAATAGAAAAAGCCCACCCTGATGTGTTTAATATTATGCTTCAAATACTGGATGACGGCAGGTTAACCGATTCTAAAGGCAAAACTGTAGATTTTAAAAATACTGTAATAATTATGACAAGCAATATAGGCAGTAATATTATATTAGAAGCTACAGCAGGTCAGGCTTTTGGATTGGATAAAGGAGACACTAAAGAAAGAGTTTTGCAGTTGATGAAGCATCAATTCAGGCCGGAATTCCTTAATAGAATTGATGATATTGTATTTTTCAAGGCTCTTGACCTTGAGCAGATTACGCAGATAGTTGATATTCAGATGCAAAGGCTGGAAAATTTATTAAAAGATAAAGATATTAAAATAACAATAACAAAAGATGCCAGAGATTTGCTGGCTATAAAAGGTTATGAGCCGGCATTCGGAGCAAGACCGCTTAAGCGTGCGCTTAGGCATTATATAGAAAATCCTTTATCAAAAAAATTGCTTGAGGGCGCATTTGTTGAAGGTGATACAATTATAATAGACACTGACAATGATGAGTTTACATTTCAAAAGGAACAGGATAGGTTAAATGAGTAAAAAATATGCGATTTTGCTGGTTTTAGTAATTTCTTTGTTCACTCTTACCGGCTGTGTTCAGCAATTGAGGTACAAGATGAAAAAGGTTCAGTCTGATGTATTTGGTCTGGAAAGAGTCGTAACAGTATACAGTATTGACGGTAAACCAATAAAAACAATACATGGCAAGTTTAAAATTCTTTATCCTGCCAGCAATAGGATGGAATTTGTAAAACATGACGGTAAAAAGATTACAGTATCAGGTTTTTACTCTGCTGTTATAGAAGAGAAATAAAATTATAATGATAATAAATTCTGGTTGTGATATTTTAAATAAAGTGCATAAATTAAATTTATGAGTAGTAGTAAAAATATATAAAATAGAGTTAATGCTAGATAAAGTAAAAAACAATGAAGAGTTAACTAAACAAGACATAGTTTCTCTGTTAAAAATGGATTCAAAGCCGGAACTGGAAGAGTTATGCAAGATTGCCAATTCAGAAAGTAAAGAGCCGGATAGTTGTGAATTCAAAAAAATGGTAACTTTAAAATTTTCTAATAATTGTGCAACTAACTGCTTATATTGCAGCTTGCGAAAATCTAATGAAAAGCTTAAAAGATACAGGTTAACGTTTGAGCAAATAACAAAAGCTCTTGACCACTTGGATACATCTCAATTTGATTGTATATTACTAGAAATAGGCCAGGATAAATATTATAAAATTCAAGAAATAAAAGACTTGATTAATTATGCGAATAAATGCTTGGGAAATAAGACATTTGCTGTTTCTATAGGTGAAAGGACCGAAATAGAATATAAAATGTTAAAAGATGCAGGCTTAAACTTTTGTTTTTTAAGACATAAAATAAGCGACCCTATCCTCTATAGAAATTTACATCCTGATATGAAATATTCAAATCGTATAAAAGCTTTATGGTCATTAAAAAAGTTGGGTTTTAACGTTGGAAGCGGAGTAATGGTAGGATTACCCGGGCAAACATTTGAAAGTTTAGCAAATGACATATTAATGTTCAAAACATTAGACATAGATTTTATTGATATTATTCAGTATAATCCGCATCCTGATACCCCGTTAGCCAAAAAATTCTATCGCGCAGGCGGATACTTTGCCCCGGCTATAGGATATTTTGATATTAAGGAAATGATCTGTAAAATGACTGCAATTACAAGGATAGTAAATAAAAAAGCAGATATATTGGTAAATACAGACATGGCTAACAGGACGCAGGAGGAACTGCATTTTAACTGCGGTGCTAATATTAGTATTATTAATTTAACCAGGGTAGAGCTTAGAAAAATATTTGAAACCCCAAAAATTTTAAATTCAAATGGCTTATTTTACAAATATTAAACCGATAATAATTATTATCAATAAATTTATCAGCAAAAAGTTTATCAGGGATTGCCCGATTCCCGACTTTGATACTATAAGAACAGATACTATTTGAGCAGCATCAAATCTGTAATTTTTACCGTCAGTAAAAGTAGACTTAGCAGAAAGAAGCTTATCAAGTATATCCTTACTTTCGGGCTTAACGTTCGCAAGTATATCTCTTATTTGTTCACTAATAAATCTGTAACTCCTACCGTCAAAAGTTTTAGCAGAAAGAAGCTTATCAAGTATATCCTTACTTTCGGGCTTAACGTTCGCAAGTATATCTCTTATTTGCTCACTAATAAATCTGTAATTCCTACCGTCAAAAGTTTTAGCAAAAAGCAATTTATAGAGGATATCTTTATTTTCAGGCTTGACATTTGTAAGTATACTTTTTATTTGACTGCTGGCAAGTCTATAATGCTTGCCATCAAAACTTTTAGTTACCTGAAGCTTATTAAGGATTTCTTTTTTGAACTGTGCTTCAAATTTTTTAGCTATTTTATCATCGGCAAATCCGCGTTTTTTAGGTGGTTTATTAATTGATCTCCCTTTAATATGTTTTGGATTTAGTTTTATTTCGTAACTCTTGGGTTCCGCTGTAGCACTTTTTATCATTATGAGTATCCACGTCCTTGCTTCATACAATACTATACTATCTCAAAAATACTTTTTACAAAGGGCTTTATAGCTTTTTCACCTCGATTATTATCTATTTCCGGCCTACCATCAAGAAGAAATACATTTCATTGGTTTTAGTCAACTAATTATTAAATGTAACAATAATTTAACAAAGTAGCTCTTTTTTCGTAAAATCCGAAATAAATCGTGAAATAAATTTTTTGAATTGCTATAATATATATTAAATAAATAATAATTATATTAAATTGAATTTTGACATAAAAATTTAAGGTGATAGCAAT
>JANQHM010000168.1 GCA_028282645.1 Candidatus Gastranaerophilales bacterium
TAAAATAAAATAGCAATGGTAAACTCTTTTAGCAGAAAAAGAGGAGTATTTACCATTGCTATTTTAGGTGATGGTAATCGCTGTAAGCTTTTGATATAATTTAAGTCTACTTGTAAGTATCAGTACTCAACTGACCACTACCCTGTTTTTTATTATAGACTGATGTTTAACTACATAGGCCTGACAATTGATACAGGTTTACTATGCGGCATTATATCCTGTAATGTTCCCAACTTGGAAGTAAGTATTATAAATTGAAACTCTTGTCCTTGTTCTATAATTAACTTTTTAAACGGTATAGACAACTCGTGAACAGTTTTGCGCTCTTGCTTGATACCGGTTGCTTTTTGCATTTTCCACAAGCTATTGTCAATTGCTTCTGATAATATAACAGGTTTTGTTGAATAAGGAGCTATAGTAATTTCTATTTCTTTAGAAAACGAATACTTAAGAGTTTCCGGAATAATATTATCTTTTATTCTTATTCTCACCGATGAACTAGCATTAAAGAGTTCGGGAATAAAGCCATATATATAAATTTTAGGCATATCCTCCAGGTTTTTATGATTAACATCAAACCTAAAATAAATATTATTTTCATCATAACCAAAGAATATTCGCCTTAAAAACTTGTCACCACTGGTTGTTAAACCTTGAGGTATTTCAATACAGCCGGCATTAGTCCATTCCTCATCAGAGTCAACCAGGCCGTTTATAACGGGCTTTAATAAACCTTTTGGCAGCTTAAGCGGTTTACCGACTAAAAAATGAATAGGAGTCTTTAAATAATCAGGTATAGACTTATCAAGTAACTCATAAATATACTGTAAGTTAGCTCTGAACAGCTCATCAAATAAATTATCATGCCCTGAATCATTAGGTTCACCGTACCACCAGAACCAATCACTACCTTGGGCCGTATAAAAACATTTCCAGGCTTTTTCTTCAACTTCCTTGCTAAAGCTTCCTTCTTTAATAAACTTCTTAAGATCCTTTTTGGTTTTACTTAAATAGTTCCACGCAATGTTTTTGGAAGAATCGCCTATCCATACATCAAAGTTTCTGTTTATCCAGGAGCCGGCATGTATTGAGTCCAGGGTCTTAGGTTCTATAGAGTCATCAAGATAATCACCTAGAGTAGATATATTTAAAGTTTTATCCTCTGATAATAGAGAATATAGTTCATTTAAAAACGGTTTGCCATCCTGGTGATAATTTTCCCAGCAGTTTTCCCCATCCAGTGCAATAACCACAACGTGGTTGGTATCCGGTGTATTCTCCAGCTTGGTTTGTACGCCTTTTATTCTTTCGTATAAATCCTCAGCTGCTATTTGGGGGTTAATTTTATCATATTCAAACCCCACAAGGTCGGATAAAACAGTGTTTCTAAATACGATTGAGATGTTTTTATTATTTTTAAAGTTTAATTGATAAGGAATACACAGATCATAAGGGTTTTCCAATTCTCCGTTAAAATCTCTGATAAACTCTTTTTGCAAAGTTCTTGCAAGGTTGCCCTCATCTGATATTGTCCATTGTATACCACTCTGAGCTAATAGCTCCATTGTTTCAATACTTATACTTTGTTCAGATGGCCACATTCCTTCAGGTTTTTTACCAAATACAGATTTAAATTTTTTCAGGCTTTCTTTTATGTGCCACTTAGCATCAGCAGCAAATGATTTATTTTTTTCGGGCAGGTTAATATTTGGTGAGGCTTGTTTTGCAGAGTCAAAATCGATTAAAAGAGGTATAATCGGATGATAGTAAGGACTTGTTATTAAATCTATCTGACCTGTTTTAAAGAATTCTTTATATTTGGGGATTATTTGTTTAATAATATCACGTTGTATTTTAACTATATCTTGCCTGTCTTTTAGAGTATAGTTACTACCTTTATAAAAAAGTTTTTTTAATTTCTCGTTATTTTCTATCCAGTCAGGGTCAAACCATACCAAGTTAAAACATGCCAGTATATCAGAATACTCTTGCTCAGAAAATGCAAATATATCAGGTGTTTCTTGAGTATAACGCTTTTGGTACAGTCTTTCAAAAGACGAGTGAGTACTGATCAAGTTTGAATAATTGGCATCAAAAAAGTTTTCCAATATAAAGAGCTTGTCTTCTTCTGTTAAGTCTTTGTTTTTTTTTAATGTTAAAAGCGAATGAGTATCATTCGCTTGGTTATCAGCATAATCGTATAACTGGTCTATTAAACATGGCGTAAGATTGAAAGTTTGCTTTATATTCGGATACTTTTCCAATATAGACAGCATATCATAATAGTCTTTGATTGCGTGCAGTCTGGTCCATGGCATTAGATATTCACTTGTCCTAGGGTGCTTATAAACGGGTTGGTGCATATGCCACACAAAACAAACCGTTAACTTTTTTGTCATGTTTTTTCCTTACTAATAGTTTTGAGTTTTGTTTACGATTTTACAATAATTATACTGATTTATACACCCTTTAAAAGGTTTAGTAGTGGTTTGTGATGTATCGAGTTAAGTTATTTTTTATAAACTTAAAGTATTTGAATGAATTATTATACTGGTTTTCAATTAAATTTCAGATTACTCTTTGAAATGAGCTTATAAAAAGTAAAACTGACCATTTAACTTTTTAACGCTCCCGCTTCGCGATTCAGAGAATAGTTTATTTTATTAATTTTTATACGATTGAAGAATCTAAAAAGTATTTTTGAGTTAGTATAGTAGTTATGTTAGGGTAAATTTACAAAGTTTTCATTAATTAAAAATTAGATTATGATTATATTGTGAGATAAGAGATTTAAAAAAGAGGTATCAAATGAGTAATAACACAGTAAACTTGAATAACTACAAGTTCAATAAGGACTTTAAGGGTAATTATATGATTTATATCATAATAACGGTATTTGCATTGCTGTTATTATTACAAAAGTCTATAGTTATAGTGGATGTAGGGACACGAACAATATTATTCAACCCAATTCTTAGCAAGGTCAGGTCTGTTGGCGAAGGATTGCATTTTATTGTGCCTTTTATAGAATATCCGATACAAAAATATGATGTAAGAGAACAAACTTACACTATGGGTGCAGTAAGAGATGCTCAATTAATAGGAGACGAAAGTATAATTGCATTAACTTCTGACGGGCAAAAGATCAATATGGATATGTCTCTTATTTATAGACTGGACCCTAATACAATAGCTGAAATGCATCAAAATATAGGTCCGGGCTATCTTGATAAAATTATAAAGCCACAAATTAGAAGTATAACCAGAAATGTAGTTGCTGAATATCCTGTTGAAAAAGTTTATTCAGGAGAAAGAAGTGCAATACAAGAGAAAATATACGAAAAAGCCCAAAAAGAGCTTAATAAAAAGAATATTTTAGTATCAAAGGTACTAATCAGAAAAATAACCTTTTCACCTGAATTTGCTAAAGCAGTTGAGCAAAAGCAGGTTGCATTGCAAGAAGCCCAAAGAATGAAGTATGTAAATCAAAAAGAAGAACTTGAAAAACAAAGAAAGATTATTGAAGCTTCCGGTATAGCAAAAGCTTATGAAATAGAAGGTCAGACATTAAGAAAATACCCTGAATTAATACAGATGAAATACGTAAACAAGCTTAGTCCGAAAGTTAAAACAATTATTTCTGATCAGGCATCAATTATTAACTTTCCTGCAGACTTGCTGAGAGATGGAAATAAATAATAAATATTTTTAAAACACATCTTTTATGGATTTTTTATAATCAGGCTTTAAAATTCCTACTTCTGTGATAATACCTGTTATATAATCAGCCGGAGTAACGTCAAATCCGGGATTAAAAACATTTACACAGTCAGGACAAACAAGTTTACCGTTAATATGGGTAATTTCTTCCTTGCATCTTTCTTCGATAGGTATCTCTTCACCGCTCTCAATAGAGGTATCAATGGTTGAAAGAGGAGCAGCAACATAAAATGGGATATCAAAAGCCTTTGCCGCAATTGCAACGGTAAAAGTACCTATTTTATTAGCAGCATCACCGTTAGCAGCAATCCTGTCAGCACCGACAACTACGACATCTATCATGCTTTTAGACATTAGATAACCACACATGCCATCAGTAACAAGAGTTACAGGTATATTTTCCTGAACGCACTCCCAAACTGTCAAACGAGCTCCTTGCTGCCTTGGCCTGGTTTCATTTGCATAAACCTGAATAGTAGGGTCATTTGTAAAAGCAGACCTTACAACACCAAGAGCAGTTCCATATCCAGCCGTAGCTAAAGATCCTGCATTACAGTGTGTCAAAATCTTTGCACTCTTTGGCATAACAGTAACGCCGTTATCACCAATGTTTTTATTTATAGAAATATCATCATTTAGAATTTTGATTGCATTTTCTTCCAAAGCCTCTACAGCTTGCTTAATAGTTTTATCTTTATAAGATTCAAGCAGTTTCATTTGAATATCCACCGCCCATTTTAAATTAACTGCAGTCGGACGTGTAGATTTAAGATAATTTCCTATTTTAAGTAATTTAAAGTAAAAATCATCCCAGCTTTGCTCATCAGCTAAGCTCATAGCCCCAAGCACAACTCCAAATGCAGCAGAAACACCTATTGCAGGTGCACCTCTTACAAGCATATCTTTTATAGCCATTCCCATTTTGTCGTAGGAATCAATTTTTACAGTTGTATATTCGTACGGTAATTTAGTTTGATCTATAAGCTTAACGTAACTGCCACACCATTCTATTGCTTTTATATTACCTTTAACTTTCACTTTTACTCTCCTTTTTTTGGTGATAGTCATCATCTTCCTTATGTCATCACTGTAAGCTTTTGATATAACTTGAGTTTACTTGTAAGCATCAGTACTCAACTGACCACTACCCCTTTTTTTATATACTAACTCAAAAATACTTTTCAGATTATTCAATCATGTTAAATTTAATAAAATAGATTGAATCTAACAGGTAAGGCCCCTCCCCTATTGAATATTAGGCAAAAACACAGACTATATATCAATTTAAGTACATTTAACACTGCTCCCTAAGAACTTTTTATTCCTTACTTATTACAAATATTTACAAAAAGTGGCATTTCCTGACCTGCTATGGAATTTATCATTCTTATATTGTTTTTATATATATACAAGCTAAAAATAAAAATAGAGAATTATATACTACTTTTAAAATACTTTTCTGATTATTCAATCATGTTAAAACTCATTCTTATCTTGAAGAATAAGCTGAAATTTAATATTTAATTAAGAATAAATAAAGCTTTGAGGTAAAAGTATGGGAATAAATAATTCGTTTGTAAGGTTTCAACCTGCTGTAAATAGTCAAATGACAACGATGCCTGTAAGAAAATATAATGGAGCAATGCCTTCATCTAAAGACTTAGGATCACCTTATCCTTCACCTCCTCCACAAAGTTCAACTCAAGCTGTAGGAGAGGAAGGAGGCGGAATAGTGCCTTATCCTTCACCCTATCCCCCCGAGGCTTCAACTTATGCCTTAGGCGAAGAGGGTGCTGGAATAGTGCCTTATCCTTCACCCTATCCCCCCGAGGCTTCAACTTATGCTTTAGGCGAAGAAGGTGCTGGAATAGTGCCTTATCCTTCACCCTATCCCCCCGAGGCTTCAACTTATGCTTTAGGCGAAGAAGGCGGTGGAAGAGAGCCTAATCCTATTCCTTCTAATTACCCCGTACCTTCAAATTATCCGATTCAAAGTACCACTGAAGTTTTAGGCGAAGAAGGCGGCGGGACAATGTCCCCACCTCAGCAGTTGTTTCCTATTAGTACGCCTGTACCTCCTAGTGCAACAACTCAAGTTTTTGGAGAAAAAGGCGGCGGTCAAAATTTAGCTCCTGACTTACAGTATATAATGAATACATTTAAACAAGTTGCTAATATCGGTGATGTAACTAAATTGATGGGGCTTTTTCTAAATTTTTCGGCAATTAATATTTAAATCTTTTGTATATAAATATTAATTTTTTTACTTTTTTGTTAATTTATCGTTCTTATATTGTTTTTATATAAATATAGACATTTAAGAACAAAATAGAGAGTTAAGTAAAACTTTGAGGTAAAAATATGGGAATAAATAATTCGTTTGTAAGGTTTCAACCTGTTGCAAATAATAAAATGACAACAATGGCCGTAGGAGAAGAAGGCGGTGATTGTCCTCCAAAAAGTAAACATCCGTACCTGGGTCCTCCTATTGCCTACACAAAAGCAATGAATGAAGATGGAGGCTGTTATAAGCCACGCCCTCCTATTGGTCCACCTATAAAGCCGCCTGTACTAACAACTTATGCAATGAATGAAGAGGGTGGAGGAATGCCTCCGCCTAAAGACCAACCTCCTATTGGTCCTCCTATAAAGCCACCTATAGCAACAACTCAAGCTGTAGGCGAAGAAGGTGGCGGGATAATGCCTATTCCTATTTGTCCACCATATCCTCAACCACCACAGGCTTCAACTGAAGCCGTAGGAGAAGAAGGCGGCGGGACAATGCCACCACCTAAACAATGGCCACCAATTGGTCCGCCTATTCCTAATGACGATCAAGATTCAGCGGCAGATTTTCGCGATATAATTAAGCAATTTAAACAAATAGCAAGAACCGGCAATTTAGATCAAATGAAGGAGCTTTTCTTAAAGTTTAAAGCAATGCATTAAGTTATACTAACTTAAAAATAACTTTTCAGATTCTTCAACCCTGTTAAGGTTAATCAATTAGACAATTCTCCGAAAAGAGAAATCTGAAATTTAATTGAGTACCTATTAAAAAAAGAAAAACTAATGCCCAGTATTCATAATAAAATGCAACGCATTTCCTGTTAAATCAGAAATGCGTTGCATTGCTGTTTATTCTTTATATTACCCGGTAGTACTATTTTTGGACTATTTTTGTGTGATTTGCTTTACCCTTAAGTTTTAAGCGGTAAAATTTAGAATAGTGGTCTATCGAGTTCTGATGTTTTTATACTGCTCATCAATTAAATTTCAGATTTCTCTTTTCAGAAAATAGTATATTTTATTAGCTTTTACCTGATTCAAAAATCTGAAAAGTATTTTTGAGGGAGTATAAACAAACTTAAGCTATATCAAAGCTTGTAGCGATGACATAAGAAAGGTAGTATATAATCGGACTAGGAAACATGAATAAAAAATTATTAAACAAAATTACTTTAGGGACATTTTTGACAACCAGTTTATTTATTTTAAATACAGATACGGCATGTTCTAAAATATTCAGGCATAAGCCCCAAAATATAAATGCATATTACACTTTGGATAAAGGCAAAAATGCCGTTGTTTATATAAATAATCAGGAAATTTTTAAATATACGCAAGGAGTTGATAAATTCTCCGCTGAGGATAGGGCTAAATTTTTTATTACAAGATTAAAAAAATATTTAAAAAAAAATAAAATTAAAGATATTAAACCATTTACTAACGAAAAATGTACTTATCAAATAAAAGGAAAAAAACAGGTTTTATTGGTTATAGATAAAGATATACAATGTAATAAAACTTATAAAGATGATAAAGCAGTAGAAATAGCTAATAAAATAAGACAATCTCTCGGTGAAAAAAATTTAAAGAAAAAAGATTTAAAAGATTTAAAGTATATTAGAAAAATTCCCGGAAGAGACTACTGTTTATCCAATACCGGCATTGCATCATGGTACGGGGATAAGTTTCATGGTAAGCTAGCCGCGGACGGCAGTATTTATAATCAATATGAAATGACCGCTGCCCACAAAGCATTGCCTTTGGGATCTAAAGTAAAAGTTACAAACTTAAAAAACGGCAAAAAATGTATAGTTAAAATAACCGACAGGGGACCTTTTGTAAAAGGGCGTATTATTGACCTTTCCCGTGCTGCGGCGCAAAAAGTGGAAATGATT
This sequence comes from Candidatus Gastranaerophilales bacterium, assembly GCA_028282645.1. Classification (GTDB taxonomy): domain Bacteria; phylum Cyanobacteriota; class Vampirovibrionia; order Gastranaerophilales; family JANQFW01; genus JANQFW01. The sequence goes on from JANQHM010000168.1 coordinate 7,905, forward strand.
TCTTCCGGGCTTGCAAAAGTAAAAATTGAAGTTTTGGATTAAATATTTTTCTTAACTGTTGACGAATTAATTTTTGTTTTTTGAAAATCAGCTATAGCTTGAATTTATTTAAATAAACTAATGACATTTAGTTATTCATCTTATCTTGAAAAAATAATAACTAATCCATTTGTCGGTTTTTTATAGCTATAGTAAAATAAATATTGGATTGAAAAATCACCAAAAATTATCCTAAGAAAGGTTTTTAATTAGATGATAGAAATGCAGGTAGTAGGGGTTGCACTGGATACAAAGTCAGGTTCTCCGATTATAATTTTAAATGATAAAGAAAATAGAAGAGCTCTTCCTATTTGGATAGGTTCTGCCGAAGCTAATGCAATTATTAGAGAAATAGAGAAAGTGGACTCTGAGCGTCCAATGACGCATGATTTGATTTGTAATATTTTAGGTACAACCGGAGTAAATATTAATAAGGTGGAAATAGACGACTTTGAAGAAGGTACATTTTTTGCAACGATGTATCTTACGGATAGCAAAGGTAATGAGTATAAAATAGACTCAAGGCCTTCTGATGCAATTGCAATAGCTATCAGGACAAAATCACCTATATTTGTTTCTTGCAAAGTAGTTTCAGCCGGTACTGTGTCTACTGATGAAGATCGCGATAATAAGGAAACGGAAAAGTTTAAACAGTTTGTGCAAGATATAAAGCCTTCTGACTTTATCAAAAAGACTGATGATCAAGGCGAAAATACAAACTATTAGCACTTGGCGGTAACAAATAAGTTGAGCTGTTATTAAATGTGAATTTTAAATCCTGCTTAGTTTCTTTGTTTATTTTATTTTTGATTAAACCTAAAGATGCCAGCCCTATAGGTGCTTCATCCTCATAAAATAATAATAAAAATAATTCTTTCATAATTCTCCATTATTATTGTTACATACAAAACTGTGTCTTTACTTACTTGAATAACTTGAGAAGCTGTCTTGTTAAAGCTTGCATTGCCTTGCCAGGCAAGTCGCTTCAGCTTTAACATCGCAGTCCGTAAATGAGCCTTTATTACTGAATCAGCTTTTATTTTTTTAACCGGACAAGCTCTGAAAAATATTTTAGGTTTAGTACATCCCTTTATGGTTTAAATTTTAATAACTTTTCTAACTAAGTCAATTAAATAATTAAAATAAAATTTTTTTTTAATTATTTTTAAATATTATGTAATATAATATTCTTTAAGTCGGAGTAGAATGAAAGGAAACTAAATAATGTCTGAAAAAAAGATAACAAAAGATATGAGCATAATCGATATTGTTCAAAATTATCCTGAAACACTTGATGTATTTGCTAAGTACGGTATGGGTTGTATTGGCTGTGCGGCTGCAAAATTTGAAAACTTAGAAGCCGGTGCAAGAGTTCATGGTCTTGATGCTGATGCAATTGTTGAAGATCTTAATGCTGCTTTAAGCAAGTAATACCAATTTGCAAACAAAAAAAGTATTAATGTATAATAATTTCTATAGCTAATAAGCTATAGGAGAAATTATGATGCCTATTTGATTATAGCGCAGAGATAATCGCTAATATAACAGGTTATAAGATACAAAAAGAAGGGGTAAAAGCTCTCGAAATTAGCAAAAAAGGAGGAAGGAATAACTACATCCTGAGTATTATAGTGGTCCCCAAAAATTAGACAATTGGTTAAGATATAATATTGCTCATAAGTAAGGAGAAAAATGTCGAATTTCCGAAAAAAAATTAGCAAAATACCTCTAAATAAATTGAATTTAATGCATAAGGTTTAGTTTTCTTAAAATTCTCCTTAAAGAAATATAAAAAAAACTTAAATAGCGTAAATGCTCAAAATTTTGATATTTTTTAGTTTTTAAAAATTTTTTAAACATCCTGTGAATTTGTTTGTTTAATTCAAAATTTTCTGTGTTAATGTTATTTGATTTAACAAAATTTTGAATTAAATTAAATAATAATTCTTTTTCTTTATTATTCCATTTTACGGAAATTCGACATTTAAAAATAAAAAAGTTAAGTGATCTCGGGTATTTTACCGATTTTTCAAATTAAACGTAGGTACTCAGTTATCTAATAATTTTA
>JANQHM010000170.1 GCA_028282645.1 Candidatus Gastranaerophilales bacterium
TAAAATTATTAGATAACTGAGTACCTACGTTTAATTTGAAAAATCGGTAAAATACCCGAGATCACTTAACTTTTTTATTTTTAAATGTCGAATTTCCGATAAAAGAAAATTTGATAAGTGTATAATAATAGGATTTTAGGGACCTTAAAATTCACCTCTGTTTATTTTAGAGGTGAATTTTGTTTTTTCTTAGTTCTATTTCGTTTTTAAGAATATTTTTTATTTTTTCTAATCGTTTTATTTGTTTCTTTTTAGAACTACTTGCGCTATCTTCAGGGTTATCAGACATTATTTTAAAATGTGCCATATAAAAATGAATTCTGTTACTTAGATTCTCTATCTCTCGTGTTGACACTTTAGCCAGATTTTTTTCTAAAGAACCTTCAAAATTAACATCATCATCATCTGATAGAATTAAATCTCTTTTTAACTCCCAGATCATAATATTAGATACCTCATTTAAAATTTTTAGTTACATTTTAAATATTAGAGCTATATTATTTTTTTTGCTATAGTTTATTTGGTATAGATTGATGGGGTTATACGGAGCTTAAAAATACTTTAATATATAATATATATTGAATAACCTGAAAAGTATTTTAGAATTAGTATATATTATTAAAAACAAAAAAATAATGAAAATTGTTTAATATTAGAAAAGCCATCCTCAAATATTTTTTATAAGGACGGCTTTTTTCCGGTTTATATATTTAATTATTTGGTAGTGGTCATTAGCTGTCTGTAATATCGCCTTGTGCTTCATTTTCAACATCAATATTGATAGACATTGAATTTACAACTTTATTTACACTGGCAACATAATCATTTTCATCTAATGACTGAATACGTACACCAGTAGCAGGTCGACCCTGTTTTGGTATTTTTGCGACACTTTGCCTTGTAACAATACCTTGTGCTGTAGCTATCATTACTTCTTCATTCTCTGCAATGATATTAATAGAAGCTACTTTACTGGCTTTATTTTTAAACTTAGTTGCAATTAAGCCGATACCGCCTCTATTTTGTGGCCTAAATTCTGCTATAGAAGTTCTTTTACCGTATCCGTCAGTTGTAATAATTAATAATTCAGCAGTATAATCTTTAGGCACAATATCAAAACCAACTATAGAATCATCTGTTTTAAGCTTTATTGAGGCTACCCCTCTGGCACTTCTTCCAAGCGGCCTTAAGTCACTCACAGGGAATTTAATAGACATGCCATGGCCTGTTCCGATAATAATTTCATCATCATCATTAGCCAGCTTTACCCAGCCTAGTGTATCATTATCATCCAGCCCGATGGATATTATGCCGTTTCTTCTGATTATTTCAAAATTGCTTAGCTTTATTTTCTTTATATAACCTTTTTTGGTTAGCATAATTAAATATTTATCTTCCAAGAATTCTTTAACAGGTATTACTGCTGTAATAGATTCATCCTGAGTGATAGAAAGAAGGTTTATTATCGGTAAACCGCGTGAATGTCTTCCTCCTTCAGGAAAGTCATATACATTTAAGCTGAATCCGATGCCTTTATTACTGAAGAAAAGAACCTTATTATGCATTGTTGCAGTAAAGAAGTGTTGTACATCATCATCTTCTTTTGTTTTAATAGCTCCTTTGCCTCTGGTAGCTCTATTTTGCCTTTCAAACGTATCAAGAGCTATTCTCTTAATATAACCTTGGTTTGTAATAAATACAGCCATAGGAATATTCGGAGTTAAATCAGCTACGCTTAATTCATTTTGATGAGGAATAATCTGAGTTCTTCTCTCATCACCAAATCTTTTCTTATCTTCCACAAGCTCGTCTTTAATAATAGCAAGAACTTTGTTTCTGTCAGCCAAAATAGCCCTATATTCCTCAATTTTCTCTTTCAAGTGCAGGTATTCCGCATTAATTTTCTCTTGCTCTAATCCGGTTAAGCGTCTTAATTGCATTTCCAAAATGGCATTAGCCTGATCCACATCAAGGCCAAATTTACTAATTAATGCGCTCCTTGCAATTTCTGTCGATTGAGATGTTTTAATTGTTTCAATAACTTCATCAAGATTACCCAGAGCTATAATTAAACCGGCCAAAATGTGAGCCCTGGCAACAGCTTTCTTTAATTCAAATTCTGTTCTTCTTGTTACAATTTCAACTCTATGTTCTACAAATTCATTTAAAACTTCGTACAGATTAAGTAGTCTGGGTTGTTTTCCGACAAGAGCAAGCATATTCACCCCAAATGTTGTTTGCATTTGAGTTTGTTTGTATAGGTTATTTTGAACTATATCAGGCTTTGCATCTCTTTTAAGCTCAATAACAACTCTCATTCCGTCTCTGTCGGACTCATCCCTTATATCGCTAATGCCTTCTATTTTTTTATCTTTTACAAGGTCAGCAATTTTTTCAATTAAATTAGCTTTATTAACCTGATAGGGCAATTCCGAAATTATAATTGCCATTCTACCATGCCGGCCCGGTCCCGCACTAAGTTCTTCTATGCTACAGACCGCCCTCATTATCACACTACCGCGACCTGTTTCATAGGCGGATTTTATTCCATCCATACCTAAAATTGTAGCAGATGTAGGAAAATCAGGTCCTTTTATATGTTGCATTACATCGTGCATAGTTGATTCAGGATTATCAATAAGAGTAATAAGGCCATCTACAACTTCATTTAGGTTATGAGGAGGTATATTAGTTGCCATACCTACGGCAATACCGCTACTACCGTTTAATAATAGCATAGGTAAGCGTACAGGAAGGACTTCAGGTTCTTCCAAGCTGCCGTCAAAGTTAGGAGTAAAATCAACGGTTTCAGCGTCAATATCTGCCAGCATAGAGGTGGTTATTTTTCTCATTCTGGCCTCTGTGTATCTCATAGCAGCCGCGCTGTCACCGTCTACACTGCCAAAATTACCATGTCCGTCTATTGTTTGGTAGCGAGTAGAAAAATCTTGCGCCATTCTGACCAGGGCATCATATACCGCTGTATCACCATGCGGGTGGTATTTACCAAGAACTTCACCAACAATACGGGCACATTTTTTATATGGCTTATCAGGAGTCATCCCGAGTTCATTCATTGCAAATAAAATTCGACGATGAACCGGTTTTAAGCCATCTCGCACATCAGGCAGCGCTCTTCCTACAATTACAGACATTGCATAGTCTATATAAGAACGCTTCATTTCGTCCCTAATGTTTATTGGAACTATATTTCCACTATCAAAGACTGATTGTTGACTCAATTTTTATCCCTTTTCTAGTCCGGTTTTTCCAAATAAAAACCAATTATTATACTTTATCCTATTTAATCGTACCATAACCAGATTTTATATTCAAAATAATGCATTTATTAAAGTTATTTATTCGATAGAATACCCAGACCCTTGGGTCGCTAACTTATAGATAAAAAAATTATTGATATTGAGGTAAAAAAAATATAATGACTAAAAACTCTCTTATCGCTTTTCTGTTTATTTGTTTAACTGCAACCTATAGCCATGCTGAAGAAGTTAAAATAGAGAAAGCACTATACAATCACACCCCTGATAGTGAGCTTATATTTGAAATAAATATATGATAATATAAAAAAAGATAAAGATTTAGTTAATTACGACCTTAAATTAATAAAAAATAATAAAAATATTGATTTATATAAAGATATACGCAACGTACAAAAATAATCTCAATTAAATTTAGGAAAAATTCATGGATAAAAATCAAGCATTAACATTATTAGAGCATGCTAAACAAGTAGCAAGTAATGCCTACGCACCCTATTCAAAGTTTAAAGTGGGAGCAAGTATTTTATTTAAGGATAACTCTACTGTTCAGGGCTGTAACGTGGAAAATGCAAGCTATGGCCTAACTCTTTGCGCGGAAAGAAATGCACTATCTACGGCAATTAGCTTTGGAAAGAATAAAGAGGACATTCTGGCAATAGCAATTTATAGCCCAAATACAAATAAATGCTTTCCATGCGGGGCATGTAGGCAATGGATAGCTGAATTTTCTCAAGATATACAAGTGATTGTAGAAAATAACGGTGACAATGCCTTGATATATACGATTAATGACTTATTGCCATATTTTTTTTATTTGGATAAGTAGATGATAGAGTCAATCTTTTTTCATTAAGCAATGTTACAAAATTAGCATTTTTACATTTAAAGAGCCTGCAAAAAATTTAAAAACATGTTATGATATATACTAAAGATATAAAATGTAAGCACATCTGGTTTTTAATCAGGGCAAATTAATTCTAGCTAAAAATTAAAAATAGTCAGTGTTTGAAAAAATAGTTGTTTTGAAAAAAACACTTAAATGAGCCAAAATACTATT
>JANQHM010000195.1 GCA_028282645.1 Candidatus Gastranaerophilales bacterium
AAGTTAAACTAATTATTTTTTATAATAAAATTAAAATAAATTATTGCTTTTATAAGCTAGTTATAGTAAAATTATAAATATCAAATTAAAAATAGTTAAGATAAATAAAAAATAGATAAAGTGGGAATTAAGTAGCTTTTAAAAATATAATTATTATAATATTAACTAAAGATATTAATATAGAGGCTGGAAGAACAAATGGAACAGAATAAGTATATAAAAAGAATAACTCTTCAAATAATTCATATATGTAATAAAATAAGGAAACTAAATAATGATAAAGATGAATTTATTAAATTAAAGATATTGTACCTATTTTGTCTAATGACATTTATAGGCTTACTCCCTTCTTACTTATACTATTGGAGTTATTCATATGCTTTTTTGGAATTAATGAATGATAACAAATATAAACAATTAGAAAATTTTATAAAGTCAAGCTATAACCGATTTAATTATTGGTTTGGAATTAATAATGACTATTCATTAATGATTTTAAATGATATGGCTAATTTCTATGCCAGTCAAAGATATTATGATAAAGCTATTTTTTTCTACGAAAAAGAGATTGAAGTAAGAAAAAAATATAATAAAGATAAGAATTATTTATATTTTGGCGCATTAAGAATGATGTCATTCATTTCTTTAAAAAAAGGTGATTTTAATAAAGCTTTGAGTTATGCCCAACAGTCATTAGCTATAAGCAATAAACTATCTAACATTACAGAAAGCCTATTGAATTTACAGACTTTGGAGCTTATTTCTATAAAATTAAAAGATAAAAAAAGGCTGGATTTGGTAATAAATGAATTGTCAGAATTAGAAAAAAAATATTCAACGTTACAAAATCCTGAATATGCAAAAAGCATAAATAATTACATACTATTAAAATATTACATTTATTTAAAGGATTATGAAAACGCTATAAAAGCAGCTAACTTGAATATTAAAAACATAAATTTAAATAAATTTGAATGCAAAAATGTATTTAACTATAGATCGGTAGGAGAGTTAGCTTTAATTCATGAAAAGCAAGGTGAAACAATAAAATCACAAAATGCTTATAAAAAGAGAATAGAGTTAAGCCACAAATTAGATTTTTTATCTGTTCTTCATGCAGAAAAAGATTTCGCCTTATTTTTGCTTAGAATTAAAGAATTTAAAAAATCAGAAAATTTGTTCAAAAAAGTATTGAATAAAGAAATTAAATATTTTGGGGAGTTACATCCTGAAGTAATGTGCACTTATCATTATTTAGGTAGAGCTTCAAACGAGAAAAATAATTACTTTTTTAAAAGCATTAATATAGCAAAAAGTTTAAAAAAATGTACAAATTGCAATATTTTTTATATAAAAAAACAATGTGAATTAAGAGACGGGGAGTACTAAAATGGTGGTTCATGTAAAGAAAAAAGAAGCTAAAGGTTGTGTACCAAGCTTTGAAAATGGTTATTCTTGCGATGGATGGGAGGCTCAAAATAGGGGAACACTTTTTGTTTCACCGATTCTTGGCTGTCTACCTGGTGCAGCTTTAGGTGCTTCAATCGGTAATATAGTTCCAGGTATAGGAATAATACCAGGGGCTATAGCAGGATGTTTTATAGGCGGAGGAATGGGAGCAGCAGCGGGCTCAGAGCTACCACCTTATGCTGCACCTTTTAAAGAAGGCGAAGCTACGACTACTCCAGTCGATCCGTTAATCCTCGATTTAAACGGAGATGGAGAAATAAGTACAACTAATGTAACTAACGGTGCATACTTTGATATGGACTGCTCAGGCTTTGCAGAACAAACTGCGTGGGCTGGTGCAGGTGATGGTGTACTTGCCAGAGATGTTGATAAGGACGGTTGGATAACAGACGGTAAAGAGATTTTTGGAGACCAAACAGTGCTTGCAAATGGCAACACAGCTAGTAACGGATTTCAAGCACTTGCAGATCTTGATTCTAATGGAGATAATAAAATTGATGCTAATGATACAACTTTTGAAGAGCTGGGTGTAATTAAAGACGGTGAATTTTTCTATCTTGATGAGTTGGGTATAACAGAGATAAGCCTTAATACTACAGGCGTTAATGAAGAACAAAACGGCAACACTCTTGTTAAAACAGCAGACTTTATAAAAAATGGTGAAACATTTAAAGCAGGAGAATTTAACCTTCAAAGCAATACTTTTTATAC
>JANQHM010000014.1 GCA_028282645.1 Candidatus Gastranaerophilales bacterium
AAAAGATGGTTATGGCTTGCACTGTCTCGAAAAACAAGGCAAATTGTTGCTTATTTTATTGGAGACAGAACTGAAAAAAGCTGTAAAAAGCTTGAGGAAAGAATTCCTGAACGATATAAAGAAACATTTAAATTTAGTGATTTATCGGATACTTATAACGCTATTTTTCCTGAAAACCATTTATCTGTGAACAAAAGTAGCGGTGAAACATGTCATATTGAAAGATTTAACTGTACCATTAGACAAAGATTAGCTCGTTACACTAGAAAAACATTAGCTTTTTCAAAGTCTGACTTCTGGCATGATCTTGTTACACGATTGTTTATTATTAATTACAATTTATCACTTAAAAATTAACCACTACCATCAATTTTAGTATATTATTAGTGTAAATATAGATTTGGGTTTTATATAATGGATAAATGTCTTGGTTATGTATTTCTAGTTATAGCTTTAATTTTAGAGTCTTTAAAACCTATTTTTATTAAGTATGGGTTTAATGATTTTTCAATCTCGTCATTGTCTATGATGGGAATTTTAGCCGTTATGACGGGGATATTATCTTTTGTTATAAACAGGCCCAAGCTCCCTATAGAGGGTAAAGATTTTGGCTCATTACTTTTATTGAGTTTTTTAATGCTTTGTTATACATTAGCAAATGTTATAGCGTTAAAATATTTAAATATTATTAAAGTTACGGCAATTATTGCATTAACACCTCTTGTAATAACTATACATCAAGCTTTTAGAATTGATAAAAAGTTATCAAAATATTTTTATTTAGGTTTTTTAATTGCTTTTAGCGGTGTATTGCTTGTTATAAATTTAACAGATATAAATAAATTAAGCTTAAACTATATCGGTGTTATGTTTTCATTTTTGACAGTGATTACAGCTTATATTTACAGAATTAAAGTGGAAGAAATATTTAAAAAGTTAAAAAATATTTCATCAGGTAAGCTTTCTTGCTATATGCTTATTATTTGCGGATTTATGTGCTTAATTTTCTTGCCGATAGATTTTAAAAATGTTATAAAACAAAGCAGTTTAACTTTTTGGACAGTATTGTTTTCAAGTAGTATTTGCTGGATTTATGCAAACAAATTTTTTGTTAAATCTATCAAAATGATAGGAGCAACTTATGGTTCTATGTTATGGATATTGCAACCTGCTATAGTGATGGGGCTTGCTCCTGTAATATTAAAGGAACAGATTTATTCTCAACAAGTTTTAGGTATATCTATTTTGATATTAGGTATTTTAATCTCAGAAATAACAAATATTTATAAACAAAAAAATTTGAAGCCCCAAAAGCATCTTTCAAGTAAAATAAAAAAAGAAAATGAAAAAATATTGTTTACAAGTAATAATAGGTAAGGAATAATATATGAATTTATCTGTAACATCTTTTGCCTGGGAGCCTGAAGAAGATAGTAAAGTTGCTGATTTGTTTAATGAGCTGAATGTAAAAAGTATTGATACTACTCCTCAGCGTATGACAAGCAATATTAATAAGATAAATGATCCTAAAATTGATGAGTTTTTAGAATTTTGGAATGAAAAAGATATTTTTATTACTGCTTTGCAGTCTCTTTTATATAAACAATCTGATTTACAATTGTTTAATACAAAAGAAGCAAGAAAAAAAACATTAGAATATCTAAAAAAGACTGTTGATTTTGCTTCAAATATAGGAGTTGACAAGCTTGTGTTCGGTTCTTACCAAAACAGAAAACTGTTTGATACAGATAAAAATTCTGCTCTTGATATTGCTGTTGATTTCTTTTCTCAAATTGGGGAGCATGCGGCTAAAAACCATATTAAATTTTGTATAGAGCCTGTTTCTGATTATTATGGATGCGAATTTTTAACTACAACAAAAGATACTGTTAATTTTTTAAAGAAAATAAATTCGTCAGGGCTTGGCTTAAACTTAGACATCGGTGTAATGACACTTAATAACGAAGATTATATCAAGACTTTGGAATATTCATTTGATTATATCGAACATATACATATAAGTGAACCCGATTTAAAACCAATTGGTACTCTAAGTACAGATCATAAGCTGATTGCTGATACATTAATAGGCTTGGGTTATAATAAATATTTAACCATTGAAATGTTTAAACCCCAGAATAACAGTATTGAAACAATAAGACAATCTTTAGAGTATGTTGTAAAAATTTATTTCTAGGTGCAACAAAGTACTTTATCATTATGAATAATGCCTTCAGCTTTTAGATCTTCTTCTAACATTATTTTAACCAGTTCCTTAAAAGATGTTTTTGGAGTCCAACCTAGTTTTTGTCGTGCTTTACTTGCACACCTACCAGAACATCTACTTCTGAGGGTCTGAAATACTGAGAGTCTATTTCTACATACTTTTCCCAATCCAAATTTACCAAAGAAAAAGCTTCGCTAAGAAATTCTTTTATAGAATAACCTTTTCCTGTTGTTATTACATAATCATCAGGCTCATTATATTGTAGCATTAGCCACATGGCCTCAATATAGTCCTTTGCATATCCCCCATCTCTTTTTGCATCCAAATTTCCCAGATATATTCTTTGTTGTTTTCCTGCTACAATTCTTGCTAAATTTTTTGTAATTTTTTTTGTTACAAAATTTTCACCCCTTCTTGGTGACTCATGGTTAAAAAGTATTCCGGTGCAATTAAACATATTATAGCTTTCACGATAATTAACAGTTATCCAATGCGCGTATAACTTTGCAACTGCATAAGGACTTCTGGGATAAAACGGTGTTAATTCATTTTGGGGAGTTTCGCACACCTTGCCATATAATTCACTGGTCGAAGCCTGATAAAATTTTGTTTTTATTTGAATCTGTTTTATTGCTTCTAATATTCTAATAACACCCATAGCGTTAATATCGCTTGTGTATTCAGCATTATTAAAGCTTACCTGCACATGGCTTTGTGCGGCAAGGTTATATATTTCATCAGGTTTTATCTTTTCCAGTGTTTTATATAAACTTGAACTTTCTGATAAATCAACATAATGCAAAAAGAGCTTTATTTTATATATATTAGGATCCTTATATAAGTGCTGAATTCGCTCTAAATTTAAAGAGCTTGCTTGCCGGATAATACCGTGGACTTCATAACCTTTTTCCAAGAGATATTCTGCCAAATAAGAGCCATCTTGTCCGGTTTTTCCAGTAATTAAAGCCTTTTTAACCATTTATTTTTAATTCCTTTTTTTAAAAATTTTTATATTTAATTTAAAATTTATTTATAAAAAAATATTATCAAAGACTAGGAATAAAAGCAAATTATAAAGGTCTAAAAACATATTTATATAAAATATAATAAAATTATAGCTAAAAAAGGCATTATACTAACTCAAGAATCTGAAAAAATTTTTTATTCGTTAAATTAATTATTTAAAGCATTAGCACCGCTAACAACTTCTAAAATTTCCTGAGTAATGGAAGCTTGTCTGGCTTTATTGTAAACAACCGTCAATTGTTGAATTACTTCACTTGCATTTTTTGTAGCCGCAGACATAGCTGCCATCCTGGAAGCCAGTTCACTGGCAGAAGCTTCTAAAAGAGCTTGATAAACCCTATTTGATAAGTATAAAGGTACAATTTTTTGTAATACAGCTTCAGGACTGGGCTCAAATATCATCTCACTTGAACTTTCATATTCTTCAGGTTGAGATGGAAGCAGTACGGGTAAAACTTTCCACGATTGAACGTCAAAAGACATCATTGATTTAAAGTTAGTTGTAATAAACTCTATACTATCAATTTTTTTTTCCACAAATGCTTCGGCCAGGTCTTCTGCTATTAAATCAGCCTCATGAACGCTTGGAACCACCGGCATTCTGGAATAAGTCTTTACCATTTCAACATTATTTTTTCTTTTTAAAGCACTTATTCCTTTTAGTCCAACAATATACAGTTTTACATCAATATTACTTTGTTTTAGCTCTCTGATTCTTCTGGTTACAGCCCTTACAAGATTTGCATTATATCCGCCTGCCAAGCCTCTGTCTGAAGTTATTAATAACAATCCGACTGTTTTCATTTCTCTATGCTCTAGTAATGCCGGATAATTATCCATGGCTCTTTGAGTAATTATTGTAGTATCTCTAATTTCTGGCTTTTTGGACAGTAGAAAACTTAAGGCATCAGAAATTTTTTTAGAGTATGGTCGAGCACACTTAACCTTTGCTTCTGCTCTTCGCACTTTGGCAGCTGAAACCATTTTCATAGCCTGTGTTATCTTTTGCGTATTTTGAATACTTTTTATTCTTCTTTTTATATCTTTTAAATTAGGCATGTCTTGTTCCTACCTATTCACTTTTGGGTGATGGTCATCACCTTTCTTATGTCATCGCTGTAAGCTTTTGATATAACTTAAGTTTACTTGTAAGCATCAGTACTCAACTGACCACTACCCATTTTTGAATCCGATAATACTTTCCTTGAATTTTTCAATCTCGGAATGCAAAGTTTTTTTCTCCTCACTGTCTAACTTATCGCCTCTATTAAGCTTGAGTTCTATCTCAACAAGGTTAGAAGTCATATAGCTAAATAAATTTTCTTTAAATTCGTACATTTTACAAATATTAATATCGTCTAATAGCCCGTTATTGCCAGCAAAAAGAATTATATATTGCTGTGCGACCGATAAAGGCTTATATTGAGGCTGTTTAAGAACTTCTCTTAATTTTTCACCTCTTTTTAATTGATCCTGAGTAGCTTTATCTAAATCACTTGCAAACTGAGCAAAAGCTTCCAGTTCTCTAAACTGGGCTAAATCAAGTCTTAACTTGCCTGCTACGGATTTGATCGCTGCTGTCTGAGCGGCTCCGCCTACCCTTGATACGGATATACCGGCGTTTATAGCGGGTCTGATACCGGCATTGAACAAGTCAGAATCTAAAAATATTTGTCCATCTGTAATACTAATAACGTTTGTAGGAATATAAGCACTAACATCACCGGCTTGGGTTTCAATAATAGGCAAAGATGTTATGCTACCGCCTCCAAGTTCGTCGGATAACTTGGCGGATCTTTCCAGTAGTCTGGAATGTAAGTAAAATACATCCCCGGGATATGCTTCCCTTCCCGGCGGTCTTTTGAGCAGTAAGCTCATAGCTCTGTATGCCCAGGCATGTCTTGTTAAATCATCATAGATAATTAAAACATGCTTTCCTTGCTCCATAAATTCTTCTGCAATAGAAGTTCCTGCAAAAGGTGCGAGGAATTGTAGCGGAGCTGTTTCGTTAGCAGCAGCTGCAACTATGATAGTATAATCTAGTGCGCCATATTCTTCTAATGTTTTAGTAATTTGTGCTACAGAACTTGTTTTTTGTCCTATTGCTACATAAATACAAATTACGTCGGTCTTTTTTTGATTAAGGATTGTATCAATTGCAATAGCTGTTTTTCCGGTCTGTCTATCTCCTATGATTAACTCCCTTTGGCCTCTTCCAATAGGAGTTAATGTATCAATCGCAGTAATTCCTGTTTGCATTGCCTGGTGTACTGATTTTCTTTTTACAATACCCGGCGCAATTCTCTCTATAGGACGTGAATTTTCACAATGCATAGGGCCTTTTCCGTCAATAGCTTGCCCAATTGGATTTATAACTCTACCTATCAACGAATCACCAACCGGCACGGATGCGATTTTTCCAGTTGTTTTTACGGTCATACCTTCTTTTATATATTTGTATTCCCCTAATATTACAGCACCAACATTGTCTTCTTCAAGGTTTAATACCATGCCTACGGTGCCATGACCATCATCAAACTCAATCAATTCACTAGCCATAGCTTTTCTTAGTCCATAAATTCTGGCAATACCATCACCAACCTCAATAACTGTACCAATATCTGATACTTCCAGCGTACTTTCGTATTTTTCTATTTTATTTTTTATTAAGGAACTGATTTCGTCAGGTCTAATGCTCATTTTTAATATACCTCTAAGCTAAATGTTTTTTCATATTTTTTAATTTTGATTTAATGCTTCCGTCAATTACTCTATCACCGAATTTAACAATCACACCTGCGATAATTTCAGGGTCTATCCGATGTTCTATCTGAAAATTCTTGTTAAATTGACTTTGCAACTTGTCTTTTAATTTATATTTAATATCTTCGTTTATTGGAACCGCTGTTATAACTTCAGCCATAGTAATATTTCGTTTTTGATTAAGCAATTCCTTGTAATGACTTATAAGCGAGTTAAATATATATGTTCTGTTTCTGTCCAGCAGAACTTTTAAAGTATTAAGAATATCAATAGATATATGACTTTGGAACACATTGCAGACAACTTCCTTTTTGTCCTCTTTAGAAATTATCGGGTGTTCCAGAAATTTTGCCAGTTCTTTATTTTCAGCCAAAGTATTTTGGACTCTAACCAAACTGTGTAAATACTCGTCCAGCTTGTGGTTCTCTTCCCCAAGCCGGATTAAAGCCTGTGCGTATCTGCTTGCAACTATTGAAATTTGATGCTCTTCAACCATTTTAAAGTTATACCTTTAGATTATCTAAACCTTCAATAAATTCATCTATAAATTTATGGTGCATTCTGTCATCCAAAGACTGTTTAATATGCTCCCTGGCTATTTCAAAAGCAGCCCCGGTTATTTTTGTTTTTATTTCTGATACAGCTTGAGTCCTTTTAGTATCTATAACATTCTCTGTTTTTGCTTCAATGTCTTTTGCATATGTTTTTGCTTCAATAATTATCTCGGATGACAAACTTTTTGCAACTTCCTTTCCGTCTTTTACAATGGTATCAATTTTTTCATTGGAGCTGCTCAGTTGTTTTTTAGTTTCCTCCAGCTTAAATTCAGCTCTCATTTTTGACTCTTCAGAATCAAGAACTTTTGTCGAAATTTCTTCTTGCCTTTGGTCAATAATAGAAGTAAATTTTTGCACTTTATTTAACCATAGCAAAAAAGCAACTACTATTATAAAGTTTATAATATTTGAGTGGAAAATATAATCAATAAAGCTCATACCACCTTGACTATGGTAATCAATCGTTTCCTTGGCCTGATGTGCCGTCTCTGCAAAAGCCGGACTCATAAATAAATCTAACAAATTCATTGTTTTACCTGTTATTAAGTGTTTTTTCTATTAATTCAGGAGTTACATTTGCTATAACAACATCTTCGTTTAATATTTTGGAAGAAATTTCTTGTGCTAAAGCCACTATTTGAGGTTTTAGGTTTTCTATAGAATTATTTTTTTCTTCTTCTATTTTTTGTTCAGCAGTTTCAATTTTATCTTGCATTATATTTTGCTTTTCTTGCAAGATTTTTGTTCTTTCTTTATTAGCTGTTTCTATTTCTGCTGAAACTATCTCGTTTGATTTGGCCTTGGCATTGAAAATTTTGTTGTTAAATTCTTTTATTAAGCCTTGTGATTCTCCGTCAGCATTGTCTGCAAGTCGTCGATTAGTATCAACATAAGCATCACGTTGAGCTTTCATCTCCATCATCGGTTTGTAAAAGATATATTGCATAATTATCATAAAGACAACAAAGCTTATTACTATTACAATAAATGTTCCGTTGAATTCCAGCATAGTTAACTAAACCTAGAATATGAATTTAACAAGGAATATTAATACAACGAACAATGCGTATAACGCGAGTACTTCCATAAACGCCAGACCGATAAACATAAATGTTCTTACTTTAGACACTGATTCAGGTTGGCGTACAATACCTTCTATAGCTGCTGCAACCGCATTACCCATGCCTATTCCGGGGCCTATAGCTGCTAAACCTACTGCTAAACCAGATGCTATAATAGCCGCTGACTTTGGATCCATTTTAATCTCCTTCTCTAATACTATACTTCTTCTTTTATGGAATAAATTATTTTTTTATCTACCCCTTTACCCCCTGGGGTTAAGCCCCTATATTAATCATCAATTATTCAGTAATCTACTTTAACTAACGTGATGTAAAGGGGGAATATTTATTTTGGATTTGCTTTGCATCGGCTATGCCGACTCGCTCGCCCGTTTTTATTTATTTTTATTAATATGTGTATCAGTGTTCATCTGATACTGCACCGGATACATAAGACGCTGCCAGTATTGCAAATACAAATGCCTGGATAAACGCAATGAATAATTCAAAAAGCATAAGCGGTACAGCTGCAAATATCGGAACAAGACCTCCAATAACTAAAATTAATACCTCTCCGGCTAAAATATTGATAAATAGCCTGAGAGATAACGCCATAGGTCTTGTAAAATCTTCTAAAACATTCATCGGTGCAATAAACCAGAATGGTTGAAAATAATGCTTAAAATAAGCAAATTTTTTCTTAATTAATCCGGCACCAATATAATAAACAGAAACAATCAACGCCAGGCCCAGTGTTACGTTTAAATCATTAGTAGGCGATGCAAATTCTCCCGGAAGCGGCAATAATCTCCAGGGTAATTGCCCCATAAGGTTTGCCACCAATATAAATAAAAATAAGGAACCTATAAGAGAAATATGCTTATAGCCCTCTTTGCCCATTTGACCGACAGAAAGACCCTCAATAAATTCTAAAGCCATTTCTGCTACAGTTTGTACTTTACCGGGTATTCTGTTAAGATGTCGGGTTATGTATATTGCCAATGCAAGCAATAGACCCATTGCAAGCCACGCTGTAACAACCGTATCCATATGTACTTTTAACGGTCCTATGTGAGAAATCCAATGATGTCCTATGTGAATATCTAACAAGCTTTGTACCTCTTTAAACGCTTCTGCTACGCTAATATCATGCTTTTCTAGTCTATTTTATTTTTTTTATATTTATTTGGTAGTTAGATTATCTTACTTGATGTTTTAACATATATATCAATATAATACAATATTGATTTTATTTTTATATAAATTATATTTAAAAATAAATAATTAAATTTTATTTCTATTTGATTATATAAATTGTTAAGAGGCTTATAGAAGGTATATTTGTATGATATTTTATTTTAATTTAATAAATTTTAAAGGTTTTTTTTCTGAAGTTCTATATAAATAGTTATTTTCCTTTATGTAGCTTTTGATATTTTCTATTCTTGATTTATACGGCGGATGAGTGGAAAAATAATAAAAAAGCTCGAAGTTTTTATCTTTTTCCATAATTCTTTCAAACATATCTATGCTGCCTGCTGTGTTTCCGTAATACCTGTTAATAGTTTCTACAGCTTCCAGGTCAGCACGCTTTTCAACCTCTCTGGAGTAAGCCAAAGTTACATTATTGGCAGAGAGGTTCAACATTTCTGTTACTTGTGCATCTTGAACAAAAACAGACAGGAGCAGCCCCAGCAAAATTTGTCGGCTTAGGTTTTTCTCAGGATCTTTATTGATTATATGGCTTAGTTCGTGAGACAGCACAAAACTTAATTCATTTTCCGACTCTATAAACCTTAAAAAAGAATCCGTAAGTAAAATTTGCCCGCCTAAACTTGCGTAAGCATTGGGTTGCTTGCATTTAATTATATTGAGCTTATAATAATTGCAGTCTTTGCTGCTGGTTTCTTTACACAATCCTTGTACTAGCGTGTTAAGCTTTTTTTCTATTTTAGGATAGACGGATTTTGTATGTTTTACTAATAGTTTGTGCTCCCATTCAATTGGAATATATTGGACTATAAAGTCCGCACAGATACTACATACAACAAATAAGGCTGCTATTACAATAAACAACCCCGCCATTATCTGGCAAACTTGCACAAGCGGACTTACCTTGCTAACATTTAAATTTTCTTCTATATCAACCGGTGTATATTTCATAAGTAATATATTACTTTTTAACTCTTATGGCTGTGCCGTATGCAAAAGCCTCTATCGCTGCGTTTTTATGTTTTTCAGAGGTATCTTGAATAGAATTGACATTAGATGTTTCTATCCTAAAGTTAATAATCATATCAGCATTTATTAATCTTGCTTTTTTCATCATTCTAAGTGTTGCCTCTCTGCGCGCTCTGTCGATAAGACTTTCATAAGTAGTTATTCTGCCACCTATAAGGTTAATAAGAGCTGCTAAAAACATCTTAAAATGATCACCGGCTATGACAACACCATCTCCTACCAGTTGTACTGCTTCTATTGTTTCTGCTTCAACGGGTACTTCTTTTGTAGAAAGTACTGGAATTGTTAAATAAGCTTTTTCTCTTTTTCTAATAGATTTATAATGTCTTTTTTCTATTAGTGTACCGCTGGAAAACGCTACCAGTAATAATATTATAGAAATTATAATCTGTCCGATATCCATGCGTAAGCGACCTCCTACTCAACTCTTACGGCAGTGCCGTATACATAGATTTCAGAGGCTCCCTGAGTAATGGAAGATGTTGCAAATCTTACATTTACTATTGCATTTGCACCTTTCCAGGAGGCTTCTTTTGTCATACGTTCTACGGATTCTTGCCTTGCTTCATTTAATAAATCTGTATAGCCTCCCAGCTCTCCGCCAAAGAAGTTTTTTACTCCCGCTAATATATCAGTACCAACGTGTTTTGCTCTAACAGTACTGCCTGAAACAACTCCAAAATGCTCCACAATATTTTTATTTGGAATACTTTCAATATTTGTAATAATCATAATTTACTCCTAATTCTCCATCATATTATAAAAAAAAGTAAAGTATTGTGCTAAAATTATCATCATTTAAAGAAACTATTTTATTTTTTTGTTAAGTTTATAAAAATTATTTCTTTTTTATTTCTTTTGTGTATAGATTATTTTCAAATAAAGTATTATTATAGTATAAAACTATAAAAAGCTGTAGATAAATAATGAAGATGGTAAGGAATTTTAAGATGTACAAAATAATTGATTTAGAAGATTGGGAAAGAAAAGAGCATTTTCAATTTTTTAAGGATTATGAATCTCCTCAATTCTCTATAACTGCTAATGTAAGTATTTCAGAAACGCTAAAGTACCGCGAAAAACATAATTTACCATTTTTTTTAACAGTTTTATACTGCACTTTAAGGTCTATAAATGAAATAGAGGAATGTAAAATCAGATGCAAAAAAAATAAAATTATTTTGTATGAACAAATTGGAGTAGGGTTTACTTATCAGTTTGAAAAACAAAAGCTGTACTCCAATTGTATTGCTGAATATTTTGAAGATTTTAGAACTTTTTTAGAAGAAACAACAAATGTTATTAATAAAGAAAAAGATAATCCCACTTTAAAAGGTGAAAATAAAAGAGATGATTTAATATATACCAGTTGTCTACCTTGGTTATCATTTACTTCTTTTACAAACCCTTATAAAAACAGATCAACTGACTTTATCCCTAGAGTTGTGTGGGGTAAATGTTTTGAAGAAAATGATAAAATAATGATTCCTGTATCATTGCAAGTTCATCATGCAATTGCAGACGGCCACCACGCCAGTGAATTTTATAAAAATTTACAGGGACTGTTTAATAATCCATATGTGTTTGACAGTTATTAATATATAATTTAATTTTTTATTGGATAATAAGCCTTTATTATTGATATAATTAGTTTTTATTTTTTTTAACAGACAGGCTCTTGGTTATTATACAGGTTCCAAATTAAATTTCAGATTTCTCTTTTCAGAGTTTAGCTTATTTTATTAGCTTTTACCTGATTGAATAATCTGAAAAGTATTTTTGAG
>JANQHM010000115.1 GCA_028282645.1 Candidatus Gastranaerophilales bacterium
TCTAAATATCGGCAGGTTGGAAGTGAAATCTGATAAGCCAGTAGTAGCTGATAAGCCAATTGCAGAAGTAAAGCCTGATGTAGATAAAAATACTACAAAGACTAAGAGGCCAGCTTTAAATATAGGCAGGTTAGAAGTAAAATCTGATAATCCTGCTTCAGATTTGTTTAGCCCTTCAAATTCAAGATTGGATAAAATGAATAGTTTAAGAATTCATGACGGGGGTAGAATGAGTACACCAGGTTCATCTAATGCAGTCCCTGCTTATTCAGGATCAATAAAAGGCAATCAATCCACATTTGAATCCTTAAAGAGTAAATACAGTATAAATAATCAACTTGATATTCAGGGGAAAGATACTATGGATGTAAGAAAGGTAGCAGGTGTAAAGAAAAAAATACTTTAATAATTATTAATTCATGTAAAAATATATATTTTTTATGTAATTATTGATTTTTTTTGTTTTTATATAAACAGGAGTATATAAAATATAAATATATAAGGGTAGAGTTTAGCTTTTAGGTAAATAAAAGTTTGGTATTTTTTATCCTATTAATTAAAGGGGTATTTATCATGTCAATATCATCAACTCAGAATTCTATGGCTGCATTAAATAAAGTATATGCTCAAAATCATGGTAAAAAATTAAACGGTGATGGTTATGCTTCTTATCTTAAATTAAGTGCCAGTGCGACAGGTGAGTACTATAGAGATTATACTTCAATCTGGGATCAGATGATAGATGAAGATAATCTCAAGAATAATACTATTAGTCTTGAGAGATTTTATGCAAATGAAGAGAGCTTGATGTTTCAGGCTTTAAATACCGATGTTTATAGCTTTAATGCAAAGACAGATGAGTTAACGCGTCTAACAGAAGAGCAATTTATCCAGAATGTTTCTAATAAAAATCCATATACTTCTGACTTATTTTTTGGTGATGATTCTTATCAAGTTAAAAGTTACGTCTTGAATGGCAAAGATGAATCCGAGACTGTAGGCTCTAACCAGTTTGTAACAGAAAAAATGGATTTAAAGACCGGAAGTGGCAGGTCACAATTTAATAAAATTATTTTTGAATATGGAGCAGAAAATAATAATAAAGTTGATTTTGCTAAAATATTTGCAAAGGAAGATAAAGTATTATTTAATAAATTATCTGAAAAAGACAAACAAGAAATTCTGATACAGCAAGATGATAAGTTTTATATGGCAAGTTGTGAGCCTGATAACCCTAGCTCTATAAAATTAAAAGAAGTATCAGGGATGGATATTTTGGATCAAAATATGTCCCAAAAGGGTTATAAAGCTACAAATTTTAAAATAGAAGATGGTTGGCTTACATACGATGTAGCAGATTCTCGTAATGAAATAATCTCCAGTAAATTAATTTGTGATGATTTATCAAATGTGAAAGTTTCTACTAAAGATTTATCTCCAGCATCCCAAAAAGTTGTGAATGAAGTAACACCTGATACAGGGGATAATTCCGATGCGGTAGTAACACCTGATACAGGGGATAATTCCAATGCGGTAGTAACGCCTGATACAGGGGATAATTCCGATGCGGTAGTAACGCCTGATACAGGGGATAATTCCGATGCGGTGGTAACACCTGATACAGGGGATAATTCTGATACGGTAGTAACGCCTGATACAGGGGATAATTCTGATGTAGAAACTAAAGATAAAAAGAATGAAATGGATACAGGTAAAGCTTTGAGCTTGGTGGAAAAATATTTTGACGAGATAGAAACTTCAGATGGAGCAAAGAGAGATGGCAAGATTAATTTTGATAATCTTAGTTCTGCTTCCCTGGATAAGTCGTTACCTGAAGAAGCTCGTGAATCTGTATTATATTTTTTGAATAATCCATCTGTACTGGAAAAGCTAGACAATGCAAATGATCCGAAAAAAGCTTCGGATGGTATTTTTTCTATGATTGATATAAAGAAGTTTAAATCTGGTGATATAAATACTAGTGTTGATAAATCTGATGTTAGGCCAGACTCTAAAAAAAGTAGCTCTAAATCAAAAGATATGTTTGAAGATATATTTGCTGCGATTGAAATTCTAACAGGAAAAAGTTTTAATAGTGGAATATTGGGTAAAAGCCCTGAGTCATCAAGTAAAACATCCAGCAGTAGATCTTTAAGTGATAGTACTAAGTATTCTATGCCAAGCTCAAGCAGTAAAATATCCAGCAGTAGATCATTAAGTGATAATACTAAACATTATGAGCCAAGCTTTAGCAGTAAAATATCCGGCAGTAGATCATTAAGTGATAATACTAAACATTATGAGCCAAGCTTTAGCAGTAAAACATCCGACAGTAGATCATTAAGTGATAATACTAAACATTATGAGCCAAGCTTTAGCAGTAAAATATCCGGCAGTAGATCTTTAAGTGATAGTACTAAGTATTCAATGCCAAGCTCAAGCAGTAAAATATCCGGCAGTAGATCTTTAAGTGATAGTACTAAGTATTCTATGCCAAGCTCAAGCAGTAAAATATCCAGCAGTAGATCTTTAAGTGATAGTTCCAAGTATTCTATGCCAAGCTCAAGCAGTAAAATATCCAGCAGTAGATCATTAAGTGATAGTTCCAGGTATTCTATGCCAAGCTCAAGCAGTAAAATATCCGGCAGTAGATCATTAAGTGATAGTTCCAGGTATTCTATGCCAAGCTCAAGCAGTAAAATATCCGGCAGTAGATCTTTAAGTGATAGTTCCAGGTATTCTATGCCAAGCTCAAGCAGTAAAATATCCAGCAGTAGATCTTCAAGTGGCAGTTCCAGGTATTCAATGCCAAGCTCAAGCAGTAAAATATCCAGCAGTAGATCTTCAAGTGGCAGTACCAAGTACTATATTAAAAAGTAGTAATGAATGACTTAACTATTTAGGTGGCAGCTGAAAAGCTGCTATTTTTATTTTAAATTAAAAGTAGGTACTATTTCTCCGACAGCTGTATTTTTTAAGTCTTTGACTGTTAAGTTATCAAGGGATTTAAAGTCATCATGCTCGCATTCTTTTTTAGAGAGCCAATTTAACTGTTTTAAAGTTTCCAGAGTGACAACTGACCGGGCTGTTTGGCTGGAATCATACACTTTTACAACAAGTGCCTGCTTTACGTCAGGATTAATTACTACGCAAAGGCCATCAGCTCCTATTTTTGATACAAGGTTGCCTTTAGATGCTTTTATTATGGTTGTATCCAGTCTTTTCTCCCCGCCTATTAGAACAGGATTATCTTTAAAAGCTTTCTTTAGAGGCTGGCCTTCTTTGCTGAGGAATAACTTTAAAAGCCCCAATCCTAATTTATGTAAAGGCATGCCATATATCGGAGTAGAGCAACCATCTACGGAATTCTCTATTTTACCCTTCAGTTCACAGTAATCTTTTAGTATTTGTAGAATTTCTTTTTGTAATGGATGGTTTATGTCTAAATATTTTTTTAAGTTCCATTTGTTGTGTACGCAAACAGCCAGCATTCCGGCATGTTTTCCCGAACAGTTGTTGTGTATGGGAGATGGTTTTAAATCATTTTTTATTAGGTGATTTCTTGTTTTTATGTCTATTGGCTCGTGAATACCGCATTGAAGATGATTTTGCGATAAATTTATCTTGTTTAAAATGCTTTTTACTGTTTCTACATGTTCAAAGCTTGCTGTATGTGAAGCTGCAGAAACCGCAAGTTCTCTCAAGTCTAAGTTAAATTTTTTAAACGCTCCTGATGTTAGTATAGGTAAGGCCTGAAAAGGCTTCATGCAAGATCTTATAAAAAATGAGGAATTTATGCTGTCACCTATTTGTGATGAAATTGAACCGTCATCATTTACAACAGTGATAAAGCCATAATGTTTTTTTTCTATCAAGTTGGATCTTTTTATTTTTAGTAAAATTTCTTGTTTCATTTTTTAGAGGAGTTTCATATTTCTTGTATTAAATTTTAAACATTTTCCGCATTTGATCTTTTAATTGATTATTTTCTTTTGTTAATTGCGAAATTTGTTTTTTAAGCTCTGCTTCTTTACTATTATCAGTAAAGTCATCAGAGCTGTCAAGATCATCGTCTGGTATGTATCTTTTTTTACATTCTTCCTTTAATAATAAAATTCCCTCAACATCAGCTTTTGTTAGATATCCCAGATTTATTAATATTTGTGCGATACCTATTTTATCTTTAACTGTATTTTCAATATATTTTTGTGTTCTAAGAGCTTCATCAAGTTGTTCCAGGGTTATTTTTCCAAGCTTCACAAAGTATTCTCCCAGCCTGATAAATCCGCCCATATAAAGAGCTGTTCCTTTTATAGAAGTTGATTCCGGCGGTATTATCAGTTCAGAGTTTATCGCATTAATAAAATGAGTTGAGCACTCAGCCAAACTCCAATTATAATTAATTGCAATTTCTATAATGCTAAGGTTATGCATGCATCCGTTCAGAAATTTATATATATTTTCATCCAGGTTTTTAGATTTGGATTCCAGTTCAGTTTTTCCCAGAAATGTAGCTTTTGGAATATACAATTGTAAAGAGTTATCCTTTTTTATCAGTTTTATGTTATCTTTAATTGTTTGTTCCAGTTCGTGTTTTATTTCCAGATATATTGACTGTTTTATCCAGATAGGAAGTTCAAATATTTTTTTTAATAATGCTCGGAAGCTATTTTTTGACATTGTATCCATGCGGTTATCCTCAGAAAAATAAATAAAATTCAGCTCATAACAAATTTTATATTAAAACATAAGAGCTTGTGGTCATTTTCTTGAATTATTTATTAAAAAATTTTTTTGTGTAAATAAATGTAAAACTTTTCAATTTAGGTGTTATTTTTTAATAAAAATAGGGAATAATATAAATATATAAGAATCACACTTTTAATTTACTTTGTCTGGAGGATTTTAAATCATGTCATTTTTCATGGATGATATTGGCTTGACTCCTGTTTCTAATCATTCGCAAGCTAATAGTTTTCAGACAAGGACAGTTGAAAAGAGTAATAAATCTTCAACCTCTGATAGCGGATTTAATCAGGTTGAAGATATTGACGTGGAAAATTTAAAAAGTAAAGTTGATCAAAATACAATTGAAGATGTTCAAAAAGCTCTTAATGTTTTGGAATTAGCTAAAAGTGGTCTTGGCCAGGTATCTGAAAATTTAAATTCTATTAAAAAATCTTTGGAAAAAGTGTTAAAAGAAGATGATAAGGATCAGGACTGGGCAACCGTTAATAGAAGTATAAATGAGAAGCTGGATAAAATAGATAAAGTTGCGGAAGATACTAAATTTGATGATAATGCCGTGCTAAGTGACGGTATAGAAGAAAAAACAGTAATAAAAGATTTTAACGGCAAAGATATAGATATATCCAATGCTATCAAAGATATATCGTTAAGGGACTTAAAGCTAACAGAAGAAAAAAATATTAATATAAAAAACAAAGAAGAAGCAGAAAGCTTTATTGCGAGAGTGAACGGAACAATTGAAAAGGTAAGAAGTAAAGAAGATACAGCTGATTCTATACGTAAAGATGTAAATCAACTTGTTGACGCTACATTAAGCATGAAAGATTTTCTTCTTAGCCAAAAGACAGAAGATTACTCCGGTCTCGGAACTGATTTAAAAGATGCTGCCTTAAAAAGCCTTTTGGAAAATCCTGCTGAAAGTGTAGATATACAGATAAAAAGTTTAGATGAAGATATAATCGTTGCCTTATTAAATCGTTAGAGCAATAAGGATTATCATAAATCGTTAATATAAATAAAAGGACTTATTTTAAATGCCTATTGACGGATTATCTTTTTTTAACAACGAGTTATATAAAATTGCAGCACCGGGTCAAGCTAAAGAGCAGGCTGAGGAGTATGCCAAATGCGAAGCCGAAACTGCAATCAAAAAGCCGGAACAAAATGAAAAAACAAAAAGTGACGTAGAAAGTAATCATGAAGAAAGTACAGACCTTGAAGGCCGTGATTGTGACGAAGAATGTGACGAAGAAGAGTTTCAGGATGAAATAGAGCTTTTTCAGACAGAATCCGGAAAGAAAAAATATAAAGTTAAATTCAATAACGAAAGCGATACTGTTGAATTGATTGATAAAGAAACAGGTAAAGTTGTTCAAACTTTATCATCGGAAGATTTAAAAGCTTTAATTGATCGAAACAAAATGTCATCCGGCATGTTAGTGGACAAGGAGGGTTAATGTTGTAAGTGTTTTTATAAAGTAATAATTTTTATAAAATTTTTTTTATAAAATGTTAAAATTGTTGTTGATTATGATTATAATAGTATAAATGTTTATATAATATTTATTTAAATGTTGTTAAGATATTATTGAGATGTAGATAAAAAGGTCATTTGATATGAATCCAAATCCTTATTTAAAGCAATATCAGCAGACTCAGATTCAAACGGCGAGTCAGGAGCAGATTTTGTTAATGTTGTATGACGGGGCAATTCAGTTTTTAAATAAAGCCAGGAAAGGAATAGAAGATAAGAATATAGAGGTAATTCACAATAATATAATCGGTGCGCAAAAAATTATTTCGGAATTTATGAATACATTGGATATGGATACAGGCGGTGATGTTGCAAAAAATCTTTACGGCTTGTATGATTATATGTATTTCAGGCTTGTGCAAGCTAATGTAAAAAGAGACGTCGCAATTGTTGATGAGGTTTTAGTACATTTAAAAGAATTAAGAAAAACCTGGGATCAAGCCATTAAGCTTGCAAATAAGGAGAAAGTCGGCGAGGATCCTTCTGCTCGGATAAATGAGAGGGTTGTATAATAATTTATTAAATATACATAATATTATAGTGGAACATTATGAGTGATAATTTTGAAAAACTAAAAATTTGTTATAACAATTTATATGTTAAAACCTGTAAAATAGCTGAATGCATTGAAAAAGGCCTTTTGGATGATATAGATGAAATTCTTGAAGAAAGAAAAATTTTTTTTGAAGAATTAGAAGTGCTAGCTAAAAAAGAATACTCTCAAGATGAAAAAGTTTTAATAAAGAAGCTTGCAGATAATATAAAGGAGTTGGAAGATAATAATATTAATAATATGCAGGTATTAAAATATGAAATTAAAAAGAAAGTGGGTTCTTTAAGACGTAATAATAAAGCTATTAGTGCTTATAGCCTAAATAGGCATAATGAGTCCTCTATTATTGATAGTGGTGCTTAGTACTGTACATTAAATCGTTAATATTTTTTTGATTTTTATTACATTAAATAAAGTTTAGCCGGCCGGTTAACCAAAAAACAATTCAAATATAGTATAATTTATACATTAAATAATTAAATAGAATAAGTGTAAGAAAAAATATTAATTAATTTTTCGCAACATTAAAGCAATTTTTTATTTATTTGGTTTTTTATATTAAAGGAAAGTTTTAAAGATTTTTATTTATAAAAAAATGTTGGGTAAAAAAAAACAGAGGAAGCTAAAAGACAATGGGAAATAATGTAGGACAAAATAATATACAGCAAGCATGGCAAGCACAAGATATTATAAGTTCCGGTACAGGTGGCGAGACTACTCCTTATATTCCTGCATTACATAAAGATCAAGCTCCGGATAGTTTTAAAAAGGAAAATATTGAAGGTAAAGAAGCAGAAAAGAAAAGTTTTAAAGAAAAAGCTAAAAAAAATGCAATAGCTGCTTTACCCACTGCCGGTGGTATGGCTTTTGCCTGGGGTGCGGGTTATGGTTTGCAAAAACTGGTAGAATCTGAAAATTGTTATAAAAATACACCTATAATGCGTTTTTCTAAATGGCTGGATAATAGCTTTATAATAAAGAATCCTATATCTAAAGGAATAGGCGGGATTTTGGATTGGACTGGCGGTTTTATAAAAGGTGGCCATAAGTCCTTAAAAAAGAATAGTCTTAGTTATAAAACATTCCAGGACGGTGTTATACCTAATCACTCGATGAAGGAGCTTTTAGACAGCATAAGTCCTGAAAATGATAAAGCTCTAAAAGTAGCAAAAAACTTTGAAAGGATTGATAAAAAAGTTGCAGAAAGATTGGAAACGTTGGCTAAACAGCCTGGTGTACCTGGAAATAAAGATAAAATTTATGAATTGGTTGCTGACAATTATAAAAAATTACCTCCAGCTCCAACTAATCCTATTTTAAAAGTTTTGGATCGTTGTGGATTGTACAGACGTGTTAAGTTAGCTGATAAAGCTTTAGATGTGCTTCAAAAAGAAGCAACACCTCTTATGACTTTAATTCAATCTGAAAATCAAGCAGTGGCTAAAGAGCTTGGCAGGCTCGCTAGTGTAACTCAAAATAACCAAACTGCCGGAAAAGTTGCAGCAGAGCTGAGAAAACTTTCTCCCGGGTTTTTGAAAAAGAATGGGTTGACAGAACTTGTTAATAAAGTATCTATAGCAACAGGTGCAACAAAAACATCACGCTTATCCAAGCTTATATCTGATAAAGCAATTGGTGTCGGTAATTTCTTAAAGAACGGCGGTACTATGGGAGCGTTTATGGTACTCGTTAACGGATGGTTTCTTGGAAATAGCGTAAAAGAAGCTGTAGAAGCACCTAAAGGTGAAAAAATGTCTACATTTGCAGAAGAAATGCTGGGTAACTGGATTGGCACGTTTGCAGCATGGCCTCTTATTGAGAAAGGTATAAATGGTCTTGCCAATTTAAAGACTATCAAAAATCCTGCCTCTATTACATCTAAATTGGCAAAAGGAATTGGACACGTAGTAGGCTTTGGTATGCCCGGTAAAGGAACAAATGTCAGCATGTTTAAAAGAGTTCCCGGCATGTTATTAAGATTTACGATCCTTATAGCCGGAGCAGCCTTGGCAGCCTGGCCGTTTAAGAAGGTATCTCACGCTATATTTGGCAAGCCTCATCATAAATATAAAAAAGAGGAAGAAAAGCAAAAGTCTCAAGTTCAACAAGCAGTTGCAAGTCCTGTTGTAATGAATCAGGCAGTACAAAATACAGTTGATAATGCACAAAATGCTGGAAATGATTTAAGCTTTCAAGGGATCAAAAAAAAAAGTCTAAAGTAAAAACTCAAAAGGCAGAGCGACCAGATAGAACACCTGACGGCAGGTATTTGCCTTCACCGGAGGCTGCTGAATTTGGTCCTTATTTAAATCCTACACTTGAAAAAGCCAATAAAAGAGTAAAAAATCTTGATAAATATGTAAATGGTTTATTTGATAAATAAAATAAACAAGGAATAATAAAAGATTTTTAATTAGTATCACAATTATATAACTAACCATTATTCCCCAAAAAAATAAATGCGACCGTAGCCGCATCAGTCAAGAAAGGAATGGTTAGACTATTAACGTAATATATTATTACATTATTTTGTTTACCAAGGCAAATTGTTTATTATTTTTTAATATTTCTTAACAAATAAGGCTTGTTATTCAATAATAACAGGCAATTTATTTTGAATATTTTTTATATATTTAAAATAAATTAATTAATAAAAAAAATAAAATATAAAACATTTTAATATTTATTTTTATTGTTTTTTAATATAATGAAAATAAATTACTAATGGAAAAAACTTTATTTATATAAATAAAATTATTCATATTTAGTTACAATTAAGCAATTCTAACTAAAGTATGAATGAAAAGGAAGTAAGTTAATGAAAGCCAATTTATCTTTTAGGTCAAGCCAGGAATATAATTTAGGCAACCATAACAAAAATAAAAATGAACCTGCTAAGCTTTTATTAAAAGGTACCGCTGCTATTGCTGGCGGTACCACTCTTGGCCTGGCTATAAATAAAATACAGGACGGTGAAAACATCTTAAAAAAAGATGTATTAAAGTCTCTTTTTAAGATTAAAGAATTTGCACCTTTTATGAATAAAGTGCCATTAGTAGGAGCTTCGGTTCTAATGTTACAATGTTGCGCTGCAA
>JANQHM010000117.1 GCA_028282645.1 Candidatus Gastranaerophilales bacterium
TTGCAGCGCAACATTGTAACATTAGAACCGAAGCTCCTACTAATGGCACTTTATTCATAAAAGGTGCAAATTCTTTAATCTTAAAAAGAGACTTTAATAAATCTTTTTTAAAGATGTTTTCACCATCCTGCATTTTATTTATAGCCAGGCCAAGAGTGGTACCGCCAGCAATAGCAGCGGTACCTTTTAATAAAAGCCTGGCAGGTTCATTTTTATTATTATGCTCATTTACATTGGGCTTGGGGACTGAAGTTAAAGATAATCCAGTTTTCATAGTAACTATCCTTTTTATATCCATCTATCAGCATTACCTCTTGAGTATGCTAAAACAATTTTACCAATTTCATCTTCGTATCATATGAAAAAGAGCTAAAGATGTTAAGGCAATTCCGCTGATAACAAATGGTATAGTTTTAACAAGAATATCTTTTATAGAATGTGATTCTTTAGTAATTTATTTTCATTATATTAAAAAACAATAAAAATAAATATTAAATAAATAAAATAAAAGGTGATGGTCATCACCTTTCTTATGTTATCGCCATAAGCTTTTAATATAAATTGAGTTCACTTGTAAGTATCAGTACTCAATTGATCACTACCCATTTATAGAGTGTTTTAACAGGAATCTTGTTTGATAATTTCTTGTATTGCAGTGCAAATATCATTAGTTACTAATTCAATATCTTTTTGTTTGCTATGTCCATTGATTACAATGTCAGCATCAGCCTTTGTCGGCTCTATATATTCTTTTTTACGGTTATCTACCTTGGTAAAAACATTATCTTGAGAGGCTTTATCTGTAAAACCTCTTTCAGGTGCCCTTTCATACCATCTGCTTTTTATGATGTCTTCAGGAGTATCAATGAATATTTTTACATCAAGAATATTTCTTACTTCATCGTGTAATGCAAATATTCCTTCTGAAATTACACAACGTGCAGGTTTTTGTTTTATTCCCTCAGGGTCAGATTTAAAAGTACTAAAGCTATATATCGGCAAACTTGTTTCTTGACCTGCTTTTAAAGAAATTAAGTCTGTTTTTATTCTTTCAAGATTAACATCCTCTGGTGAATTAAGATCGTTTTCGGGTTTTTTAAGAAATTCCATAATTCCGCCTGCTTCAGTTACCTTGTCTGCTATACCATAATAATAATTATCTCCATTTATAATAGTAACCGGAATCATTTCAGTGCTTTCTGAAGATTCTCCGAATTTATCTTTGATTTTGTTGGCAATTATATTTGTAACAGTTGTTTTGCCGGAAGCGGAAGCTCCTGTTAATCCTATTAACATAGGGATATTCGGATTTTTTGATATTTTATCGCTTATTGTTTCAATAAAATTGGAGTCTATTTTTTCAATTACCGGAATATCTCTTAATTTGTCATTTTCTACTATTTCTTTAATTTTGTTTTGTAATAATTCAGATTTTGTATCTTTGCCTGTAAAGCTTATATTAGTTAAAGTTGCAGCTTTTAATGCAAGTGCAGCTTGAAAAGGTAATAGATTAATATTAATATTTAATGACTTGGAAGGGATAGAGGTTATTGTGTTTTTCCTTGCTTGCAAGAATGCTTGAGCGGTATTTTGGCTTTGATTGTTAATTTTTAGCATGTATGTTTCCTTTTTAGATTTAGTTTTTATATATATTTTTAGTTTTAAAATAAAAATATTAAAAAGTCTATATTCTTTAAATTTTAATCTTTGTTTAAGTAGGTGATAAAGTTTACTTTAGCCCTTTGTTTAATTTTTAATATTTATTTTAAAAATTAATAAATATTAAAAAAAATAAATAAATAAACATTGGTTTTGGTATATGATATAAGAGGCATAATAAATATCATAGGTATCCTGCGTAAATGGAACATTATATAAAGGCATTTTATGAATGAAGAGAACAAAAAACATGATGATTTTACTTTTGGCTTTAAATTAGATGATTTTCAGCAAGAAGCGGCAGATTTTATTGATGAAGGCAAAAGTGTTGTGGTTTGTGCCCCAACGGGAGCGGGTAAGACTGTTATTGCAGAACATGCAATTATTAAGGCTATCCGGGATAATAAAAGGATTTTTTATACTACCCCGTTAAAAGCATTAAGTAACCAAAAGTTTAATGATTTTTCCCAAAAATACAGAGAGGAAAGAGTGGGGTTATTAACTGGTGATATAAGTATTAACAGAAGTGCTCAAATAGTAGTTATGACTACGGAAGTTTACAGAAATATGCTATACGGGACTTCCCTGGGTAAAATAGAAGAAAATTTGAATAATGTTCAGTATGTAGTTTTGGATGAAGTTCATTATATGAATGAAGAAAGGCGCGGTACTGTCTGGGAAGAGAGTATTATTTACAGTCCTAATGATATTCAGTTAATTGCGCTTTCTGCGACTATTGCAAATGCTGATAAGCTTACAAACTGGATAAATACGGTACATGGTCCTACAAGCCTGGTTAATACAGATTTTAGGCCTGTTCCTTTAAAGCATTATTATTTTCCTGCAACTCAGGGGAATAAAAAGATATTACCTTTATTTTCTCCGGGAGGAAAATTAAATTCTAAAATAAAATCATCAAGTATTCATTCCGGAAGAGGGAAAAAGATTCCAAGGCCGGAAATAGCTCAAAACCTGGTAAACAGTCTTTGGGGTAAAAGTATGCTTCCTGCCATTTATTTTACATTTAGCAGAAAAGGCTGCGATGAAAATATGGAAGCTTGCTCAAAGCTAAGGTTATTAAATGATTTTGAAGAAAAAAGATTAATGCAGATTATTGATGAGTATATTCTTGATAATCCGTATATTGCCAGGAGTAAATACCTTGAATACCTGTATTCAGGTGTAGCGAGCCATCATGCCGGAATGCTTCCGGCGTGGAAAGTTTTGGTGGAAAAACTTTTTCAGCAGGGATTGATAAAAGTGGTATTTGCCACAGAGACTCTCGCTGCCGGGATAAATATGCCGGCCAGGTCAACTATAATAAGTTCTATATCAAAGCGTTCCGATGACGGGCACAGGTTGCTTACGGCAAGTGAATTTTTACAGATGTCCGGCAGGGCGGGACGCAGGGGAATGGATGAGGAAGGTTTTGTAACAGTAGTTGGGTCCATTCATGAAACCCCGGAAGAAGTTGCCGAATTGGCTTCTTCTACGGCTAATACCCTTGAAAGTCGTTTTACTCCCGGATATTCAATGGTATTAAATCTTTTGCAGCGATTTAATATGGATGAAACAAGAGAATTAATATTAAAAAGTTTTGGATATTTTACTTCTTCAAAAAGGTTAAAACCTTTTTATGAAGAGCAGGTGCATTTAAAAGATACAATTTCAGGGATTGAGAATTATAAATGTGTTTACGGTTTAACAAATGAAGATGTAAAAACTTATAATAAGCTTAAAAATACTTTTGTGGAGTTTAAAAAAATAACAAATACACTAAAAAAACAAGCCGCAAAAGCCGGAAGAAAAGATGCACCCGAAATACAGGAATACAGTTTAAAGACAAAAGAGTTTTTAAATAAAGCCAGAACATTTAAATGTCATACTTGTAAAGAGTATAAAAAACATATAAAAAGCCTTGATGTTTTATCCAGGTTTTATCGAAGGTATAACAAGGTAACAAGTCTAATTGACTATGAGAGAGATATTTACTGGCAACAGTTTTTAAATTTAATGGAAGTTTTGGAAGAAAAAGGATTTTTGCAGGACAGATACCCTACAGAATCAGGATTAATGGCATCATCTGTCAGGGCTGATAATGAGGTTTATTTATCAGATATTGTATTAAAGGGTATTTTGGATGACTTATCTCCTTCTGAGTTGGCATCCGTTATATGTGCGGTGTCAACCGAAGATACCAAAAATACACCTTACAGCAAATATTATGTAAGCGGAAAAGTCAGAAAAGCACTTGCCAGGTGTGAAGGAGTGGGCAGAAGTTTAAGAAAGCTGCAAAAACAATATAATGTTAATATCCCTGTATTAATGAACCCTGTGTTTTCTTCCTTGATAGAGAATTGGGTAATGGGGTGCGAATGGGAAGATTTAATAAATGGACTTGATATGGGAGAAGGTGATATTGTAAGAATATTTAAGCGTACATCTGATGTGTTGAGGCAACTGATGATTATACCGGGTGTGCCTAAACGGGTAATACAAAATGCGGAACTGGCTTTTGAGTCCATAAATAGAGACCCCATTATTGAAGTTTACTAATAACAGGGTCAAAAAAAATTCAGTATAGTCAGGCCAAAGTGTATTGATTTGAGGTAGAATTTTAGTATTGTAATATATGATTACATATATTATTTAATATTTTTGTTTTAAATTTATTAATTTAATGATGATTTCGTATTAAAATAATCGGGTTTGTGCTTAAATTAACTATATATAATATATACAGGTTTCAAATTAAATTTCAGATTTCTCTTTTTAACGCTCTCGCTTTGTTGTTCAGAGAACATTTGATTTTATTAGTTTTTACCTGGTTAAAGAATCTGAAAAGTATTTTAGAGTTTAGTATAATAAAATTTTAAAAGGTCTGAATGCTAAGATGGGGGTCTAATTGAGCTTATATATATTAAAACAATTTTTTCATGAAAAAATTGACAAAATCTTAAAGAAAGTTTATAGAAAGGTTTTAGATGGAAAGATTCACAGGTTTTATTGGTATTTTTATTATATTAGGTTTAGCTTTTTTGTTTTCTAACAACAGAAAAGCTATAAATTACAAGCTTGTTGCAAGTGGTTTGTTATTACAGAGTATTTTAGCAGTTTTTATATTAAAAGTTCCTTTAGGGCAAATTATTTTTAAGAAATTAGCTGATTTTATTAATCTTGTTTTAGATTTTTCTGATAAGGGGGCGGCATTTGTTTTTGGTCCGTTAATGCGGAAAGAACTATTAGTTAAAGCTTTCGGAGAAGGTAATGATTTTGTGTTTGTGTTTAAGGTTTTGCCGGCAATTATTTTTATTACTTCATTAGTCAGTATTTTATATCATTATGGAATTATTCAAAAAATAATCAGTGTTGTTGCCAGGGTTGTGCATAAATTAATGCATGTAAGCGGTAGTGAAGCTCTTTCTAATATATCAAGTGTTTTTGTGGGGCAGGTTGAGGCTCAAATATTAATAAAGCATTATGTGCCTACTATGACAAAATCGGAATTATTGGCTTCTATGTCCGGCAGTTTGGCATGTATTGCAGGTGGAGTAATGGCTGTGTATATTGGTTTGGGTATTCCTGCTGAATATTTATTAACTGCAAGTGCTATGGCTATACCTGGGGCTTTGGTTATATCAAAAATAATTTATCCCGAGACTGAGGAATCTAAAACAAAAGATTCGATTAGGCTGGAAGTGGAAAAACATACCGTAAACTTTGTTGATGCAATTGCACATGGCGCAAGTGAAGGGTTAAAAGTAGCATTAAATGTTGTTGCAATGATAATTTCTTTTATTGCGATTGTAAAAATGTTTGATTACTTTATAGGCTGTGCCGGTACTGCTTTTGCAGGCATGGGTGTTTCACTGGGGTTTATTGGGCTTGATATAAACAGTTTGAGTTTAAAAGATATCTTTGGTTCAATATTTTCCCTGGTGGCCTGGACAATGGGTGTACCTTGGTCTGATGCCCATATTGTAGGTTCTTTAATGGGAACTAAACTGGTTATAAATGAATTTGTAGCGTACCTGGATTTAATGCCTATTATTAATGGTTCCGCAGGTATTGTACTTTCTGAAAAATCTATATTGATAGCTACTTTTGCTTTATGCGGGTTTGCAAATTTTGGTTCTGTTGCTGTGCTTGTTGGCGGTATTGGGCAGTTGGCTCCCGACAGAAGGCATGATATTGCAAAATTGGGATTTAAGGCTCTTTTGTGCGGGACAATGGCTTCTTACTTATCGGCTACTATTGCAGGTATATTAGGCTCTTTTTAATCAAACTTATGCTGTATCAAAGCTTATAGCGAGGACATAAGAGAGGTGATGAAATCACCCCATTAAATAATAAAAAATAATGTCATATCAAAGTTTTGATGTTTTAATCAAGCTTATGCTGTATCAAAGCTTATAGCGAGGACATAAGAGAG
>JANQHM010000208.1 GCA_028282645.1 Candidatus Gastranaerophilales bacterium
AATTTTGAAAATATTTCTCTCGCAACTTTTTCACTTAGTCTTAACTTCAATAAACTCTTTGCTTTAAAAGGTATTGCTTAATTTTCCTTTACCCTGTATTATATTGCAAAAGCATATTCATATGCTCTAAAATAGAGTAAAATAGGAGCAATGTTATGAATAAAATATCTAAACTGCTTTTATTATTTATTATGATTACAACGGCTTCTGTATATGGCAAAGATAAAATTGAAGAAGTAAAATATAATTCAACCGACAATAATACCGGATTTATAGAAAAGAACTTTACCCAAAAACATTCAGCCGGCGACAAACTAAAAATAAATACAAAAGTAATTAATGAGAAAAAATTTAATGATAATGAAGTCATTGAGCTTAAGTTTGAAACGCCTGAACACAATGACAGCTCAATTCAGTTAAAAGTGCAAAAAAAACTGGATAATAATACTAACACCTTTAATATCAAAGAGTCTAATCTGCTTATAAAAGGTGAAGTATCTAATTATGTAGGCTATCATTCTAACCTGAACCTTAATAAGCTTATAAATGACAAGCCGACTTCTAAGGAGATGCTTGATAATACTTATATTTCAAGTAAAATTTTGCCGCGTCATACTATTTTTGTGGGTTCTAAGCTTCAAAATGTTGATAGCTCGGATCCCTTTGATGAGATTTCAGATTCTGTAGGCTCCACATCAGACTATTCAAGCTATGTTGATAATCTTGATGTGAAACTAGGCGGAAACTGGAATTTTTTAGACTACTCTCTAGCGGCCTATGATATTAATGACGAATTAAAAAATAATGCGAGTATAAATGAGATTAAATCATCAGGGTGGGCCGTATTAAAGCCGTTTTATAAAAAACCCAAACTTGGCAACCTCGAAGTAGGCAGCGGCTATTACTCAGATGCAAATAAAGAGGTGAGCCGGAAAATACTTAGCTTTTATAGTCGATATAAACTGAGCAGATTTACTATTCAAGGAAAATTTTATAGAAATAACTGTGAAACTATGGAAAGGACTACTAGCGATAACTGGTCTGTAAGTAATTCAATAGCTTTGACGAATAATTTAAATATAAAAACAGCCCATAACAGAAAAAATTCTAATCAACCTAACCAGCAAATTATTAATAACTTGGGGATTGAGTATTCTTTAGAGGACAGCAAGCTTTTAAAAATTAATAATATGAAACTAGAGCTTGATGCATCTTTTGTACAAAATATGAATACTGAAAATTCACAACGATTTAAAATTCAAACAAAATATTTTTTTTAATACAGGAATAATCACCTTGCCACTTGTATTTTAAATTATGTGATGTTAAATTTTAATTAAAGTAGCTTTTTAAAGTTGGCTATAAGATGTTAAAAACATTTATAAACCGAATAGAAAATAATAAATTTAACGTTCTTGTTATTGTGGCTTTACTTATTTTATTTATTTTTATGTCTGTTAAGAATAGTGATGAGCTTTTTATATCTGTTGGTCAAGAATCAGGTACGCCTATAAAAGAACAATCACAAGACAAAAATTTTAATCAAAATTTAATACCAGAGATTTTAAAACAACAGCGAACAGTAGTTGTGTTTTCTCAGCCCGCATGTAAAGGCTGTATTAAAGAAAAAAACTATGTAGATAATGTATTAAATAAAAAATACCCGGATATTAAATTTAAACATCATGATATTACTTTATCAACAGAAATGTCCCTGCTAAAAAGCTATCTTCGCCAGTATGGACTGAATTCTCAGCAATTAACAACACCAACGATTTTTATCGGCAATGATTATATGATCGGATACGATAAAGATGAAACATCCGGTAAAAAGCTGGAAATGTTGATTGATAAAAATTTTTTTAATAAGCAGTTAACAAAAGCTGAACAGCAAACACTAAAACAAAAAGAAAAAAATCCGGATTATGTTGATACCTGGTTTGGCAAAATTAATGTTTTTGAAAGTTCTTTACCTGTTTTAGCTGTAACTTTAGGACTAATTGACGGGTTTAATCCTTGTGCAATGTGGATTTTAGTTTATTTAATCTCATTAATTATAGGATTAAACGACAAGCGTAAAATTTGGCTGATAGTAGGATCTTTTGTCTTTGCATCAGGTGTGCTTTATTACCTGTTGATGACTGCGCTCTTAAGCGTGTTTTTGTATATTGGATATTTACGCATTTTGCAATTGTTAGTAGGTTGCGTTGCTCTTTATATTGGTATTACTGATCTAAAGGTTTATTTTTTTGATAAAGGACAAATTACGTGTAAAGTTAACGGTTTAGAGTCTAAAAAAAAGACTATGGGTCGTGTTGAAAAACTGGTTAATGCTGAAATTTCATTAATGACTATCTTGGGGGTTATTGCGCTTGCCTTTGTTGTTAATTCAATGGAGTTTGTGTGTTCTGCTGCGTTACCGGCTATTTTTACAAGTGTTTTAACCCAGGCTAACCTTTCATTACTTGAGTACCACTTTTATATTATGCTGTATGTTTTATTTTTTATGCTCGATGATCTTATTATTTTTGGATTGGCTGCATTTGCAGTTGATAGATATGCAGGTGCCCCGTATATGATTCATTGTAAACTGCTTGGCGGAATCATTTTATCTGTATTAGGTGTGATTGTGGTATTTTTTCCTCAATTTTTAAGATAAAAAAATAACCTCCGATCAACTCAGAGGCTACTTTTATGGTTATTTTTGAAAAAGTTTGCTTACTTCATTTGTTCCATTACTTCATCCGCAAAGTTTTCTTGTCTCTTTTCTATCCCTTCGCCAAGTACGTATCTGGTAAATCTTCTGATAGAAATATTCTCACCAATTTTAGCTATTTTAGCCTTAATTAATTCATCTATTGTCATGTTAGGATCTTTAACAAATGACTGTTCAAGCAATACTTTTGCAGCCATAAGCTTATCAACTCTACCTGTAACAATTTTTTCAACAATATTTTCAGGCTTACCGGCTAAATCCTCTTTACCTGCTTCGATTCTTTTTTCTTCCTCTATTACAGAAGCAGGAATTTCATTCCTTGATACATACTCAGGAGCTGAACTTGCAATATGAAGACAAATGTCTTTTACAAGCTGTTCAAAATCTTCTGTTTTTGCAACAAAGTCAGTTTCGCAGTTAATTTC
The DNA here is from genome assembly GCA_028282645.1 of Candidatus Gastranaerophilales bacterium. GTDB lineage: Bacteria > Cyanobacteriota > Vampirovibrionia > Gastranaerophilales > JANQFW01 > JANQFW01. The sequence goes on from JANQHM010000208.1 coordinate 3,142, forward strand.
AAGAAGAACTCCAATTTTACCGTTATGGATGTAAGAGCCGACTCTGCCTTCAGCAGCAGTTCTACTCATTTTCTTTTCTGCTGAAGCCATACCTTTTTGTCTTAAAAATTCAGCAGCTTTTTCTATGTCGCCGCCAACTTCAACTAATGCTTTTTTAGCATCCATAAAGCCGGCACCGGTTTTATCTCTTAATTCTTTTACTAGTGTTGCACTAATTGACATTTTATATTTCCTCCCATTTATTCACCCTGATTTTCTTCGTTATTTTCTACAGGCACGTCTTCTTGTTGCTCAGTTTGTTCTTGTTGTTGCTGAGCTTCTGCTTTTATTTCTTCAGAAGTGACACCTGCATCTTCAGGTCTGATTTCTTCTAATTTTTCGGGCATACTAGCAACTTTTCCTTCGCTTTCTTTTCTGGTTTTACCTTCAAGAATAGCATCTGCTATTTTACTTGTTAAAAGTTTAATAGATCTGATCGCATCATCGTTACCCGGAATTACATAATCTATATTTTCAGGATCACAATTGGTATCAACAATTCCTACAATTGGGATACCAAGTTTATTTGCTTCTTTTATAGCATTTAATTCACGTTTTTGATCTATTACAAATAATAAATCAGGCATACCTCTCATCTCTTTGATACCGCCAAGAGATTTTGTTAATTTATTTAACTGCCTGGTTAAAGATGCTACCTCTTTTTTAGGCAAACGATCCATTGTACCGCTTTCTTTAAGGTCTTCCAGCTCTCTTAATTTATTAATACTTGTTCTGATAGTATCAAAGTTAGTAAGAGTACCACCTAACCATCTTCTGTTTACGTAAAAAGCACCACATCGTTTTGCTTCTTCTGCAACAATATCACTGGCTTGCTTTTTTGTGCCGACAAATACGATGTTTTTGCCTTTGGCGGCATAGTCTCTAACTAGTTCATAAGCAGCATCAAGAAGCTCGGTAGTTTTTTGTAAGTTTATAATATGGATACCATTTCTTTCACAATAAATATATGGCTCCATGTCAGGATTCCAACGCCCTGTCCGATGTCCAAAATGAACTCCAGCTTCTAGTAAGTCTATCATTGAAGCAACTGGCATAATTTTCATTTACTCCTTTAATTTGTTTAATAATTACTTGAATAAGCTTATAGTGATGATCATCACCAAGTTTACTGCTATTTAAAATTTAGCACAAAAAGAAATAGAAACAAGCCAACCAAGAGATTTTTAAAATTACTTAAAAAACATTTATAATTTCCATTTCAAATTTTATAGGCTATAAATATGAATTTTGTCCTTAATATTAAGTTTTGCAAATTATTTCCGATAAAATTAATATAGTACTTAAATAATCTTAATATTGTACCAATAAAAAAATGCCTTACCTAATAAAATTATTAGAATTATTTATACTGATCACTAATTAAATTTTAAATTAGTCAAGATTAAAGAGAAGGGTTGAACAAAGATAAATTAAGTTTTAGATGAATATAAAGGGACTTATCTAATGCAATTAGTAAAAATGGTAAATAATTTTATTAATTCAGCTAACATTAAACATTCTGTAGCAAAACAAAACATTTCTACCGGCAATAATCCTTTTGCCGGACCGTTGATAAGATCTCAAAATAGCCTTCAACACTACGCCCAAAATAGGCCTGTAACCGGAGGATTTTTTGCCGGATATCATAATGGTCAAGCAAATTACGTTGGCAGAAACCTTTTTATAGAAGTTTAATATATCACCATCGGGTAGTGGTCAATCGAGCACTGATGTTTACAGTAAACTTAAGTTATATTAAAAGCTTACAGCGATGACTTAAGATAGGTGATGATCATCACCCACTATCGTTCTAAAGCTCTGTTAAAAAATCATCAACCCATTTAAATATATTGTTTGCTTTTACCTGATCTCTAAGCTTTTTCATAACCTTTTCCTTTTCTTCCTCGTTATTATTAAAAGCCCTGTATATAGATTCAGAAATAGAGCGTACGTCATAAGGGTTAACACTGTAGCCTATATTAAATTCTTCTGCCGCACCGGTGAATTCGCTTAAAATAAGCATGCCGTCATTATTTACTCTTGATGCAACATATTCTTTTGCCACCAGGTTTAGTCCGTCTCTTAATGCTGAAATTAGTATGAAATCAGAACAATAATAATAAGCTACCAGATCTTTAATATTAACAGAATTATAAATATATGAAATAGGATTCCAACCGTCACGTGCAAATTTGCCGTTAATTCTTCCTACTGTTTCATCAAGTTCCTTTTTCATCTTTTTATATTCAAGAATATTAATTCTTGTTGGAACTGCAATCTGGATAAACGTAAATTTTCCAATATATTCAGGATTGTTATCCAAGAAAAATTCAATACCTTCAAGCTTTTCCACAATACCTTTTGTATAATCAAGCCTGTCAACGCCAAGCCCTATTACTTTTGTATTTATAGTATTTCTTAGTTCAAAAGCTTTTTCTATTACTTTGCTTGATCTTGCTGTTTTATCAAACATATTAAAATCAATACTGATAGGTAGGCTTATAGCTTTTACTTTACGATTTTTGTATTTGATAACATTAACATTTTGATTATCAATATTAACATCATCAAGATAATGTTCTACACATTCTAAAAAGTGTTTTTTGTAGCTTTCTGTATGGAAGCCCACTAAATCACAGTGCATTAAGCCTTCCAGGATTTCTTTTCTTCTGGGGATAACCCTAAAATTTTCTATGTTTGGAAAAGGTATATGCAAAAAGAATCCTATTTTATTTTTAACACCAAGCTCTCTCAACATTTGAGGTACCAGCATTAAATGATAATCTTGAATCCAAATTTTATCATCTTTTTGAACTATTTCTGCTATTTGATTAGCAAATTTCTGATTAACTTGTTTATAAAACTCCCAATCTTTTTCTTCCAGTTTATATTTAGCCAGGAAATAATGGAATAATGGCCAAATTTGCCTGTTACAAAAACCTTCATAGTAATGAATATTCTCTTTAGGGGTTAATTTTATCTGTTCGATATCATATGGTGTTTCTAATCCGTGCTTTTCAAATTGTAATATTCCTGAACACACCCAAATTCCCTTTGTCTTTTTCATTACGGGATCCAGTGCTGTTACTAATCCACCAGGAGATCTTTCTACTTTCGCCTGTCCATCACGTTTTCTTATGTGATAGGGGGCTCTATTTGCTGCTATTATTAATCTCATAACTTATTCTTTTCCTTATATCTATCTGAACATAGCACAAATTTTAAGAAATATCAAATAGGACATATCTTTATTATTACTTTTTTATTTATTTTTAATATATTGATAAAATAAAAAAATATATTGAATTCTCTTTATATAAAAGGCTAAATAGGTATTATTAATTTTTATTAAACTTTTGGTCTATTAAGATATAATATGGTGAAATTAATATTTTTATAGTTATATTTATTTTTCTATTTAAATAACAAATTTAATAAGTTATTATTGTATATATGTATTTTAGAGTTAAAATAAACAAAAAGACTTTTTGAGGATAGGCAATGAAAAAACTAAAGCAACAAATTGTGGAAATAGGAAAAAAGCTTGCAGGTAAAGGATATTCTCCGGGGTATTCGGGTAATATCAGTATAAAGCATAATGATAAAATTTTTGTTACCCCTTCAGGATTTTCCCTGGAAGAAATGGAGCCGGATGATATTGTTGTTATTAATAATAAATTTGAAGTTATAGAGGGAACTAATAAGCCTTCTTCCGAGTCTAAAATGCATTTGAATATTTATAATTTAAGACCTGATATTAAATCAATAATACATTGTCATGCCCCGAAAAGTTCTGCTTTTGCCGTAGCAGGAATTCCTTTATCAGCTCCGATATTAGCTGAAAATATTTTTAGCCTGGGAGAGATACCTGTTGCAAAATATTATTTGCCCTCGACAAAAGAGCTTGCTGATGAAGTTTCAAGTTATTTTAAAGATCATGATGTTGTATTAATGTCTAACCATGGTGTTGTATTAGGTTCTCATGATATAAAAAGTGCTTTTTATAAAATGGATACTGTTGAATATTTTGCGGAAGTTTATTTAAATGCCAAACTGTTAAGTAATATGAATGAATTATCTAAAGAGCAAGTTGAGGAAATAATTGAATTAAGAAAAAAGTTTTGTAAGTAGCGTAAAGTTAATTTTTTCTTATCTATTTTAAATTTAAAAATAAAAAACAGGAAAAAGAAAATAAAAAAAACTATTTTTTGTTGAAATTAAATAAAAAATTATTATTATAAATATTGAGAAGAATATTGATCAAGCTGAAAGCTAAGGGCCTTCTTAAAGGGTACTTTATTTGGTAGTAATCAGTTGAGTACTGATGCTTACAAGTAAACTCAAGTTATATCAAAAGCTTACAGCGATGACATAAGAAAGGTGATGA
>JANQHM010000213.1 GCA_028282645.1 Candidatus Gastranaerophilales bacterium
AAAATTGGTAGTGGTCAGTTGAGTACTGATGCTTACAAGTAAACTCAAGTTATATCAAAAGCTTACAGCGATTACATAAGAAAGGTGATGACCATCACCCTAAAATTTAGTATAAAATGAGTATATTATAAATTTAGAGACTTGGATACATTAAAATGTTTGAATTATTTGAAGATAAAGACGGACAAGGGATAAAGTACTATAAATCTTCAATATTAAATAATTTGGGTTTAGCACATGCTTTTACTACCAGATTGATTAACTCTCGAAGCATAACGGATTTCACTCTAGGGACCGGTGGAAATACTGCTTTAGAATATATTGTCAGTAAAAACAGAAAAAAAATATGTAAAATATTAAATCTGAGTGAAAAAAAAATAGTGGTACCAAAGCAGGAACATACAAATAATGTTAAAATAATAAATAACTCAAATGAAGATATTACACAAACTGATGGCGTGATTACCGCTAATCCTGATATTGTATTCCTGCTACAATTTGCTGATTGTGCGCCAATAATTTTATATGAGCCCGACCAAAAGGTTGTAGGGATTATACATGCAGGATGGAAGGGGACGGCTGGCAGGATTATTTGTAATGCTGTTAAGAAATTTGAAGATAACTTTGATATTAAACCTAAAAATATTTTAGCCAGTATTGGCCCTACTATCGGGCAATGCTGTTATCCTGTTTCTAAAGATGTTTATTCAAAATTGAAAAATAGTGTTAATATTAGTTCTTGTCAGGCATTTAAAAAAACTCACTATGATGATAAAATATATGTCGATTTAAAAAAGTTAAACCAACGTCAATTACTGGAAGTTGGCGTTGAAAATATAGATATATCCGTTTTTTGCACGAGTTGTAACAATGATTTATTTTTTTCTTATCGTGCAGAACACGGCAAAACCGGTAGACATAGTGCAATAGCTAGTATACTAGTATAGAGGGGTAAAAATGATTGTAGAAGAAAGACTAAAACCAGAAACTTTAGAAAAATTGTTAGCGATACTTTTTGAGTTTATAAGAGATAATCAAAAAGTTTCAGATCAATTTGATGCTGATAATATAAATCTGCCTGTCAAAAGCATGTCTCATCTTGATTTTGGGGTATTATTAGCAAATTATTTTTTAGAAGAAAAACTTAATGACGGCAAAGAAATCTTTGAGATTTTAAATGAAGAAAAAGGACCGCTAACCGAAGAGCAAGTCAAGCTGTTGCAAGCATTGAAAGACTGTAAGGATAATATTTATCAAGTAAAAAAAATTACAAAAGACTGTTTTGAATTTTATAATATGATTAATGAAAAATCATATAAGGTTTTGCCTGTAACCAGGATGAGAAATTATAAATATATAGCCAGGGAGCAGTACTTATGTGCTAAAATATTTAAGTATAATGATAATTATTATTTATATTCCCTATCAAAATTAATACCTTCAAATGAAAGAAAACAAGCTTTAAGCGAAGTTATGTCTGTCTTAATGGTTAGTCCTGAGCTTATTTATAAAGATAATGAGCAAAAATTGCACGAGATTGAAGAATTATTAAAAGATATGGGAGATAAGTTCGAGCAGTTTTTTAACTCTGAAGAAATTATCACTACATCTCAAAATATTGATGAAGTTTTGAATCAGTTTAACGAGTTTATAGATTCCGGCGAAAAAGCTGATATTAGTGAATATTTAGCAGAACCGGATAATTATAAGTACTTTCCGATTAAAGATAACTCAGCCGGCGGTGATATATCGGGCATTGTCGGGAAAAAATTCGCTGATAACGACCAGGTCTATGATATAGGTGTATTGTATGATAGGGAATACGGCTTAACTGTTCTGCCTTTTTATGCAACTTTTAAAAAAATATTTGAAATTGATGAATATAAGTCAATAGACGGTTATAAAAGCTGTGTAAAAAGTTATTTGACAAGTGATAAAATTCCACCTGGGCCTGTATTAAAAGTATACACGCAAAATCCAACAATATTTAAAAATATTGCAAATGAAGTGTTGGAAAATAGCGAACTTCAAGAAATTGATGATATCCTTAAAAAGTATAAGAAAAAATTTTATGATTCAAGGTTATTTTCGTCTACTACTGTCTTATACGCCTCAAAAACTTTTAATGACTTGATGGAATTGCCTCCAACAAAAGAAATTGATAAATCTGTAGGAAGAAATGAGCCTTGTCCGTGCGGTAGCGGCAAAAAATATAAAAAATGTTGTTTAATGGATTAAAAAGCTGGTATAGTGTTGTTGGTTAGGACATTATCCTTTCCGGCAACACTAAAAAATTTATAATTTGAATTTTTTTCAAATTTTTTATATTTTATTTTATAAGGCAAAAATATTTATGGAGATTATATAAAATGATGGAGTTCATGAGATCCAATAAAAAATTAATTATAGCTGTTATTACAATAACCTTTATTTTGTTTATGTTAATGCCGATAATTCCTTTGTTTTTAGGTTAATCCTATTTGAAGTAAGATTTAATTAACCGAATTCAGTAGGTTTTGGGTGAGGTACTAACCTGAATGAGCAGTTTAAAATTTATTAAAAGATTTTTATCATTAATCATCTTATTTAACCTGATAATTGGAGGAGTTTGCTTGGCAACACTGGCGGAAACTCCACAACAGCGAGCTATAAGAGAAGCAAAAATAAAAGAGCTGGAACGAAAAGAAAATATAGAAGTAAAGAAGCTTCAATATCAGCAACAAAAGTTAGAAAAAACCCAAACAGTGATAAATTCTCGCAACAGAGAATTAAAAAACTCCAGAAGGAAACTTAAAAGCTTAAATTACAAAATTCAAAATATTTCTTATGAGCAGAAGCTTTTAAGTAAAAATCTGGAAAAGCGTATCAGAAATATTTATAAAGGTGAAAAAATAAGTCTTTTAAATTTGCTGTTAGAAGCAAAGGATGTTAACTCGTTTTTGGATAGTATTTATTATCAACAAAAGCAAGCAAATAAAGATGCAGAGTTAATTGAAAAATTAAAACTAAAATCTGAGCGGTTAGCAAGTTTAAAATCAAGCATTTCAAAGGAAAATCAATATATAAACTATAATTTAAGAAAAGTAAAAAGAACGAAAAAAAAGTTAATAGATATTATCTATACAACAGAACAGATGATCGAACGCCTTAGAACAGATAAAGAAGCATATATGGAAGCACAGAATGAGCTGGCCAGGCAGTCTGATGTTATCAAAGGCAATATTAGAAGGCACAAATCTAATAAAAAAATTGTTGCTTTAGACAAAAAATTTATGAAGCCCGTATCCGGAAGAATTTCATCTTATTACGGCTGGAGAAAACATCCGATTTTTGGAAGCCAAAGCTTTCATTCCGGGATAGATATAGCTGGTCGTAACTGGTCTCCAATAAAAGCCTCTAATGCTGGTACAATAATTTATTCAGGTTGGCATGGAGGCTATGGAAAAGTTGTAATAGTTAATCACGGTGAATATAAGCTGCGAACCAGGAAAAAAATATATTCACCTAAAAAAACTTCTACTTTATATGCACATTTAGCAAAAACTGCCGTTAAAGTTGGGCAAGTTGTTAAAAAAGGTGATATTATCGGTTATGAAGGTTCTACAGGTTATAGTACGGGTCCGCATTTGCATTTTGAAGTTAGAATTAACGGAAAAACTACGAACCCTGTAATTTATATAAAATGAGCCTTTATTATTGATATATCATTTAGTTCTTTGTTTGATAGTACTCTTCCAGTGCATTTAATAGTTTATTTTGCCCGTTTAAAAATTCATTGTTTTCCAGTATTCCAATTTTAGTTAAATCACCGTTCACCTCTTTAATTTTAGCGGATAAATCAGGTTGACGATTATTAACCACCAAAATTGCAGCAGGTTCAACTCTTTCATCAGCTTGCTTAAGCTTCATAATTGCTTTAAATGCATCAAAATCAGTCGTATCATCACCACTATAGGATGCAATGATTTTGGCCCTGGAGTTATTCTTTAATTTATCAGCAATTGATTCTTTATAATTATTAAACAAATCTGTAAAAACAGTACCTTTATCAGAACCCGGCGGTATCATTTCCAACACCCCGGAGCCATATATCAATTTAAATGTATTATTTTTATTATTTACATTGTCGTTGTTAATGTGTTTTATACCTGCCTGATTTATTAAAGCTACCAGTTCTTTTTCTTTTGAACCTTTTGGGCTATCCGGCATAACTACCTGCACATCAGCGTTTTTCATTATGTTTAAAGCCCGGGTTAGGGCTTGTTTTCTGTCTTTATCATTAGATTGCGCATCAAAATGAAATGCATAAGCGCATCCTTTGTCTTCAAAAAGGGTGATTTTATTTTCATCCTTTGGAATCGATCGCTGATAGTTTTCAACCTTTTTTCTTACTGTATTTAAAACCTCTTCCTGTTGAGAAGATATATTTGCTTTCAGTTTGTTATTTTCCAGCCTTTCCAGCCCATGTAAGCCGGAGATAAATAATTTATCTTTCACTTGAGAATACTCATATTTAGGATTGTCAGATTTTGCTATCTTTTCAAGTAAATCATTAACACCGCGTCCGGTAATAATACCCGGGCGAATATTAGGTAAGTGATTTAAATCAACAAGATGATCTACTACAGATCCTATGGGCTTGGCATCATCAGCTTTTTGCACTAATAAAGACAGGGTTCCGTCAAAATCGGATCCTTTAAATAAGTAATAGTTTACATTTTTCGGGTCTTTTTTCCCCAGTTTGCATAACTTACCCTCTACGGATGCAACTAATTCTTTTCCTAAAGGATTCAATTTTATTTTGCAATTTTCTGTCTTTGTAATAGTAGTAACAGGTATAAATTTACACAAATTTTTTTGTATTTGCTCAGGTAGTAACTCTGTCAGCTCACTTGGAAACTTTTTCGCTTGCGACATATCAAGTACAGATGTAGGATAATAAAAAAGTGGGTCATTTTTATTTTCTTTTATATCCATGTTATTTTTGCTCCCTCTTGTTAAGTTATACCCTTTGCTTTTAGCTTAAAAGATATTTTTTGGTGATGAATTTTTCTCTGGACTAGTAGAAATATAGATTCACCATCTCACCATTTATGCATTTACATCAATGGTATTATTACTAGATTTAGGAGGAGGAGATTCAAATTTATTATCTCTAGCTCCACTAGCCCGAGTTTTAGGTTGTAGAATTTTATCCTTTTTTTCTTGTTTATTTTTATTATAGGGTGACCTTGGAGCATCTGGGTAATAATAAAGAGGGTCATCAGCATTATTTATTCCTGTTGGTTTACTACCCGCCTTAAAACTAAACATATTTACTCTCATTTTATTCCCTTTCTCTCTCTATTAAAATTAAAGCTCAATGATAAACATTTATCCAGTATCCAGCTTTTTTTATATTACTATCGATTTAAGTTTTAGACTACTCTTTTTTCAGATGTGATTATAATAATTTTAAAACCAAAAATTTATAAGCTTGATAAAAAAACAGCTAAATTTTAAGATTTTTTTACATTAGATCTTACAGCATTGATTGATGATGCTGAAATATCTTCTGTAAATATTTTTTAATGAACAAGAAAACAATGTAGCTTTTCTTGAAATTTAAAAAAGATATTCTGCCTTGCTGATCAATTATTAATTCAAGCTTAAATACCATTTTTTAAGCAACTGCATCAGTTGTACTTGCTCTTGAGCAGTAAATACAGTAGATACTTCTTGAACTTTTTCTAAATAAACAGGCCAAACTTCATCTGTAAGCAAAGAAGCTTTTTCCGTTACTTTTATTATATTTACTCTTCTGTCATCAGGATCCGGAAATCTACAGATTAGTTCATCTTTTTCTAATCTGTCAAGTAACTTTGTAATATTTGAAGCTGTTACTATTAGTTTTTTGCTTATCTCTGCTTGAGATATACCGGCTTCACGACCTTGATGTTTTATTATCATTAATGCGTTAAATTTGGGAATGCTTAATTTATATTGCTTTAAAGAATTTTCTATTTGTTTTTCCACTAAAGAAAATGTACATGCCAAGCCATATATAAGTGATTCTTCCGGTACAATAACTTCAGGATCAATACCAAATTGTTTAAATTCTTCCAATTTTATACTCCTTAATTTCTATTCTGTTATAAAAATAAATTTCAGATTACTCTTTTCAGAATATAGCCTATTCTATTAGCTTTAACACTATTGAATAATCTGAAAAGTATTTTGAAGTCAGTATATTGCTCATCAATTCAGAGACTTGCTAATTAATCATATAGTTTACTATTTAAATATTTATAGCGCAACAGTTTTTAAAAATATACAGGGTAAAGGAAAATTAAGCAATACCTTTTAAAGCAAAGAGTTTATTGAAGTTAAGACTAAGTGAAAAAGTTGCGAGAGAAATATTTTCAAAATT
>JANQHM010000238.1 GCA_028282645.1 Candidatus Gastranaerophilales bacterium
TAAATAGCTTTAAAATTATTACTATGGCTATATTTTCTAACTCCCTTAATTTCAATAAACTCTTGGGGTTAAAGGGTATTACTTAATTTTCCTTAACCCTGCTATAAAATACTTATAATAGACAAATATAATGGATAGCTTTATAATTTATTAGGCAAAGTAAAAATATAAGGTCTTGTAAAAATATAGTAGTGCTATAGAGATAATAAAAATGCCAAAAATTAATCAACACGACTATGATGAACTAATAAGCAATCAAACCAAAGAAACATGCGCCTTAAATAATCTTCTTCTACAGGTGGACTGGCAAGATGCGGACTTTAACAACTCTGGGTTTACAGGAGAATTTTTTGTAAAAAATAATTCTTTTACAAATTCTCAAATAGAATTAGTTAACACTGCTATAAGCTTAATTCCGGAATGGCGACGGTTAATAAACTGTCAACAGCATAATGTACACGATTATTGCCTAGCTAACCATACATTATTAGTAATAAATAAAATAAAAAAATCTCAAGAATATAAATTATTAAGCGATTATAATAAATTAATAATTTTATATACCGGATTATTGCACGATATAGCCAAACGAGAAAAAGAAGTTGATCCTGAACACCCGTCAAAAGGAGCAGATAAGGCAAGCTCGGTATTGTACAGGTTAAATTTTGATGAAAGCTTTATAAACACAGTGTATTTATTAATAAGGCATCATCAAATATTTGGATTTATGGCAATTGGCAAGCTTGAGCTTGATTACAAAAGACTGGCAAATACTTTTAAAACGTCTGTTAACCTTGATTTATTAGATTTATTATCCATTGCTGATATTAAATCCGTAAAACACAATGAAGCCTATTTTTCAAAAGATATAGGTTTAAGAATTAACGGTATAAAATCTCAAATAAAAAAATACCTGGCTTAATAATAGAACAGATATTTTTTTATTATATTAATATACTAATTCTTTAAGTATACTTAGTCTACTTACTTTTTTTTGTAAGAATTATTTAATATCTTTAGAACTTCTTCAGTAATATCATACTTAGCATAAGGAACTGTTGCCTTTTCTAAAACAAGGTCAAGATCCCTTTTTCTTGCTACTTTTGCAACTGTTTTTAAAACTTCTTTATGCTGAATATTTTTCAAATTAATTAACTTTGCCTCAATTTCTTGATTAAGAGTCATTGCTTTTTGATTATATTGTTTATTTAATTTTTCAAACAAACTTTTCTTTTCTATTTGATTTTTAACAGCTTTAATTTTTTTATTGCTTTGATCTTGAAATTGTTGTAACTCAGCTTTTTTTGAGTTTATTGCAGCTGTAATTTCCTGTGCTTTTTTATACTCTTCCATAATTTTGTATAAATTTACTACACCTAATTCACCAGCCTGTGCAGTCAGAATATTTAAGCCCAAAAAGCCAGCCATCATTAATAAAACCAGTAATTTTTTCATATTCACTCCTCCTTAAATCTTCCAAGTATTATTTTGAAATATACATTACTAAAAGCATAACATAAATAAATTTAAACTATTGTAAATTTATTTTCTGGTCATTGAATAAAAAGTTAGAATTTATCACCGAATCCAAATGTAAACTTACCTGACCTCTTATTCCCGGCTCCAACATAAGTAAGCGGATAACCATAGTCAACCCTAATAGGCCCAAGTCCCGGAATCGCCAATCTAAGCCCCATACCGGTTGTTATACCATAACCGGGCCTATTGTATAGTTGATTGGAAAATGTTTCTCTAAATAATGTACCTGCATCGATAAATGCTGCAATTTTCATATTTCTAACAAAATTAATTCGTGTAAGTTTATCTATAAATGGTATTGGCGTTCTATACTCAGCTGAGCCCATTAAATAAGCTCGCCCGTTACCTACGTCACCTTCTCTAAATCCTCTGATAGTATTTGCACCACCCAATCGAAAGGTTGCAAATTCGGGCATGTCACCTAATACTTTTGTAGCCGCTTTAACTCCCAGGGTAAAAGTTGAACGCTCACCAACCGGAAAATATTTTCTTATGCTGGCAGACGCTTTACCAAAGGTGTTTGAGTCTCCTGATATAGCAAATGATTCTTTAAAGGAGGTATATGCATACCAACCGTCTGTGGGATCTGCTATGCTATTGCGGTTATCATAAATAAGAGAAGGCCCTAAAGAAAGAAACGTTCCGCCTTGGAGCTGTTCCGCCCTTTTGCCTATATCCAAGCCTTTTTCCGCAAAAATATTTTCTATTTTGCCTTGATCACCTTCTCTGACTTTTACGCTTTCTACACCCATAGAAACACTTCCGGCAAGATGTTTCACCCTTTTAACAGGTCTTGCAAATTCTAAGTCACCGCCGATTCTTCGTTCAATACCTAACGGCACCTGATAACTTGCAAAGTCACGGCCATAAGCGGCTATTTTCATTGAAGTTAATGATTGTCTTAATCTTGGTTCAACAAAGGATGCTTCCACCTGCAAAGGTGCACGTCTGATTACGTCATAGTCTCTTAATACTGCTCCGCTACCTGCTAAAATATTTATGGACACCTGTTGTCCACGACCGGTAAAGTTGTTATTAGCATAACCCACAGTTCCAAAAAGCCCCGTACCTGTATCAATACCACCGCCTAACGAAATTGATCCGGTTCTTTTTTCGTCAACTTCTACGGTTAATAAATATTTATCAGGATCATCAGGTGAAACAGTCAAGACTCGCCTAACATCTTTAAATGCTTGTGTTGAAAAAATTCTTGATAAATCTTGCTTTAACAAAAGTTCATTATAAACTTCTCCCGGCTTTGTATAAATATTTCTTTTAATAACATAATCTTTTGTTTTGGTGTTGCCGGAAACCGCTATTTTATCAATAAGACCTTCATTAATATCTATATTGATAGTTCCGTCCGGATCGTCCGTTATACTTTTTACCCTGGCTAATATATAGCCTTTTTTAGCATAGTAGGTTTCTATCTCTTCTACTGCCCTGTTTAATTCTGCTATATTTTGAGGTAAGCCTGCTTGCGGATCGAATATCTTTGCCAGCTCTTCGTTTGAAACTTTTGAGTTTCCCTTTACAACAAAACCTGTAACCGGCGCGTTTTCTTCAACTTCTATTCTTAACTTAATTCCGTTCTCTGTATTTTGCGGTATTGCTCTTAGCTTTTCGGTAAAATATCCCATACCGTATATGGCTCTTAGATCTTCTTGTATTGTGTTTCTGTTAAATTTTGCGCCCGGTTTACTATAAATATTTTCCAGTATAATATCTGATTTAACCAGATTATTACCCTTAAATTCAACTTCTTTTATTGTTACAGAGTCATTATAGGTTTTATTCTTTGGTGATTCAAGCTTTTTGGGTGATATTTTAAATAATTCTGTTGTTTGCTTTTTTTTCTTCTTTTTTTCTTTTGCAAAAGAACTATCATCCCCTGCACCCATAAACAACAGCGCCATCGCAATCAGTATAATAAAATATTTATTTTTAGGCTTTGTCATATTAGCTTATCCCCAAATCTTTATAGTATTTATGTTACTCTAATTCAAATTCAGATTATTATTTTTTGAAATATAATTTATTTTATTAGCTTTTACTCTATTGAATAATCCGAAAAGTATTTTTGAATTAGTAAATACTGCTCCTCAATATAATTAATTTTAACACTATAATAAATTTATTCTATCGCAACCAGATAAAAAATTGAATAGTTTATTTGGTGTGGAACAAGCACTTAAAATATTCTAAAATTTTAAAATACAATCATTAATTCAAACAAAAATTATTTTTGTTATAATTTTTTTGTATAAAAAAATATATAAGGAAACTCAATATGGAATTTTGTTATGTTATTACGTTAATATCAAGTCAAGATGAAGCTAAAAAAATAGCACACGCTCTTGTGGATAAAAATCTTGCGGCATGTGTCAATATTATACAGGGTGTGACCTCTGTGTATAAGTGGAAAGACACTGTTCAGGAAGATTCTGAGTTTATGGTTTGGGCAAAAACCAAAAAAAGTATTTTTGAAGAAGTAAAAAAAGAAATAAGGCAAAATCATTCTTACGAGCTGCCGGCTATAATTATGCTTGATATTACAGACGGTTTGCCGGAATTTTTAAAATGGATAGACGAAAATACAATTGAATCTTCAGGTGATGCATAATTTAGAAGAAAAAGAACTTATAAAATTTTTAAAAAGTCAGGGGATAACAGTAAAAACTAATACTAAAGCCCGTGGAAACCTTGGTATATATTTTAATAACAGAATAGATGTTTCTAAAAATGTTGCACCGCAAAAAAGAATACCTATTCTGATTCACGAATACGCCCATAAGATACATTTTGATATGGAAAAAGAAAAATTCTATGAGGGTGGGAGCCTTGAAGTTTTATTTAAAAAAGACAAAATTGAGCCTTATATCTCGGAATTGACTGATGTAACAAATTTTGTAGATGTTAATTCTAATTTTGATAATATAAATTTAAAAAAACAGGAAATAAAAAATAAAATAAAAGAACTACATGAAATAATCAAGCAGGATTTTCCTTTATTTAAGCGCTCAGAAGACTTTAAAGAAGCAAAAACCTACTTTGAAAAGAATAAATCTATTGCAGTGTATTTTTTTAAATATGACAGTGTAAAAGTAATGAATAAACTATGCAATAAAGTGGAAGTATTTAATATTAATAATATTGATGAAGACTTTTTCCATATACCTGAGTATTTAAGGGCTTATATTAAATTAAAATCTTTACAAAGAGAATATAAAAGGTTAATTCGCTATCAAAATAAGGCTAAAAATTATTATAGCAAGCCGGCTGAGCTATTTGCAAGATTTATTGAGGGTATGTTTATTAATAACACTCAGGTAAAACTCATTGCTCCTAACTCTTATCAAAGGTTTTTTGAATTATTAGACAACGGATATTACGGCAAATTAAAAGAATTATTTGCCCTTGCCGGATTTGTACGCTAAGTGATCTTTATAATAGTAAGCTTTTAAATAATATTTTTGCCAAGGAAGCAAATAAAACTTATATCCGTTATTTTTCATTTCTTCATAAGCCTGCGCAAATGTCCAATTATATTTTACTATTCTGTATATAGCTGTCATTAAGCCGGTTCTGTCATTGCCAAAAAAACAATGCACGTATACAGGCTGGCATTTAGGTGTATTTATAATTTTTAAAAACTTGTCTATTTGTTCCTTTCCGGGTGAAGTAAAAGGGTTTAGAGCTATATTTATATAGTTAAAACCCATTTTTTCCAGCTTTGCTTTATTTTTAGAGGCTTTTTTCTTGCTGTGGCTTCTTAGGTCTATTATTGTTTTTATTTTTACAGTTTTTTTTAAATACCTGTAGCCGAGCAGGCTTGGTTGTCCACCCCTATAATAGACAGAATCAACCTTATAGAAATTACTTATATATTTGGAAGCATCAGCCATATCATTACCTAAAACAACGGCTATACTGTAACAGTTTAATAATAATGCAACTAAAAATATAAAATAAAAATTATTAATAAGCTTGTTAGAAATCATTAGAAACCGATATATGACTACTATCTTACTTACTTTAATTTTAAAATTTTTATTAAAAAAAACAACAGCCAAGTAGCCATATCAAAGAAGGGTAATGCTCAGTTGAGTACTGATGCTTACAAGTAAACTTAAGTTATATCAAAAGCTTACAGCGATGGCATAAAAAAGGTGATGACCATCACCCAAAGAAGAAGCAAATATTTCTTTTTAAAAATTAATTACCTAAATGAACTTGATGTTTTTGAATTTAATTCTTCAACTACTTCGTCAGTAATGTCTTGCGCGCCTAAGACTACGGCATTATTTCTGAATAATACCTTTATGCCCTTATTTTTCATTACGGATCTTAATGTTTTAGCCAGCTCATCTCTTATAGCTTTCATTTTTCGATTATGTTCTTTTAAAATTTTTTCTTTTTTATATTTATAATCCTTTTTAAATTTTTCTATTAATTCTTTTTTTTCTGCTTCATCTGTTTTTAAATTGATCTTTTTCAATTGTTCTGCCTGAAATTTTTGCAGTTCTGCTTCTTTTATACTCAAGTCCGCTTTTGTCTGAATAGATTTTTTGTACATACTATCAACCTTATTAACGTCTATTATGCCGTATTCTTCTGCAAAGGTTGCAGATGAGCATAATAGCAGACAGCTTGACATTATACAGCTTAAAAAAATTTTTTTTAGTAAATTCATAAGATAACTCTCCATTTAATTTGTTGTTATAACGTAATAATCTCTAAAATAAATAATTTTATCGTTTCTTTCGACTATAAAGGTTATATATTCAGTATTTTCATTAATTTTAAAATTTAAATTATTTGCCAATGCATTATAAACAAACTTATCGTCAGGAATATTTATGCTGATAATGCCAAGCTCTATTATCTTGCCGGAGGGCAACTTGATTTTAAAGCAAATATCATAATTCCCTTTGGGCCAACCGGGGCCGCATATAAAAGCTAAATCAAAATTAAAATTTGCCGGCAATATTTCTGCATTAAATTGATTAAATATGTTTGTTGCTGATATTTTACCGTTATTATCAGTTATTCTTTCTGCCAGCATTAAGTGTTTTCTTTGCATTTTATTACTTTTTCCAAGTTTTCCAATTAAACTATATTACTTAATTAAACCAGAATAATTATTGTTGTGTTAATTTTAACATTATTAAAAATGAATTGAAATAAATTCTTTATAGTAATTTCACCTGATTTTTTTTATAATTTTAAGTAGGGTGTGATATATTAACTCAAAAATACTTTTCAGATTCTTTAATCAATAAAAAATTAATAAAATAAACTATTCTCTTGTAAAGAGAAATCTGAAATTTAACTGAGTGCCAATATAGTAATTAGTATTTAAAGAGGGAGACAACGCATGAAAAAAATATTTATCTTGATAACTTCTGTTATAGCAGGATTTTTAATATTTGCATATTTATTTTTTCTGTTTGGTCTTAGTAAGGTAGTAAATTTAAATAATTATAAAAACGATATCAGGGAAAATATTAAGAAACAAGCGATGCTGGAAGCTGACTTGGGAGATTTATACCTGAAAACCTATCCTGATTTATCAATTGGAGCCGGCTCTAACAATATAAACATAAAGCATATTGATAATCATGATTTTTTATCAGTTAATGAAGCCTTTGTAAAGGTTAATTTACTGTCTTTATTATTTAAAAATATAGATATTAGGGAAATCAAGCTTATTAAGCCACAGATTTTTTTTACAAAAGAAAAAAACGGTAAATTTAAAATAGAAAATGTATTACAGGCAACTAAAGGTGAACAAAGCTCAAAAATACTCCAAAAACAAGCAGAAATGGATTTTAAGCCTGCATTATCAAACCTCAAGGCAACTATACAGGACTATAAAGTCATTTATACCGACAAATCTTTAAAAACACCTAAAACATTATCAATTGCAGGTAAAACAATAAACTTAAAAGAATTAAATCCTGAAAAATACGTTAGCTTAAGTACTGCAGGAAATCTTTTTATAAACAACAAGCCTAATATAAATTTTGATATAAAGCTCGCCAGCGATTTAGATTTTAAATGTGATAATTGTAATATCAAAGATAAAAAATCTGAAAGCGCAGAAGCTCAACATGATTTTTCAAAACAACTTGATGAAATACTTAAAACTGGTATAAAAGCTGATATTTTAGCTGATTTAAAAATTAAAAATATAAAAAATATTCCAAATATTTTTGGAGATTTAAATATTGATAAATTATCCTTAAAAATTGATAATCAAAGAATATCAGACAGTAAAGCCGACATAAAGTTTAAGGGAGACGGTTTATCTGTTGATTCAGAAATATTTATTGATAAACTGACGTCTTTAAAGATTATCGGCGATATAATTTCTTTTGATAAACAAAACTACGATATTAATGTTAAAACAGATAATATAGACCTTAAAAAAATAAAAAAATACGCGCTGGCAATTGCTAATATAACAGGCGTTAACAAGAAAGAAATTAATTCTACTTATTTATCAGGTACCTTTAAAGCTGATTTTAATGCTGTTGGTACCCCTGTTAAAAGTGATTTAAGCGGTTATTTAAAATTAAATAATGCTAATATTTCTTATAAAGGCTTATCAAGGCCTGTTAAAAATTTAAATATTAATGCAGACTTAAATAAAGACAAAGTGCAATTTAAAAATAGCTACGGATATCTTGGAGATATCAAATTTTTAATAAGCGGTTATTTAGCTTCTAAAGGAATAGCTGATTTAGTTATTGATATACCTCAATTAAAACTTAATACATTATATTCAATTGTACTTAACAGCCCTGTTTTAGAAGTTAATAAAAATGATTTTAAAGATATAAGATCTATTAGCGGCTATTTAAAAACAAAAGTACTTGTAAAAGGTGATTTAACAAAGGAAATTACCCCTCTAATAAAAGCAGATATTGTTAATATTGCTCTTGATAATAAAATGTTGCCTTCAAAGCTATATATTAAAACCGGTAACATAAACATAGCTGACGAACTAATAACTTTATCTAATTTAGATACCAGGCTGTTATCTTCCAGATTAAGTGTTAATGGTAAAATCAGAGGTCTTGAAACCCAAAATCTTGATTTAAAGGCAAAAGGCAATATTAAAGCTTCTGATGCTTATTATTTTGTTATAGATGATCAAAAGCCTTTGATTAAAACAAAAGGTACTGTGCCTATTATTGCATTAATAAAAGGTAAACCGGACAAAATGGATTTAACTGCACAATTAAAGTTTGATAATAATAATTATGTTTCTTTAATTGCAGATCCTTTTAAGCCAGACAAGATAATTAACCTGCATGCCGATGTAGCACCTACAAATATGAATATTAAGGACTTATCTTTTAACTATATCAATCCAAATACCGTATTTAACAACATAATAAAAGAATCCAGACTTAAAAAGGTTATCGTGCTAAAAGGCAAAGTAAACGATACACACAAATTAATACAGACTTTTGATAACGTAAAAATATCTTCAGACTTTGTCAAATTAAGATTACGCCAGCCCGTAGGTACTGCTACTGTAAAGCTTGACCTTATATTAAACAAAAAAGCAGATAACCCGGATATCAAAGGAAATATTATAGTAAAAGAAGCAAGTATTCCTTTATTTGAAGTAAATGCCAATAACTTAAATATTGATTTTAAAGATAAAATAATAGCCGCAAACTTGGCAAGCTTGAATATTGCTGATTCTGTATTAAGTATGGCCGCCAATATGGACAAAAAGCTTGTTGAGCCTTTTATAATTAATGATATTAATATTAAATCCAATTATATTAATATTGATAAAATAAATAAGCAAACAGCAGCTGCTCAAAAGCAAATGCCATCTGCCAAACAAAGGGGTGTGGCGTCACAACCGGCTGACCTGCCTGTTTTGATTAAAGCGGGTAAATTTTATTGTAAAAGTTTAATTGCTAATAATCTTCAGAACAATGACGTGACTTTTGATTTTAATATTAAAGAGCTTAATAAAGTTAATGTTGAAAACTTACAGTCCAAGACCGCATCGGGGACTGTTGATGCAAAAGCAAATATGAATGTTAAAACATCTTATATTTCCGTTAATGCAATATTAAAAGATATCGATGTTAACCAGGTATTAACCGCAACAGCTAATTTGCCGAATGAAGTTCTAGGAAAACTTAATGCCAAAATTGACTTGTCCACTGAAGGAGTAACAGAGCAACAGCAAATTTACAATGCGGTGGGAAATGCTTCTTTTGAAATACTAAACGGAAAGCTTGTAAAGCTTGGCTCCTTAAAATTTTTACTGGGCAGTTTCACTCGCGGGATAAATATATTTGGAACGCAGGGATCTACCGGTACTGAAAGCTTTGATTATTTAAGAGGCGATATTAATCTTGGCAACGGTGTTTTGGTAGTAAATAAAATAAACTCCAGCGGCAAGCATCTAAGCTTGTATTCTACCGGAAAAATTTATTTACTTAGGAACAATGCGGATTTAGTTATTATGGGCAGATTATCCCCAAAGATGCAAAAAATTGTTGCTCCTATTATAAAGTATTCACCGGAAAACCTTTTAGGCAGCTTTGGCTTTAATATATTAAATACAATGAGCGAAAATACCGGCAGGATAACTTATCCTGATATTTCAAACGTTCCTGATCTTTCAAACAAAGAACAATTACAAAATAATATCTTTGGTGTGACGCTGCAGGGTAATTTAACTGATCCGAGATCTGTAAAAAGCTTAAAATGGCTTAATTAAACTCTTAATAAATATAAAAAAAGAAAGCTGTATTTAAAAAATTACAGCTTTCCTGTAACAGGTCAGGAGTTTAACAAAAGTTGACTTCCATTAAAAATTGCGAATAATGTCTGGAATATATGTTTTTCCTGTTTTTTGCTATTTCAATCACAGAATCAATAACATCATGGCAAATAGCCCCTTTAAAACTATCTAAATCCACCTGAGACTTTTCTTTTTATTACACGGTTTCTTAGAGCTCTTTCAGAGGCGTTATTATCAAAAGGAACATTTGGCTTATCAAGAAAATGAGTAAGCTGTCCTTGTCGTCTGATAAGACCTTACTTGGTTATTACTCGCCTAAAGCTAAAAATATTATAAAAAATAAGGCTGCCCCGGTATGATCTGTAAAGCGGAGCAGCCTTATTTTTTGTATAAATTACACGCGCATCACAAAACCCGTACTTTTAGCCTTAAAGAGAGTTAAAAAAAATATTCAATTGTATGTTACGTAAAAATCAAAAATAATTTATACAACGATAA
>JANQHM010000225.1 GCA_028282645.1 Candidatus Gastranaerophilales bacterium
TGGAAACTGCTTTTTAGGCCTCATAACTTCTCCTATAGCTAATTAACTATAGAAGTCATTATACATTAATACTTTTTTGTTTGCAAATTGGTATAAAAACTCAAAATTCGGCTCGTTCTCCAAAAAGCTTTTTCAAGCTATATCTATTTTAACAAAATTTTTAACTGTGCCCAACCTGTGCCCAAAAATGAATTAAATTGAGTGAAGTTTAAATAAATCCAGTGAAAAATATTTTTTAATAATTCATTTATAAAAGCAATAAGTATAAGGTTTTCATTAGATTAAATTAAGCTTAATTAAACTTAGTTAAATCTAATGAAATTATCAAAAAGGGACTCATAATCCCTTGGTCGCAGGTTCAAATCCTGCCGGGCCCATTTTTTTATTGTTTATATGGCTTGATTCTGGATTTACCTAACTTTATATTTATCTAGTACCGCATAGCAGAAATTTGGAAGATAAAAATCATAGAATTAGATTTGTATACCTGCCAAAACATACTTTTTGGTTAAATCAAATAAAAATTTGGTTTAACATTTTTAAATACTTGGTTTCAGCGATTTTTGCTTATTTTTTTGTCAAACCTACACTAAAAATGACTTTTTGAGAGACGCAAATAATATCATACAATAATCATAAATAGTTAATACTCTTTTCTACTCACTTAGTAAACTTTGATTAAATTAAATAAGTTATAAGCAATCACAACATCCGTCACAAAATGCTTCTTCCAGCTCCGGCATTATGCTCTTATGAGTGATTTCAAAAGTTACAGGAGTTATTGAAATCTTATTATTTCTTATAGCTGTAATATCAGTACCTTCTTCTTCATCTGTTTGAATAATTTCACCCGCTAGCCAATAATAAACTTTTCCTCTGGGGTCAATACGTTTTTCATATGTATCAGTATACATTCTTGTTCCTAAACGTGTTATTTGAATTCCGGCAATATCACTACCCGGTACAGCCGGTACATTAATATTTAATATTGTTTTTTTGGGAAACTTAATTGATTTGATTCTATTCATAAATTTGGCTATGAATTCTGCTGCATATTCAAAATCCTCGGGTTCTATACAACCGTTAGATAGAGAAACAGCTATACTTGGATAGCCCAATACAGCACCTTCCATAGCAGCGCTTACAGTGCCGGAGTATAGAACATCTGCCCCGAGATTAGGGCCATGATTAATTCCAGAAATAATAATATCCGGTTTTTTATCTAAAATTACGCTTACCCCAATTTTTATACAGTCACCCGGAGTTCCTGTTGTTTCCCAAGCTTTTGCTAAAAAAGCATACTCCATTTCTACTTCACTTACCCTTAACGGCTTATGAAGCGTCAATGCATGCCCAGCAGCGCTTCTTTCTCTATCTGGTGCAATTACATAAACTTCATGTTCTCTTACCAGTTTAGAGATAAGAGTCCTTATTCCCGTAGCATGAATGCCGTCGTCATTGGATATTAATATTCGCATAATACTCCCTTATTAAGTAATTAACTGTCAGTATTATTATAATACAAGTTCTTAAAACCTTTTTGTTTAAAAAACAAACTTTTTTATCTTAATATTTACAATATTCAACATTTGATGAACAAACAATTTAAATTTTTATATATTTACTACAGGTTCAAAATTAAATTATTGGAATCTGTATTATAAATAATAATTTACTGTTTGTCATAGTTTGAATGATGTAAGTAATGAATAAAACTCCTACTGGTTCTCTATCATTTTACTACATTCTTCGATTACAAGCTTAGGTTTTATATCACTTAAACAAGCTTCATTTATTCTACATTTTTTACTTAATCCACAAGGAATACATTCCCTATCAGAGTATAACGCCACATGCCCATTTCCCCAAGCTTTCCACTTTATGGGATTCATTGGACCATAAATACCAATTACCGGCTTATTTAAAGATGCAGCAAGATGTAAAGTACCTGAATCTACTCCCAATACAAAATCCATTTCATTAATTAATGCCAAACTATCTTGAATAGACATATCTGCGCATAAATTTATAATATTTTCTTTGGTATTTATATTTATTTCTTTTAATATTTGATCATACACTGTGTTATCAGCCTTTGTGCCAACATGAAATATATAAGCATTTTTTTGATTTACCAAATACTCAATAACTTTTGCAAAATTTTTATTGCCCCACTCTTTTGATTTATTACCACTCGTGGCATGTACTAAAACTTTTATTTTATCTTCTTTTATATTTTTTTCTTTGAAAATATTTTTTACTTTTTCAACTGAAATTATATCAGTCCAATTTTCCAGATAATCATCTTGAATTTCTATATTATCAGCTTTTAATATATCTAAAAAACATTCTACTTCATGTTTATCCTGATCATAGGTTACTTTTTTTGTCAGAAAAAAGCCCCTGCCTTCTGTATTAAAACCAATACGTTCTTTTATACCTGCTAAATAAACTAAAGAAGCACTGGAAAAAGATCTCTTTAAAACATAAGCCTTACTATACTTTTGCTTACGCAATAGATTTACATAACTAAAAAAATTTTGCTTTTTCTCTCCGGTATTTTCATATTTATGTTTTTTAGTAGTATCAAAAATCATAAAATTATCAATATAAGGACAGTTTAATAAAACATCTCCCGATACCGGGCCAACAAGCATATCAATTTGAGCATCAGGATATGCTCGTCTTAAATTTCTTAAAAATGGTACAGTTAAAACAGTATCCCCTATAAACCTATATCTTACTACCAGTATTTTATCTTTCACTTCTTTAATGCCGCCGTGTAAAATTAAAATTTGCTATTTATTCATAAAATCTTCTAATAAAGCATCCATATCTAAATCTAAATCTAATTTTAATGCATAAAGACCTACTTGTGTACGCATTCTTTTTAAGTGAGGAAGAATTTTAACCATATCTTTTTCTGTTGTAACAATAGCACCAGCCCCTAATTTTCGGGCTTCTTCAAGCATGATCCTAACTTCTTCTTTTTTATAGTTATAATGGTCAGTAAATACAATTTCCTTTAATAAGTTAAAACCTCTAACTTTCAAATAGTTAAAAAAGTATTCAGGCTGAGCTATACCGGAAAATGTATATAAGTTTATTATCGAGTTATCCATAACTTCTTTTGTTTGAACATTATAAATATCAGCATATTTAAAATTGCAAAGATAAACTTTTTTATTAAAAGATTTATTTATATAAGATGAATATTTATAATCATCCTTAGAAAAATCTTGGTCATCTTTATTTACCAGTATAATTTTATCTGCTCTGCGTATACTTCGTACAGACTCTCTTAACGGTCCCATAGGTAAAATTTTATTATTACCAAATTTTTTCTTTAGGTCTATCAGTAATAAATCCAAGTCTCTTTCAACTTTTAAATGTTGAAATCCGTCATCCAAAATAATTACTTCCGCATTATATTCATTAATAGCAAACTGTGCATTTTTAACCCTGTTTTTACCGGTTAAAACAATAACACCTTTTGTTTTATGCGCTATTAAATAAGGTTCATCTCCTGCTTGATCCGGAGTAGAAAGAATTTTTTCACCATTAGATATTAAATTAATATTATCATTAGATAATTTTCCTCCATAACCTCGACTAACCACTGCAACTTTTTTACCGTAAGCTTTGGATATATAGTTAGCCAGAGAAATAGTTACAGGTGTCTTTCCGGTTCCTCCTGTAGTAATATTTCCTACAGAAATTACATAGGCGGGCAGTTTACTCTTTTTAATTATATTTAACTTATATAAAAAATTTCTGATAATAATTATCAAGCTATAAATTTTTGAAACCAAAAAAAATAATAATTTACCACCCTGAGTCAAATCTGCTTCATTGTAATGAATTTTATTAATATAATCTTTCATTCTTCCTTTAGTACCATCTAAAACATCAGTCTAAGCAACAGAAACCTTTTATTTAATTTATCAGAAAACTTCTTAAGGTTTTTGGAAATATCCGTAGAATCTTCTATAATGCCTTTTAAATTTTCTTCTTCTTCGCCAGTTATCTGCTCTACATCGCCCAATACATTGTCAATTTTACCAAGAGTATTATTAAGGTTAGTCAAAGTTGAACTTAAGTTAGTTTTAAACTCCTCATCTTTAGAAATTTCATTTAAAGATGCCATAATATCACTCAAATCTTTTGTAGTGTTATTAACATAAAGCAATGTATCTTTTAATTGAGCATCATTTAATAATGCTGTAATAACTTTAGAGGACTGTTGAACAGATTTGGTCATTTCAATCAAATTATCTTTTAACTCGGGGTCTCCTACCAGGTTATTAACATTATCGGTTAAGCTGGCAACTTTTTTAGACAGAGAAGAAGATAAAACTATCAACTTTCTAAAGTCATCCCTTGATGCACTAACCAGAGCAGTTACTTGCTCAAGTGCCTTTGTAGCCTCAGCGGTTAAATTCTTGGTATTATCAAGTGTTATTTTTAAAGATTCAATAGTTTCCTCTGATAAAAGTTCATTAATTTTATCATTGGTTTCTTTTAAAGAGATAGCTGATTCTAATTGTAAATCAAGAAATTTCTTTAACCTCATCGGTTCTTTTACGGTAAATCTGCTGTTTGGCTCAGGCATTTCTATATTTATACCATTAGGTGGTGTAACTTTTAGATACTGTTCATTATTTTCTCTTACCACGTCATAAAAAGAACTTGCAGGGACACTTACACCCGGTAAGTCTATAAGATAATCTATTTTATAAGCATAATCCGTTGTTATTCTTTGACGAAGATTCAAGCTTAATTTAGCCGTATCTATTTTTTCAAGGCTTTTCACTACGCCCACACGTATATATTTACCGTCAGCAAGTAGCCTTACTAACATTTTAGCACCTAAATCTATATCATTGTTTTCTTTATTAACAGGTAAAAATTTTGTTTGAACTTTAGGAGGTGTTATTTCTAAAAATTTTTCTCCGATAAGCCCTGATTGCTGAATTGATATTGCAGATGCAGTAGGAATGTCCATATCAGATTCGGTAAAAACAAATTTAACTCTTACAAAGCTTTGATTGTCTTTTATCACCGGTATTATTTCTTCAACCTGACCAACCCTAATACCCATAATTTGAACAGCTGAGCCGGGCCTCATTCCGTCTACATCATGAAATTTTACTTCAATTCTTTCGGCAGTAGAAATTGATCTGCCTTTTAACCAGGTTAAACCATATATTAATATTACTAACGAAGTTATTGTAAGTAAACCAACTTTTGCAGCCGCTGATATTTTCATAATATCCCTTATTTTTTACTACTCCATAATATGATTATAAATTAAAACAAAAAAATTATAAAAATATATTAGTATGAGATTTAATTAGTAATGGTATATCTAGTTCTGATGTTTTTAAATAAACTTAAAGTATACCAAGCAGTTACATTAAAAAAGTGATGATTATCACCCTGCTGCTGTCAGCATAGGGCCTTCTCTTGTTGCATTTACAAACTGCCTGGCATAAGGATCATCGGTTTCAAGCATTTCTTGCGGTGTGCCCTGCCAGACAATACCGCCATCATAAAGCATTATTACCCTGTCTGCTGTTCTTTGTATAGTTGACATTTGATGAGTAACAACTATGGAAGCAGCTTGCAGCTCATTTTTTAGCTGTACAATATCATCTTCAACTACTGTAGATGATATTGGATCCAAACCGGCAGTAGGTTCATCATATAGAATTATTTTAGGATTTGTCACTATAGCTCTGGCAAAACTTACTCTTTTTTGCATACCGCCCGATAATTCATTAGGGAAATTATCTTCTATACCTGACAAACCAACCATTTTTAATTTTTCTTTTACTATTTCTTTTACCTTTTTTTCATCTTTATATTCTTTTTTAAATTCTTTTCTTTCTCTAAGAGGGAAAGCAACGTTTTCTAAAATGCTTAAGGAGTCAAAAAGAGCTGAATACTGAAAAACCATTCCTATTTCTTTATCTTTAATATCAACCGTTCCGGATTCTTGCTTTATCAAGCCGCTAATTATTTTTAATACAGTACTTTTTCCTGATCCGCTAAAACCGACTATTGCAATAGTCTCACCATAATCAACAGTAAAGCTGACATCATTTAAGACTTTTTTATCGTCAAAAGATTTATATATATTTTTTAACTTAATTGCTTCCATTTTGTTCTGTACCTAACTAATTCAGTTTTTATAAAAAAAATAATATTTAATCCCATAACAAATAAGACATTACATAATCAACTATCACAACAGTAATAAAAGACCATACAACAGCTTTAGTTGTTGCTTTTCCTACTTCTCTGGCACCGCCTTTTCTTTTAACACGATAACCCAAAGTAGTACATATCAATGATATTATAATACCAAAAATACTTCCTTTAAATAAACTTATGTAAACATCTCTAACGCTTAACCCTCTCCAAACCGAATCTATATAACTAAGAGGGCTAAGTTCCGCAACTAAATTACTTACAATCATCCCGCCTACGATACCTGTAACATTTGCCAGTACAATAACAAACGGCATGATTATAAAACCTGCAATTACTCTGGGGGCAACCATATAACATATAGGATCAACCTTTAATACCTTCATTGCATCTACTTGTTCGGTTACTTTCATTGTTCCGACTTCCGCAGCCATAGAAGAACCTGCCATCGCAATAACGGCAAAGCTACCCATAATCGGCCCCAGCTCTCTGACAATAGAAACCGCAACTAATGCACCAACGTAGTTACCTGCTCCTTGCTTCATCATTTCAAGTGCAAGCTGCAAAGCTATTATCATTCCTGACACAGTGACCATTGATAAAGAAAGCGGCAAAGAATCAATACCAAACCTGGATAATTGCTCAAGAGTAATCCTTAAATTAAGATTACACCTGATAATATATTTAAGGGCATAGAAAAAGTTAATAACCATTTCTCCATAAATTCCAATGACTTCCAGAGATTGGTTAATTATTTTTCTTACAGCTCTATATGTATACGATTCTTTTAGAATATCTATCATCTTTTATACAGCTTCCAATAATTAAGATTCTATTATTGTTAGTACAAAAAAATAATACTTCATTTATATTAAAGTATATATTTTATCCAAAAATATAAATAAAAACATGCTTGTACTGACAATCCCGTTAACCATAAAAAACGCTTGATTAACCTTAGACAAATCATTATGATGTTTTATCAATGATTGCTCATATATCAGCATAAAAGCCACAAAAAATACTCCAGTCCAATAAAATATATTTACTTTTATAATAAACCCTATTGCCGCTAAAAACAAAAAAGTAAACAAATGAAAAGTCCGCGATATTAATAAGCTTTTTTTTATGCCTAACAAGGCAGGGATACTAAATAGCCTATGATCTTTGTCAAAGTCAATATCCTGAAGTGCGTAAATAATATCAAAGCCCGCCACCCAAAACATAATTGCCAGACCCCAAAATACAACAGGTAATGTTATTTGACCGCTGACTGCCAGCCAGCCACCCGAAGCTGCAGCACCCAGTGCTGCACCCAACACTAGGTGCGATAGCTGAGTAAACCTTTTGGTGTAGGAATAAATAATCAAAATGAATATAGCCAAAGGTAACAACTGCTTACAGATAAGAGGCAGTTGACAGGTTGCAAAAATCATCAGCCCAAAAGACAACAAAGCCAACACCATTGCTGAAAATTTTTTTATTCTTCCTGCGGGAATTGCCCTTTGGGCAGTGCGTGGATTTAATTTATCAATATCTGCATCTATAACCCTGTTTAAACACATAGCCGCAGTGCGCCCTCCTACCATTGCAAGAACTACCCATATAATCGTCAAATAATCGGGTATGCCGTCAGCTGGTAACAACATGCCGGACAATGCAAAGGGCAATGCAAATATAGTATGCTCAAATTTTACCAGTTCAAAGTATTCTTTAAATTTTTCTTTAAATTTAAAAATTTTCTTTCTTCCTTTAGATTTGGGATGGGAAAGGTGATCACCATCACCAACTTTTATTCTTTTACTTAACTTGCTTGATTAAGATTTTAAATTAAAAAAATAAAAAATAAAAATACAGAGAATATCCGTCTATTTTGCGGATATCCTCTTTTTTTATATGAAATTTAGCAAGTATTATCTACGATTCTATTTTGATTTTTAGCTTTTTCTGTTTTTCTTCTTCGGTTTTTGGCATATCTACTGTTAAAATACCATTTTTAAAACTGGCTTTGATTTTATCTTTATTTATATCCAAAGGAAGATTAATATTCCTTAAAAATTTACCGTATCTGAGTTCGCTTTTATAATAGTTTTGGCCTTTTTCTTCTTCTTTCTCCTTTACTTCACCGCTTAGGATCAAAGAGTTATTTGATATTTCTATGTTTATATCATCTTTATCGAGTCCCGGCAGTTCTGCTCTTAATAATAAATTGCCGTCTTTCTCAAATAATTCTATAGCAGGCCTCCAAGAACCTAATTGAGTTCCTGTTCTTTGCTCTAGCTGGCCAATGCCAAATTCGCCAAAAGTTTCCTCCATTAAACGGTTTAATTCTTCTTGTATGTCCTGAATTGTATTTCTTGGCCTTTTTACTAGTTGTTTCATAATCATATCTCCCTTATTTTAAAAGTGAATAGTATTCACATTATTTGGTGAATGATTTTGCAGCTTTATCAGGCTATTTATATTTATCTGAAAGAGAAAAGTTAAATAGAAATAAAACGCTATTATTATTAATAAATATAGAATTTTTTTATTCATAATAAATTTTTCACCAAATTATATTAAAAAAAAATGCTTCTGCTAAGTATGATGAGAAGTATAAATAAGCGATAAAAATAATTTTAAAGAACTTAAAGGCAAAAAACATTAAACAACTTAGTAATTTTTGATAATAAAATAATTTTTTATACATTATTAGGTGTTGCGAAATAACGTTTTTCATCTTTTTCATATAAAAACACCTCTACAGTAAGGTATCATGATGGTTAAAAAATCGTATTATTTTTGTGAGATACAAGTAATCACAGAATAAGAATTGAGAGAGTTTTTTAGATTAAAATTAGCATTTTTCATTAAGCAATGTTACAAAATTAGCATTTTTACATTCAAAGAGCCTGCGGAAATTTTAAAAACATGTTATAATATATATTAAAGATATAAAATATAAATATATCCGGTTTTTAATTTTATTAAGAAGAAAATCCAAAGGCTAAAAAATGAACATTATTCAATACGTTAAAATAATATTTTATATTTTATGGAATATCATAGCACTCTTATGCCCAATGATTGCCCCGCAAAGTCCAACCAACGGAAAAAAGCTTTCTTTTTTCGTTTTTGCACGTATTGATACTTATTTTTATAATATATTTTTATCTTTAAAAGAATTAAAAAAGAAAATA
>JANQHM010000241.1 GCA_028282645.1 Candidatus Gastranaerophilales bacterium
TTATCGTTGTATAAATTATTTTTGATTTTTACGTAACATACAATTGAATATTTTTTTTAACTCTCTTTAAGGCTAAAAGTACGGGTTTTGTGATGCGCGCGTAATTTATATAAAATGATCTCTGTATTGAACAGGGGTCATTTTCTTTAGGCGGATAATAACTAAATAAGGAATAATGCGTATTAGAAATTATCAAAAAAAGTATAGATAGAATATTAATAAGATAATTTGAGATTTCGATTTTAAAAAAATCATAATTAATATTTGTTTACAATATACTTGACGCATTAACAATATACGTATAAACTATTAATAATTACATAAAATTATCTTTTGAGTTAGTGTAGTAAAAATATACTAACCCTAAAATACTTTTCAGATTCTTTAAACAAGTAAAAGCTAATAAAATAAGCTATTCTCTGAATTGTGAAGCAGGAGAGTTAAAAATTTTACTTTTTATAAGCTTATTCCAAAGAGAAATCTGAAATTTAATTTTATACCGGAATAATCGTTATAGCAACTCTTAAACAGAGGGGATTTATGATGCTTTTAAATGAAATAAACAACGTACAAATCTCCGTATTAACAGTTTTTTTATTTTTATTTATTGTCCATTTCATAGTTATATTAAAAAATAAAATCTCACCGCGTCAAAATTGCGCTGAACTAAAACTAAGAATAAAATCTTGGTGGCTAATCACTTTTTTGATATCCCTTGCAGTGATCGGAAATAAATTAATTGGATTTATTTTTGTAGGATTTATAAGTTTTTTGGCTTTAAAAGAATATATTTCTTTGATACCGACAAGGAGAGCTGATAGAAGGGTTTTGTTATGGGCTTACTTAGCAATTCCTGCACAGCTCTATTTTTTATCAGTTAATTGGTTAGAGATGTTTTATCTATTCGTGCCTTTATATATGTTCCTTGCAATCCCAATGAGAATGATCTTTGTCGGAGAAAATAAAGGATTTATAAAGTCAGTCGGAACTATTCACTGGGGCTTAATGGCAACAACTTATAGTATTGGTTATCTTGCTGCTTTTTTAATTGTTCCCAAGTCACTTAATCCTATAGCCGGTGGTGTTGGACTATTGTTATTTCTTTTAATAATAAATTCAATAAATGATGTTGCTCAATATGTATTTGGAAAAACCTTTGGTAAAAGAAAAATTATCCCGAAGATCAGCCCAAAAAAAACTTATGAAGGGTTTTTCGGCGGTATTTTTTCAGCTATTGTCTTGTCAATATTAATTGCACCTTATCTTACACCTTTAAATAATTCACAAGCTTTTTGCGCGGGTTTAATTATATCCGTCAGCGGTTTTATAGGCGATATTGTGCTTTCTGCCCTTAAAAGAGACATGGGAGTTAAGGACAGCAGTACTCTTATACCCGGACATGGCGGTATCTTGGATAGAATTGACAGTTTAATATACACAGCTCCTTTATTTTTTCACTTTACAATGTATCTTTATGCTTAAACAAAGGGAATAAGTATGATAAAACTTCTTAAATATTTTTTCTTTGCTTTTATTGTAAAACCTTTAGTTTATATAATTTTAGGAATAAATGTAAGAAATAAAAATCAAATACCCTCAAAAGGCCCTGCAATTTTAATTGCAAATCATAATAGTCATTTAGATACTATGGTATTAATGAGTTTATTTCCTCTTTGCTGGTTAAATTCCATTCACCCTATAGCTGTAGCTGATTATTTTTTAAAAAACAATTTTATTAAATGGTTTTCTCTAAATATTATCGAAATAATACCTGTAAAAAGAACTAATAGCAAGGAAACTCTTAAAGAATTCTTTAAAAAAATAAATAATTACTTAAATAATCAAAAAATATTAATACTTTACCCCGAAGGTACAAGAGGAACCCCGGAAGAAATGGGTGAACTAAAAAATGGTATTGCTTATATTGCTAAAAATAATCCGAAAGTGCCTATTATACCTTTTTATATGTTTGGCTTAGGTAAAGCTCTACCAAAAGATGAAGCCATTTTAGTACCGTTTATTTGCGATATATACATAGGAAATGCTATTTATTGGAATTATGATAAGGAAATATTCATGGATAGCTTAAGACAAAGTTTTAAAAATTTGAAGTCACAACACTATAAAAATCAAAAATATATTTAAGTATTTTTAAAAGTATAAAAAAATAATATTTTAAGAAAGGAAAAATTATGGACATGTACTACCTAAAAATACCTTATAGAAAAGTACTGCTACCTATAGCAAAAAAAATGATAAGTGTAGATCCGGATATAATAAGTTATTTAGCAGTATTTGTAGCAGCTATTACAATGTTTTGCTATATATTTGCATCAAGTTATCCCATATTGCTAATTATATCAATATTATTAACAATATTAAGGATGACATTAAACACTCTGGATGGGGTTATAGCTATTCAAAGGGGTAACTTGCGATTAAAAGGCGAAATCGTTAACGCTCTACCGGACAGATATTCAGACATATTTGTATTTATAGGTATTGCTGTTTCACCGCTTTGTAATTCTACTATTGGAATTATTGCACTCAGCACAGCCCTTTTAACCAGTTATACAGGGATGCTTGGCAAAGCTGTCGGAGTTAAATGGCAGCATCAAGGCCCTATAGATAAAATTGCAAGGCTTTGTTTAATTATGATATTTAGCTTAATTCAATATTTTACTCTCTGTTCAGGAGTAACCGCAATGGATTTACTAGGCATTGAGTTAACTTATATTGATATCAGTATGATTTTAATTTCTGTACTTGGTCAAATAACTATATATAACAGGTTAAAAGGTCAATTAAAAGAAATAGAAATTCTCGAATCAGAAAAATTCAATTAATGAAAGGAGACTTAATATATGAGTACTTTGCAAATTATGACGCTTAAAACTGTAATGCCTCTTTTAAATTCTCTTAGTGATGGTTTGAATCTGTGTAATAAAGAAGGCTTAACATCAGGAAAAATGATCGATTATATCTATAAAAACGAGCCTTCCGGAAAATTTTTAATTGGAAAGTTTATAGATAAAATTTTTATATCCCATGCCGGTTGGGAAGGCATTAGAAACAGAAAAGAAAACATTAAAAAATTCTTGCAATATGCTATAACTCAAACAGAATGCGATAAAGATAATGTTTTTATATTAGATGTTGCTTCAGGTCCGGCTAAATATATTTTAGAAACCCTGTGTAAATACGAAGATTCTAATGTTAAGGCATTATGTCGAGATATTGATGAGCGATGCTTAAAAGAAGCGCAAGCCAAGGCTAATGAATTAAATTTAAACAATATTAGCTTTAAAAAAGGTGATGCTTTTCTGCAAGAAGATTTTAATTTTGAGCAAGCTCCTGATATTGTTATTGCTTCCGGATTTTATGACTGGATTGTTGATGATGAGCTTATTAAATTATCTATGAGGTTGATATATCAGGCTTTGCCGAAAGGCGGATATTTTATATTCAGCAATCAAAGCGGCCATAAAGATATGGAGCTCGTTTCAGCAGTATTTACAGACTTTAACAAAAATCCTTTGCGTATGACCGTGCGAGAATCAAAATTAATGAATCAATGGGCAAAAGAAATCGGTTTTACTATTTTAGATACGAAGCATGACAATCCGGGATATTACGGCGTAACACTAACTCAAAAGGGATAGCTGTATCCTTTAAGAAAGGTATCATCATTTATTAAATTGCTCATTCTTTTAAAATAAAAAATAAAAAATAAAGCTGCCCCACAAGCAGCTTTATTTTTTTGTATAAATTACGCGCGCATCACAAAACCCGTACTTTTAGCCTTAAAGAGAGTTAAAAAAAATATTTAATTGTATGTTGATTT
>JANQHM010000242.1 GCA_028282645.1 Candidatus Gastranaerophilales bacterium
TTATCGTTGTAGTGAATTATTTTTGATTTTTACGTAACATACAATTGAATATTTTTTTTAACTCTCTTTAAGGCTAAAAGTACGGGTTTTGTGATGCGCGCGTAATTTATACAAAAAAATAAAGCTGCTCCAGTGCAGCTTTATTTTTTATAATATTTTTCGCTTTAAAGGAATAAAAGGTGAAAATTTTTTACCACCTACTTATGAAAAATAAGCAAAAAAAATCCCCTTTATAAAAGGGGTAAAGGGTTAGAGATAGGTAAAAAATATTATTCATTGCTTATGCGGCTAGAGAGAATAGGAGATTAGAATGAAAGTTAATCAATGCTTGAACGAATTTTTCAGGATCAAGCAGGGTTAATACCTTGGCAAGGTGGTTATTTGGCAGTTTGGAGACCATATCAATTATAAGTTTATCATCCAATACCTGCATTGATTCGATTATTCTTGGCTTTTGCCAGTTGAATATAGGTCTCATCAGATCTTTTTTCTGGAATTCCATCATTAATTCTTCGTCTTTATCAATTAATTTTTTTACAATATCAAATCTTTCTTGATGCGGTAAAGAACGCATGCCTTCTACTACCAGTTCTTGAGGCAATTGATACAGTTCTTTTAATACATTGTTTTTAGATTTATTTCCGACTTTTTTCCAGGTGGCACCTTCTAAGATTTTTGCAAGTATATCAACCGGAAGTTCTTCAAATGCTTTGAATAAAGCTGTTGGTTTTATTTTTGAGCTGCCTAAAAAGTCGCTTACTGCTTTTATTGACATAAATTTTAAGATTTCTTCGTTAGAATAGAAGTATTTTAACATTTTTACTATCTGCTCTTTAGGCAGGTGCATTACAAATTTTAATAAGGATTTTCTGCTAAAAAATTTGAGACCTAATAATAAATCCTTTTTTTCCATTAAATCAAGGAGCCTTACCATGTCTTCATGGTTAAAAAGCTTCAATATGGCGAGCCTGTTAGAAGGGTTAGCAACATCTAGTGCTTTAATAATATCAGAAAGAGATATTTCGGCATCAACTTTATTAGCTTTACTAACGTTTGAATTACCATTGATATTGGTAACATTATCAGTTTCTTCCGCTTGCTTGAGTTTTTTTCTTATAATCGGGTCATTGCCAAGCAGATATTTTTTAATATAATAAAAAGCTGATGTGTCTACTGCAACCATTGTATCTCGTTCCGTTTAACTACCCCTGTATACAAGCTCTACAATTTTTAATTTTACTGATGAACTGTATATTAAGTTAATCGGACTTTTGTTTATATATCTTAAGTATATTTAGATGTTTTGTTACTTTTTGTTATATTTTATTTTTTTTGTCAATTATACTTAAGTTTGAGGGCAATATTTTTTAGTAATATATTTTTTAGAAATTTAATACTGAAACATATTATTATTTTTATAATGTAGATGGTGAATTTTAAAAAATAGCTTAAAATTTGTTATTTTAAATGCATGACAAGTTTTATTAATAAAAAAATGACAAAAAGACTTTTTTCTGTTATTATGAATGCATAACTTAAAATTACTGTTGAGTTTTAAAGCGAATTAATCAACAGTAACCTCATATGATGAGGTTGAGCCAAGATTGACTTCTTCCCATAAGGGAGTTTAATATGAAGAATGTAGAATATAAAAAAATAAGAGATATAGCTGATATACACACAGGCTTGGTGCTTTCAAGAAAGGGAGCAAAACAACTGGAGCTTATACCTCAAGATGTTTCAACTCAAATATCATTACTTAAGCCGATTGAGTATAAAGTAATCAGCTTGAGATCGATAGACAGATTTGGAAATATTAACTTAAAAGAGGTAGATGAATTTCAAAGCATTGAAAAATTGCCAGATAAATATTTAACTCAAGAAAATGACATAATTATAAGGCTATTTTGTCCTATATATTCTTGTCTAATAAAAAAAGAAAATAAAAACATTTTGATACCTTCTCAATGTGCGGTTATTAGGTTAAATACATCTGAAATAATTCCAGATTTTTTACAATTTTATATCATGAATGGAAATATAGAACAGCAAATGGCAAAAAAAGAAATCAGTACTCAATTACGTTCTGTAAGAACAAGTAGCATTGGCGAGTTGGAAATTCCTATTTTTTCTTTAAAAAGACAGGAGCAAATATCTAAAATCAGCGAGTTATTTTTAAAAAAAGAACAGCTTTTATTTGAACTAACTAAAGAAGAAAGTTTATATAAAAAAGCAATGCTAAAAAAAATATT
The DNA here is from genome assembly GCA_028282645.1 of Candidatus Gastranaerophilales bacterium. Taxonomy (GTDB): domain Bacteria; phylum Cyanobacteriota; class Vampirovibrionia; order Gastranaerophilales; family JANQFW01; genus JANQFW01. The sequence continues at coordinate 2,253 of JANQHM010000242.1, forward strand.
GGAAATTAAACTGGAGATATAAAAATGGGAACGACAAAAGAAGACATAAAAGCTGCCTTATGGCGAGGAGCAAATACATTTAGAGGGATTATAGACGCTGCAAACTACAAAGATTACGTTTTATCAATGCTTTTTGTTAAATATTTAAGTGATACTTATAAAGAAAAAATTGAAGAGCTAAAAGAAAAGTATTCTGATGAAATCAGATTTGAAAGAGCTAAATCTCGTCTTGAGTTTGTTTTGAAAGAGGACCACACCTTTGACTATCTTTATGATAACAGGTATGCTTCTGATATTGGTGTGCTAATAAATGCGGCTTTAAGAGGCATTGAAGATGATAATAGTTCTCAACTTGGTGGTGTATTTAGAAGCGTTGATTTTAATAGCGAATCTATGTTAGGAAACCCAAAACAAAAAGCTACAACTCTTAGAAACCTACTTGAAGATTTTAAATCTTTAGACTTAAGTCCTTCCCAAATTGAAACACAAGAAAATCAAGTTCCTTCAGATGTGCTTGGTGATGCATTTGAATATATGATTGGTGAGTTTGCAAGCCAGGCTGGCAAAAAAGCAGGAAACTTTTTTACTCCTATGATGGTATCAGAACTTATGGCTAAAATCGTAAGCCCTAAGGTGAATGATTCAATTTATGATCCAACTTCAGGATCAGGCTCGTTGCTTATTAGAGCGGCTAAACAGGCTGGAATTGATAAGGTTGCTATATATGGTCAAGAGATGAACGGTTCTGCTTGGTCTATGGGGAGAATGAATATGTTCCTTCATGATATACACGACGCAAAAATCGCCTGGGGTGATTCATTATCTAACCCTCTACACCTTGACTCTGACGGAAATTTAATGCAATTTGACGCAATTGTTGCTAATATGCCATTTTCTCAGGATAAGTGGGCTCAAGGTTTTAACCCTGGAGGAGAAGCTTCTGATAAAAAGAAAAAAGAGTTTAAAATGGCTTCAAGTAATGACAGATTTCATCGTTTTGATTGGGGAGTCCCTCCGTCAAGTAAAGGTGATTGGGCTTTCTTATTGCATATGATACACAGTTTAAAAGAATATGGAAGAATGGTCGCTGTGGTGCCCCATGGAGTATTATTTAGAGGGGCTTCTGAAGGAAAAATCAGGAAAAAGGTAATTGATGAAAATCTTCTTGATGCTGTTATCGGATTACCTGAAAATTTATTCTTCGGTACGACAATTCCTGCTTGCTTACTTGTCTTTAAAAAAAATAGAGCTAACCAAGATGTTCTTTTTATTGATGCTTCAGGAGAAAATAATTACGAAAAAGATAAAACTCAAAACAAGCTAACTTCTGCAAGTATTGAAAATATATTGGAAAAATACAACAAACGAGAAAGTGATGAAAAATTTTCGCATAAGGCAACTAAAGAAGAAATAGCAGAGAATGATTATAACTTAAACATTCCTCGCTATGTTGATACTTTTGAAGAAGAAGAGCTGATTGATATAGAGCAGGTAAAGACTAATATTAATAATATTAAAAATGAATTAGTAGATGCAGAAGCTCAACTTTCTCAATATTTAAAAGATATAGGTTTGGAGGTGTAAATGTTAGAAGATAAAAAAGAATTAATAATTTATCAAACACCTCATGGAAAGCTAGACATTCAGCTGGATTTAGAAAATGAAACAATTTGGCTTGACAGAAGTCAGATTGCGGCTCTTTATGGCATTGATCGTTCAGGAGTATCAAAGCATATTAAAAATATTTTTACTGATAAAGAAATTGATGAAAAAAGCAATGTGCAAAAAATGCACATTCCTAATTCTGATAAACCTGTTGAGTTTTTTAGCCTCGATATAATCTTGGCTGTAGGCTATAGAACAAATTCAGCTATTGCTATAATGTTTCGTAAATGGGCGACTCAAACTCTAAAAGAATATATTATTAAAGGCTTTGTGCTTAACTCTGAAAGATTAAAAAATCCCGGGGGATGGGATTATTTTGATGAACTTTTAGAAAAAATTCGTGAGATAAGGGCATCTGAAAAACGCTTTTATCAAAAGGTCAGAGATTTATTCTCCCTTAGTGTTGACTATGACAAAAATGATGAAAAAACACAGTTGTTTTTTGCTTTAGTACAAAATAAACTGCTTTATGCTGTTACAAATATGACAGCAGCAGAAATAATTAAAAATAGAAGTGATGATAATTTACCAAATATGGGATTAAAAAGCTTTCAAGGCGAAAAAGTTTTAAAAAGAGATATTTATACAGCTAAAAATTATTTAAACGAAAATGAAATTAAAGAGCTTGATAGATTTGTCGTAATGTTTTTGGATTATGCTGAAAATCAAACTTTGAGAAAAAAGCAAATAAGAGTTGATGACTGGAAAAATAATGTAGACAAGTTTATTGAATTTAATGAATATGATATTCTACAAGGAAATGGATCGGTATCTAAAAAAGAAGCTGATAAAATTGCAGAGAAAAAGTATAAAAAATTTGATGAGCAACGCAAAAAACAAGAAGCAATCGAAGCTGACCAGTATGATTTAAGAGAGTTACAGGCTATAGAGGCAGAGCTTATTGAGGCTAAAAAATATCCAAAAGGAGAGAAGTAGTGAAGGAAATTTATAATAATTTATATGTTGGAAATCAAGATGATTATGAAGAATATGTGAAGAATCAGAGTGATTGGGCTGTTGTACATGCTTGTAAAGAGCCGTACCATAGGCAGGCTTTAGGCTATACAGGGAGAGCAGCCTTAAAAACCCATCCTGAATACTTAATAGCAAAAAGAGATAATAGATTAATTTTAAATTTAATAGATGTAGATAATTCAAATTTTATTCCAAAAGAAATAATAGACGAAGCAATTAAATTTATTCATCAAAGTTTATCAGATTCAAAAAAGGTTTTAGTTCATTGTAATCAAGGTCAATCACGCTCTCCTTCTATTGGAATGCTTTATTTAGCACTTTATACAAATATTTTTTCAAGTAAAGACTTTAATAAAGTTGAAAGTGAATTTAGAAAAATATATCCTTTATACTCCCCAGCTAAAGGAATAAGAGATTTTATTTCTAAAAATTGGAATACATATATAAATGAAGGAGAAAAAAGGAATAATGTAAAAAATGATTAATAACGAAATAAAAAAACGAATAGAGCAGATAAACTCAGGGCAAGTGCCTGAAGGGTATAAAAAAGAGTTTGGATTTATTATTCCAAAAGATTGGGAATTAGCAAAGTTAAAAAATTATTTTAATCGGCTAACAGAAAAAAATATTGCAAATAATCAAAATGTATTGACAATATCAGCTCAAAAAGGGCTAATAAACCAAGAGCAATATTATAAAAGAACAGTAGCCAGTGAAAATAAATCTAATTATTTTTTGATTAAAAAAGGAGATTTTGCTTATAATAAGAGTTATTCAACAGGATATGCCTATGGAACCATTAAAAAATTAAAATTTTATGATACAGGCATTGTCTCTCCTCTATATATATGCTTTAGACCAAATAAAAATAACGAATGTCCTGATTTTTTTGAACATTACTTTAATGCCAATCTTTTTAACTCTGAAATTAATGCAATTGCCCAAGAAGGCGCCAGAAACCACGGATTATTAAATATTGGAATTAATGACTTTTTTAATACAAATATAATTAATCCCCAGCCTAAAGAACAACAACAAATAGCCGAAATACTCTCCACCTGCGACCAGGTAATCGAACTAAAAGAAAACCTGCTCACAGAAAAACAAAAACAAAAAAAATGGCTTATGCAAAACCTTTTGACTGGGAAGATTAGGGTGAGGGCTCTTGCTGGTAAGTGGAAGGAAACAAAACTTGGAAAAGTTTGTGAAACATTTTCTGGGGGAACTCCTGACAGAAGTAAAAAAGATTATTACGCTAACGGTACTATTCCGTGGATAAAATCAGGAGATTTAAACCAAAAAATTGTTAGAAATGTTAATGAGTATATAACAGAGGAAGCCTATAATAAATCTTCTGCAAAAATAGTTGAACCTGAAGATATTTTACTGGCTTTATATGGTGCAACAGCAGGTGTAATAGCTATAAGTAAAATTAAGGCTGCTATTAATCAAGCTGTTTTATGTATAAAAATCAGTGAAAAAATTAAAAACAACTTTCTATTTTATTATCTTGAATATAAGATGAATGAAACAATAGAAACATATACACAAGGTGGTCAGCCTAATTTTAATGCTAGAATTATAAAAAATTTAAGTATAAAAGTTCCTAAAATTGATGAACAAGAAGCAATTGCAGAAATCCTTTCAACTGCTGACAAAGAACTCGACCTGCTACAAAAAGAAATAGACGAATATAAACAACTCAAAAAATCTCTTATGCAATTGCTATTAACAGGAGTTGTAAGAGTTAATAAGCTTGAGATAAACAACAAAATTCAACAAAAACTGGAGGTGCTGGTATGTTAGACCATACACAGTTTAACGAAAGACCCGAAAGCCAAATGCCTGCAATAGAACTATTAACCAAGCTAGGTTATAATTACCTTCCTCCTGCTGATGCTGAAAAACAAAGAGGCTCCCTAACTAATGTGATTCTAATGGATGATTTAACTACCTTTTTAAAATCGCAAACTTACGACTATAAAGGCAAAAAATTTCAATTCGCATCAAGAAATATAGCAAAAGCCATTAGAGATATTGATGTACCTATGCAAATGGGCTTAATGCACTGCTCTAAAGAAATTTATGACTTATTAATTTATGGTAAGAGTTATGAAGAAGACCTCTATGATGGTGGTGTTTCTTCTTTTGACATTAAATTTATTGACTGGGAATGCCTTGAAAATAATATATTTAGGGTAACAGAAGAGTTTTCTGTAGAGAGACCAAACAAAAAGCATAGAAGGCCCGATATTGTTTTAACGGTGAACGGCTTTCCGCTAGTTGTAATTGAATGCAAAAAATCTCAAGTTAGAGTAGAAGAAAGTATTGACCAAAATATCAAAAACTGGAAGCCTGATGAGATACCCCAATTATTCAAATTTGCACAATTAGTTATCGGAATGAATCCACAGGAGCTTAAATACGGGACGAGTGGAACTAAAAAAGAATTTTTTGTGCCCTGGAAAGAAGAAAATAAAGAATGGCTGGAAAGTTTATGTAATCAGTATATTTCCGGCAGAACCGTTACTCAACAAGACAAAAGTATTATTTCGCTTCTATTTCAAGAAAGGCTTCTAAATCTGATAAAATATTTTATTTTGTATGATAGCGGAATAAAAAAGATTGCTAGGTATCAACAGTTTTTTGGCATTGAAAAAGCAATGAAACGTATCAAAAAAGAAGACGGTAAAAACACAAGAAGCGGTGTTATTTGGCATACTCAGGGCAGTGGAAAATCTCTTACAATGGTAATGCTTGTTAAAAAAATTATCGCTGAATCGCAAAAAATTAATTCTAAAATCAAAAATCCGAGATTTATCCTTGTTAATGATAGGGTAAATCTTGATAAACAGTTGAGAGATAATTTTTCTAACACTCAAATGAATCCGACCAGAGCTAAAACAGGCAAAGGGTTGATTGAGCTTCTAAAAGATGAAGGTGAAACCGTTATAACAACAGTTATTCATAAATTTGAAAAAGCAGCTAAATTAAGAACAGAAGTTAATGACAATAATATCTTTATATTTATTGATGAGTGTCATAGGTCACAATCAAAAAACTTTCATAACTTTATGACAGATGTTTTGCCTAATGCGGTTAAAATCGGCTTTACAGGAACTCCGTTATTAAAAAAGGATAAAAAAAATACTTATTCAAAAATAGGTCCGCTTATTGACGCTTATACCATAGATAAAGCCGAAAAAGACCAGGTTATTAGGCCCTTAATTTATGAAGGAAGAAAAATACCTCAAAAGACTCCTGAAGATGCTATTGATAAATATCTTGAACAACTTTTGTTGCCATTGAACGACGCTCAACAAAGAGATCTAAAACAAAAATGGAGCAGGTTTATAAAACTGGCTCAAACCGATACAAGAATAAGAATGATAGCATTTGCAATAAAAGAGCACTTTGAAAGATTTATAAAACCTAAAGGTTTTAAAGCAATGGTTGCAGAAAGCTCAAGGGTTAGTGCTATTGAATTGCATCAAATATTTAAAACTATAGGAATAAAAAGTGCTGTAGTTATTTCTCCAGAAACTAAAGAAGAAGGAGATAGCCTAAATGTAAGCGATAAAGCTAAAATAGCTGACTTCTTTAAAAAAGAAGTTGAGCCTATGTTTGGACAAAATCATGAAGCTTATGAGGATTGGGCAAAAAGCTCCTTTATTAGTGGCGAAGAAATAGAGATTTTAATTGTAAAAGATAAATTATTAACTGGATTTGACGCTCCAATTGCCGGCGTTTTATATATAGATAAAACTATGAAAGAACATAATCTCTTGCAAGCTATAGCAAGAGTTAACAGGGTGTGCCCGGGTAAGGACTATGGTCTAATAGTAGACTTTTGGGGCATATTTAAAAAGTTAAATACAGCGATAGATATTTATTCGGATGCGGAAACAGGATTAAAAGGATATGAGGTTGAAGACATCAAAGGAGCTTTATCAGGCTGTGAAGATGAAAAAAGAAAGCTTGAGCAAGACCATAAATCGCTTTTAGATATGTTTAAAGATCTTGACTTGCAAGATTCTGAAGTATTACAGCTTTATTTAGGCGATTTGGACTTAAGAAATGAATTTTACGAAAAACTATCTAACTTCTCTCGCTATCTAGATCTTGCTATAAGCAGTTATAATGTCTATAAACTAATTGGTATTGATAAAATGCAAGAATATCAAAGAGATTTAGTGTTTTTCCAAAAATTAAGAGGTGCATTAAAAATCAGGTATAGTGAAGCTATAGACTTTTCAGAATATGAAGCCGGCATCAAGAATTTATTAAACATGTTTGTAACGTCTGGCGCTGATCAAATAGTACTTAATCCGGTGTTTATCTCAGATAAAGAAGGAATGCAAGCGGAATTGGAAAAACTGCCATCAAGCCGGGCAAAAGCTGAAGCGATCAAAACACGAATAGAAGTAGCAATATCCAAGAAAAGAGATGAAGATCCAATATTTTATAAAACTTTTAAAGACATGATTGATGAAACACTTTTAAAATATAATCAAGATCGTAATGATGAAGCTTATTTTGCGACAATGGAAAGAATGGCTGAGGATTATAGACAAGGCCTTACTGGAAATAAATATCCTAGCTGCATCGAGGATGATAAATATGCCAAGGCTTTCTATGGGAAATTAAGACTTGTACTTGAGGAAATTGTTAATATTGAGTCAAATAGTGATTTAAACTTTAAATTTGGGTATTTATCTATTGAAATTAAAAATATAATACTTAACTTAAAAAAAACAGGCTGGCAAGCTAATACTGTTGTTATAAATAATATGAAACAAGAAGCTGAAGATCTTATCTTTGACTTTATAGATGAAAATGACATCAAACTTTCAGTAGAGCAACTTGATAAACTTGAAGAAGAAATAATAAAATCAGCAAAAGAAAGCTTTAAAGATGAGTAAGTATGAGTTAAGTGTTGATCTAAAAAATAAGCAAGTAAATGTGCTTATAGAGGAAAAAAATATAAAAAATCTGAGGCTTAAAGTTGCTCCAAATTGCGAAGTAAGAATAAGCGTACCAAATGGTGTTAAAAAAGAAGAGGTAGAAAGATTTATTTCGTCAAAAAAACACTGGTTAGAAAAAAATATAAATATTTTTGAGAATCTAAAACCCTATGATAATAAAGCAAGTATAACAAATGGCAGCTCCGTAAGAATATTAGGACGAGAACACAGCATTTGGGTAAAACCAAGCACAGAAGAAAAAATTGAGATATTTGATTTGAAATTATATTTATATTCTAAAACTCCAAATAATAGACAAAAACTAGCTCAACAATATGAAAAATTTTATAAAAAAGAGGCAATGAAATTTTTTGAGGAACGACTTAACCACTTATATCCAATAATACAAAAACATAAAATAGTAAAACCTGTAATTAAAATTAGAAAAATGAAGACCAGGTGGGGTTCTTGTAATCGCTCAAAATATTATATAACTATTAATTATAATTTATTTAAAGCTCCAAAGTCTTGTATTGATTATGTAATATTACATGAGTTGACTCACTTCCTTTACCCAAATCATAGTAAGCACTTTCACGATTTTGTATCAATTCATATGCCAGATTGGAAAGAAAGAAAAAAACAACTAGATTGTGAAATATCTAAAGTAATTATTTAACTTTTTTATTCATGTAAATTACAATCAAAAAGTGTACCAAACCTGAAGTGGACCCAATTAACTGAACAGAAAAGTTAGAAAGTTAAGACATAATCTTTGCTCTATTTGTTACATCAAATTTCCTTGCTTAAATTAACACAAAATCATTTTTTAAAACATATTTTTCTTTATACGCTTCAGCAGGAGTTTTATCCTCCAGCGAAGAGTGAGGCCGCTCATTATTGTAGTCCCAAATGTATTTACCAATACTAAAAATAGCATCTTTGACAGAATCATATGCTTTGAGATAAACTTCTTCATACTTTAAACTCTTCCAAAAACGTTCAATAAAAATATTATCAATACAACGACCTTTTCCATCCATTGAAATCTTGATATTATTATTGATAAGTTCTTCAGTAAATGCGAAACTGGTAAATTGACTTCCCTGATC
>JANQHM010000049.1 GCA_028282645.1 Candidatus Gastranaerophilales bacterium
GCTTAACCTATTTTTTGAAAACAATGTTTCTTTTGCTATAGAAACTACTTTATCAGGTAGTAACTATATAAAAACCATTAATAAAGCTAAAGAGCTAAATTATAACGTGGCATTGATATATTCATTTGTTGATGATCCTTTAATATGTATAAATAGAATAAATGTAAGGGTAAGATTAGGCGGGCATCATGTGCCAGATGAAGATGTTATTCGTAGATATTACAGAAGTAAAAATAATTTTTGGCATAAATATAAAGATATAGTTGATGAATGGGCTATTTACTATAATGGAGAAATGAATTTTATTCCAGTAGCCAAAAGCGATATGCCCGATATTGAAATTTTAAATGAAGCCCTTTATACTGAATTTATGAAGGATATAAAATTATGACAGAAAAAACAAATAAGTTATTCGATAAAATAACCAGAATAGGCAACAGAGCTGTTAAAAAGGCTCAAGAAAAAAATAGACAAAAGGGTTTGCCTAATGTCTATTCTATAAATGGTAAAATTTTATACGCTTTGCCAGATGGCACTTTTACAACCGAGTACACGTTTGATTAATCGTTGTCAGCCTCATCTTGCATACGTTTAAATTCTTGAAACTTTAAAAAATCTTGATATTCCTGCATGTTAACATTGCTTGCGGGATTTTTATTTTCTTTATTTTCAGAGAAATTCATGTTCCCGATAATGTTTTTTAAGCGGTATGCTGGTATTTTGCCGTAAGTTGAAAATGTAGTTCCCATGTGGCGAATGTCCAAAATTTTGACTTACCGCCTGTAATTGCTAAATATTTGAGCATTGCTTAAAATTGCTAAATCTTTAAATATAAGCTTATCGGATTTAGTGAATTTATAAAGACTAACTATAAATATTTTTTTAAACTATATAAAATAATAGACAAAATAAAAAGGAAAAAAGTAGAGTTATATAATAATTTATTGCATTTTTTATATTATCATATTTAGTTTTAGCTATTTGGGAAATAATATTTAGCTGACGTGTTAAATCATTTTTAATAAATTCATCTTCAGTCTTGTTTATAATTTCATTATATAAATCATTATGAGAGTCATATTTATCAGCAATATCTCCATAGTATAATATTGATTTACTATTATTAGCCGTTTTTAAATTAGGATTCAGGCATAATATTAAATAAATTGTACTTATGGTCCAAGTAATAATAAAGCTTATTAATGATATTGCAAAACAAATGTCATTTGGTATAAGGTTTATTAATTTTTTTTGTAATAATACAGTCGAAAAAATTGTAATTATGCCAGTATTTAGTGCTAAAAGTAGCCCTGCTTTAACATCCGCAAACTTAATCCAATCTATGACTAAATTATAAATATTCCAAATTTTTTTATTCATTATTTCTCCATATCTCATATGCTTTTTTAGCTCGACTTATTGTATCTTCTATATCTTCTTTTGTCGAAACAAATTCATTTTCATTAAAAGCCTTTAAGTCATTAGGATTAACCCATTTATAACTTTCATGTTTCTGTAAAGACAGATCACTTTCTCCTTCAATTTCTGCGATAAAAATAAATCCAGGTCTAACCTCCTGCTCTGCATGTCGATTTGGAATTTTATATGTCTTTATTGGTATTGGATTGTTTTGTGAGTCATTGTATATATTTAAATTAATGCCAAAACTTTTGTTATATTCATTTTTTATACAGTCTTCTATACTTTCTTGAAATTTTAATTGGCTACAACCAAATTCCCATGTATTAGGTTTAAAACTTTTACTACTAGGTCGTTTAACAAATAAAATAGAGCCATTTTGGTTAAAACATACTGCAACGCAATGTACTTCTGCAAATTTATTAAAATCTCCTTGATAAACATGTTCATAAGTTTTATCTGCATAATTAATACTTTTAATAATATTATTTATTTTATTCACTTTATTTAAATCATAAAAAATATTTTTTATGATTCCAGTTCCCTCAGGTTTATTAATAGCATTTTTTACAAGATTATTATCAAACTTATCATCATAATAAAAACATTTATCAATGTTTTCCCAGTCATTGTAGTACCATATAATAGGATAATATCTATCATTCCAAACCCCATTAAGCTTTTCATACGATACTATCCTCATATTATTTTTTAATAATTCATCAAGTGAATTTTCATGATATTCATTTAAAATATATGCAAGATCTGCACTTATAACCATAATATTTTTATGTGAATAATTTTTTATTCTAAATCCAGTATCTATATCAATTCCTAAAAAGTCAACTATAGTATTATTTTCAAAATAACTTATTATATTCTCAGCCGAATTATTATTTTCATCTTTAGTACAATATTGTACATCAGCAATCCAAAGACAAGATTTAATAGATAGACAATTTTTTACATCTTCATATTCACGTTCAAGATTTTTAATAGATGTTTTCATTACATCAAAAGCTTTATATGTATACTCGAATAATTCACTTGTAGCAAAAACTTTTTTATAAAATATTACTTCATCACCCAAGTAACGCCAAGTTGAGATTTTTATATTATTTGCTAGTTCACTATGAACTAAATTATAAAATCTTTTATTTATAGTTAGCCACTTCTCTTTGCTCTCAGTTTTAAAGGCAGTTGAATTAACAAGATCATAAGCTATAAACAAATAAACTCCATCATAAATTTTGGAGTTTTCATTTTTGTCTTTATTTTCAACTTCTTCATTAGTAAATTTTTGTAATGTCTTCTTATAACTATCTAAATTTTGATTATTATCTGGCATTATAACTATCTCCAGCTATAAAGACCTAAGTGCCTTCCTCTATTTAATGCAGCTGCTTCAGAAACTTCAAAATGTTCAGCAATATCTTTTAAGGTCTTTTTTGCATAAAATAAATTTTCAAACTTGTTTTTTGGCATTAAAAATGCAGCTGCAAACTCATTTGCCTCTACTTCTGGTTCCTCTGTTCCATACCTGTACATACTTTGACCTTCAAATTGACCCCATACCTGATCATCAATTAAATATTTCATATGGTAAAAAAGATGTCCTAGCTCATGAGCTATAGAAAACCTTTTTCTTTTACTATCGATATTTTTATTTATTTTTATTAAAAAATACCCCTTTTTATTTTCTACTTTCGCTTCATGACCATTTTCAATAAAATCAACTTCTTGAATTTCACCTTCTAATTTATTAATAACATCATACAGATTTACAGGTGTTTCAATTTCTAAAATATCACTTATTTTAGAAGCGAGTCTATTTATTCTGTCTCTATTCATAAAACACTCCTTTTAGAAATAAGCAAAAGATTCATATAGAAAGGTATAAGCACTTATATTTCTTTTTTTGTCAAGTAAAATATTAACATAATATATTAATATTTGTACAGTTATAATTTGACTTTTATTTAAATAGCCCTAATAATTCATTGAAAACATTTAATGTTATTAAGTTCTTCTCAATATTATTATTTACTATACTAATATTGAGTATTTTAAGTACAAAAAAAGCTTCGATTTCTCGAAACTCTTTTGCTACTTGGTTGCGGGGGCCAGATTTGAACTGACGACCTTTGGGTTATGAGCCCAACGAGCTACCAGACTGCTCCACCCCGCGATATTTAATTTTGTCAACCACAATTATTATAATATTCTAAAAAAAATTTTTTTGCAAGCTTTTAGAGTTTTCAAGGTTCAACGTATATTGTCGTGATGTGTCATGATATAAAGTATGGATATAAATAAAATTTTAAAAATTAGACAGTTTAAGGCTATAGAGCTTGAAGAAAAAAATAGGAAAGTAATAATTACAGGTGAGTTAAAAGAGACTAAAAAGACTTGCCCGCAATGCTATACAATTGCAATAGACCAAATCAATACTATTTTTTTCCCCAGTTGATTCATTCTCATGTCACCGCTGTTACCCCTCCGGTGAATGCTTACGTTTCATGCTCATTTCGTTAAGCAGTTGAACCTGATAAAAACAAAATTGAAAAAATCAAAAAGTTTAGAGCTGAAATAAATGCTCTAAATGCTTTAGAAACAACAAAAACAAATTATGATATAGTTATAAATGCAACATCAGGTGCTGATATATTTGAGCAAGCACTTTCTTCTACAGCAAAAGGAGATACTTTTTAATTATTTAGCGGCTTTGTTGGAGAGAAAAATATTCCAATAAAACTACTTAATGAAATTCATTACCGCCAAATAACTATGATAGGAGCATATGGTTGCACCGGAGAACAGATAAAACAAACAATAATAATATGGTTCGATAATTGTGGAAAACTTTTCAATAGATAAATTAATAATGTTTGGGTTTGATTACAAAAAAAGCCCTATTGAAATAAGAGAAAAGGTTGCTTTTACTAATGATAACCTTGAGATTGCATATAAAAAATTGCTTTTTGACGCTAAATTAAATGAATTTAGCATACTATCCACCTGCAATAGAAGCGAAATATACGCGGTTGTTGATGATGCTAAATCTGGCGAAAAGTACTTAAAAGATTTTTATTCTGAATTTTTTAATATTGAAAAAGAAAAATTCGCTGATTATATCTTGGTTAGAAGAGGCAAGAATTGTGTTCAGCATGTTTTTGAAGTAACGTGCGGATTTCAGTCTCTTCTATTTGGAGAAGATCAAATAATTGGACAAGTTAAAAACTGTTACTTTAACTCATTAGAACACGACTCATGTGGTAAAATACTAAATAGGCTCTTTATTGACTGTATATCAACAGCAAAAAAAGTTAAAACTCAAACCGATATATGTAAAAATCCAGTATCAATTAGTTCTATAGGTATTAAACTCCTTGAGCAAAACTTGGGAAGTATAGCAGACAAAACTGCTTTAATTATTGGCGTAGGCAAAATGAGTAGAATTTCTATTCAAAATCTGATTAGCAAACAAATTAGACATATATACATTGCAAACAGAACACGCAAAAGAGCTGAAACGCTTGCTCAAGAATATAATGAAATAACTTGCGTAGACTTTAAAGACAGGTATAAACTCATTGAGAATATCGATATAATTATAAGCGCAACTGGCGCTTCCAATTATGTGTTGCAACTGGACAAATTTAAAGAAAGCTATAAAAACACTCCGTTATGCGTTCTTGATATTGCAATGCCAAGAGATGTTGATCCTCAAATTGATGCTATTTCCGGGGTGAAAATATATAGAATTGACGATTTGGAAAAAATAGCCGAGGAAAATACTCAAAAAAGACAATCAACAAAAGAAAAAGGGCTAAAAATTCTAAACCATGACGTAAGAAAATTTATAAACTGGGTAAATGAACTTAAACTAATAAATATAATCACGTCAATTCAGGAAAGCTCCAAGATAATTATGGGAAAGGAACTCGATACCCTAAAAGAAAGGCTTGATGGCATTGATGAAAAACAAATGGAAATAATAGAAAAAGCCTTTTATAACTATGCTAAAATTTTTACTCATAAGCCAATAGCCGAATTAAAAGAATTTATT
>JANQHM010000180.1 GCA_028282645.1 Candidatus Gastranaerophilales bacterium
ATATAATCCCAACGGAAGTGCGAGATGGTCAGAAGGAACCAATTGGACTTATGATGCTGACGGTAATATGCTGAGCAAAATTTACACAGAATATTATGCCAACGGAAGTGTTAATTGGTCACAAGAAAGCTTTTGGACTTATGATACTGAGGGTAATATTCTTAGTAAAGCAGAAACACAATACAATAGTAGCGGGGATGTCACTTGGTCCTATGAATATGATTATACCTATGACTCTGATAATAACAAAATAACTGAAATATATACGGAGTATAACTCCAGTGGTGGCATTGTTAATCAGTGGACCAATAATTATGCTTACACATCTGTAGTATATGATGTACTTGATGGTAAGCCCGGTAATGACACACTCGTAGGTACTGACTCTGATGAAACTCTTAACGGTGGATTGGGTAATGATCTACTGCAAGGTGGCTCAGGTAATGATACATATATATATAACCCAAACGATGGATGTGATGTAATTGAAGAAGTCAGAGGCTACGACAAACTGGTATTTGGTACTGATATTCAACAACAAGATCTAAAAATTGTCAGAGATCAGGATGATCTTTTGATAATGATAAAAAATTGTAAGGGGCAGATAACACTTTCTGACTGGTTTATTGGCAACGAATATAAAATAAACAGTTTTGAATTTAGTAACGGCTCATCGCTAAGCCCTCAGCAGATTGAAGATATGCTATTTTTTGAAAACTTTATTCCGGGAACTTGTGGCAATGATACTCTTACAGGTACAAGCGCATCAGATTACATGGTTGGCTATGGCGGCGATGATAGATTATACGGTAAAGAATCTAACGATATACTTTATGGCTGCTCAGGAAATGACTATCTGAGCGGTGGCGCAGGTGCGGATGAAATGTTCGGAGGATGCGGTAATGATACCTACATAGTTGACAATAGCGGAGATTACGTAACAGAAAAAGAAAACCAGGGTTACGACAATGTTTATTCAGACATTAACTATACACTTACGCCTAATGTAGAAAAGCTTGTTTTAAAAGGTGATGCTGTAATAGGTAAAGGCAATAACCTGGATAATCAACTATTTGGTAATGATATCGCTAACTTTCTCCATGGCTGCGGCGGCAAAGATTCAATGTGGGGCTATGGCGGCAATGACTCTATTTGGGGTTGCGCTGACGATGACTACTTAAATGGTGGTACCGGCAGCGATACAATGATCGGTCACGCAGGTAATGACAGATATATTGTTGATAATGCAGGCGACCTTGTAGTCGAATGGAAATACAACGGCATTGACCAAGTAATATCATCTGTAGATTATACGCTATCTGCTCAGTTAGAAAATCTTGACTTAACAGGAACCGCGGTATATGGAATTGGTAATGCTAAAAATAATACTATTTTAGGCAATAATGCTGATAATATAATAGATACCTCCGGCGGTGACAATAAAGCCTATGGAAAAGCCGGTAATGACGAAATCAGATGCGGCAGCGGCAATGACTACTTAAGTGGCGGTTCCGGTGTCGACTCTATGTATGGTGGCAGCGGCAATGATGTATATAACGTTGATAATTCTGAAGACCTTATAACTGAAGGAGCTGATGGAGGTTATGACGTTGTATATTCTTCAGCTAACTACACTATCTCAGAAAATATAGAAAAGCTCGTCTTGACAGGCACTGCGAAAACCGGGGTAGGTAATGATCAGGATAATCTTATTTATGGCAACAAGCAAAATAATACAATCTATGCTAATGACGGTAATGACCTTATTACAAGCTATGCTGGCCATGACTATATAAATGCAGGCAAAGGCAATGATGTTATAAAAGACAGTGGCGGCGCAGATACTTATGAGTTTAATAAAGGAGACGGGCTGGACATCCTTTATAATACTGATGATGTTATTATTCCAATGTATACCTATCTCTATGATACGATAGAACTCGGCTCAGGAATTGCGAAAAATGATGTTGCATTCCTTGCTAACGGTCCTGACCTGGTAATGCGCTACAATACCGGTGATGAAGTTACTATAAAAGACTATGCTAGTTATAACAATGCTATAGAGCATATTAAATTAAATGATACAGGGGCGATAATGCCTCATAAAGGTCTTCTTGCAATAGTTGATGATATTGCAGCATATGAAGCTGAGAAAGGCATAGAGTTTAACAGTGCCGAAGAAGTTGCAAATGATCCTGAAATGATGGATATTATTACGCCTTACTGGTATACGCCTTACTAAGCTTTATGTTATTATTCTATATTTTATATAAAGATAAATAATAAATACAAATAATAAAATGCTCTATGTAAAAATAGAGCATTTTATTATAATCTTTTTCAATTTTAATAAAATATAGCTTAACTCAGTTCAATTAACTCATCCAAACTTGAAACATTTTACATTGCAGATATAATAAATGTTTAACATTACTATTTTTAAAATTTTGATGTATAGCTTTT
This sequence comes from Candidatus Gastranaerophilales bacterium, assembly GCA_028282645.1. Classification (GTDB taxonomy): domain Bacteria; phylum Cyanobacteriota; class Vampirovibrionia; order Gastranaerophilales; family JANQFW01; genus JANQFW01. The sequence continues at coordinate 2,464 of JANQHM010000180.1, forward strand.
TGTATTTTAATTTAACTATGTCCAAATTTTAATCTAATTTTTTGTTTTAAGCTATTAATCTTTTTCACTGTCGATTTAACCAAGTATTCGATGCCCATCAAAATAATCATAATCCTAAATCTCCTTTGTAATTATTTAAATTAAAGTGTAACCTGTGCCATTGATATCAAAATTTCTTGTCTTTGTATATTAATAAAAACTTTAAAATTAATATATTTTCAAAAAAAGTTAATTTTTGCAAAAAAACTTTACGAAAATGCACAATTAACAAACATTTTAAATGTTGTAAATACAATAAATACTGTAAAATTTTAAAAAGAACACCATACAAAATCGCAAAGTATAACAATACTAATTAATCAACGTAACTTAAAATTTTGGTAGCGGTCAATCAAGTACTTATACTTACAAAAGCTTACAGCGATGACTTAAAAAAGGTGATGACCATCACCAAAATTTTTACCAATTGTCGTTTCAGTCTCTCTCTTGTTTACACCTCCCCATTATAATAAAAAAAGTAAAAGCTATTTTGTATATTATAATACATTTTTTATTTAGAAGCAATTTCTTTTAGTTTTTGTATAGATGGCCTAAATTCACTTTTTTCGTTAACATCTTGTTTTAAAAATTGGCTGATCTCATCATTAAGTTGAATTGCTTTATCTATTTTGGGATCAGTGCCTTTTACATAAGCACCAATATTGATAAGGTCATAATTCTTTTGATAAACCGCCATAAGCTCCCTAATTTTAGCAACAGCTTCACGATGCGGATTACCTGTAATCTCTGGCATAACCCTGCTAACACTGCCCAATACATCAACTGCCGGATAATGATTTTTATGCGCCAAATCTCTTGATAAAAGAATATGCCCGTCTAAAATACCCCTCACCGTATCGGAAATAGGCTCGTTAAAATCATCACCCTCAACCAATACAGTATAAAGACCGGTAATTGTACCTTTATCATTTGTCCCGGTACGCTCCAGCAGTTTAGGCATTAATGCAAATACACTGGGTGTATAACCTCTAGTAGCAGGAGGCTCTCCAATAGCAAGTCCTACTTCCCTTTGTGCCATAGCGATACGAGTAATTGAGTCCAGCATAAATAATACGTCCCTGCCGCTGTCTCTAAAGTATTCAGCAATACTTGTGGCAACATGTGCAGCTTTTATTTTAACTAACGAAGGCTGGTCAGATGTAGCTACAACAACTACAGAGCGACTTAAGCCTTCCGGACCGAGGGAATTTTCCATAAATTCCCTAACTTCCCTACCTCTTTCTCCTATTAAAGCAATGACGTTTAAATCCGCATTTGTGTTCCTTGCAATCATTCCCAAAGTCGTACTTTTTCCTACGCCACTACCGGCAAAAATTCCTAACCTCTGGCCTTTTCCTATCGTAACAAAAGAATCAATGGCACGAACCCCCATAACAAGTTTCTCATCAATTCTTTTTCTGGCTAAAGGATTAATTTTTTGTATTTTTGTTGAATATGTCTGCCCTGAGCGGATATTGCCAAGCTCATCAATAGGCCGCCCCAGTCCGTCCAAAACCCGTCCTAAAAGCTCCGAGCCAACGGTAACCTCCATCGATCCACCGGTATTTATTACTATAGCTCCGGGTTTTAATCCTTCCATATCTCCCAGGGGCATCAAGAGTATATTTTTATCTCTAAAACCAACAACCTCAGCCCATACAGGAAGTTCTTTCATATTGTTGTAAATATAACAAAGATCACCAATACTTGCAGAGGGACCATCAGATTCAATTACCAACCCGATGATTTGCTTTACTTTGCCGATTTCCCTGTACAAATCGTTTGTATCAACTATATTTTTATACCTGGTTAAATCTATCATTGCTTATCTTCCTGCTCTTTTTGCTCATCTATCTTTCGCCTGATTTCAGGAGGAAGTTTATCAAAAACAGGATTTGTAGTGGCTTCGTTTATTAATAGTTTTGTAATTTGAGCTATTTGAGACTTTACCCCTACATCTAGGCGAGATTCTATTGATTCAATTATAATACCGTTTTTAGAAACCGTTTTATCCTCCAGAATTTTTACATAATCAAGCCCATTAACTGCTTGCTTTATTTCTTCGGTAAAATCATAGATATAGCTTGAAATTTCAGGATTTAAAAGTACTTTAATATTATCTTTATCCTTAATTTCTCTTATAGCAGCTTTTATAATATTTAAAATAATTTCCGGTTCAATATCTATCTTTGTTTTTAAAATTTTTTCAGCTATTGCAGCAGTTAAATATAAAATTTCCCGTTCAGATGACCGGATAATTTCTTTCCTTACCCTATTAGCCGCTTTTGCAGTTACATCTATTGCTTTTACCTGCTTTTCCAAATCTTCATGGACTTTTTTATAGCCGTCATTATAGCCGGTATTATACCCTGTTTGATAACCGTCTTCATGAGCTTTCCTTATAACTTCATCAGCACTTGCTACAATATTTTCTGCATGTTCATTGGCTTTAGCCATGATAGCATCCGCTTTAACCTGAGCTTTTGCTACTATTTCATCAGCTTGAGTCCGAGCGTGCTCAATAATTGCTTGTTCCCTCGGGTCAATTTTTTTTTCAACCGTATTTAGTTGATAAGCCTCCCCGAATTGAACAGAATTACTCTTAATTCTACTCAATGAAGTCATCCTCCGAATCTTCTCTTGAAAGAACTATTTCGCCTGTAGCTTCTAATGCGCGTATAATAGATACAATTTTAGTCTGACACTCTTGAACTTCTCTGGCTCTAACAGGTCCCATGTATTCCATATCTTCTTTTAACATGCCGGCAGCTCTTTCCGACATGTTAGTGAATATTTTTTCTTTAACTTCATCATTAGAGCCTTTAAGCGCAAGAGCAAGTTCTTTTGTTTCAACTTCACGCAGTACACGCTGTATTGATCTGTCATCAAGATTAATAACATCTTCAAATACAAACATTAACTCTCTAACTTTTTCCGCAGTATCAGGATCCTCATCTTCCAGCTTATCCATAATTAATCTTTCTGCTGACCTGTCAATTCTGTTCATTATATTCGCAAGAGATTCAACACCACCGGCTTTTGAAAAGTCTTGAGAAACAATTGATGCAAACTTGCTTTCAATAATTTTTTCCACCTCATTTAAAATTTCAGGATTTGTCATATCCATATCAGCAATTCTTTTTGCAACTTCTGCTTGAATTTTTGACGGTAAATTATTTAATACTGCCGCTGCTTTTTCAGATTTTAAATAAGCTAAAATTAAAGCAATTAGCTGAGGGTTTTCATTTTGAAAGGAAGATGCCAATTGAGTCGGATCAGCTTCGTTAAAAAATTGAAAAGGATTGGCATGAAGTGTAACCATCAATTTTTCCAGAATTTCTTCAGCTTTTTGGCTTCCATAAGCTTGTTCAAGCAATTGTTTTGCATAATGCATACCCCCATGAGCCAAAAACTGATTTGCCTGAAACAAAGAATGAAATTCTTCCAGTATATCTTCCAGAATTTCTTTAGGTATCTTGTTTAAACTTGCAATTTCCAGTGTTATTTGTTCAACAAGATCCTCTTCTTCAATATTTTTCAACACCTCAGTAGCTGTAGCAGGTCCCAGTACAATTAGTAAAGCAGCTACCTTTTGAGAATTTGACATATTTTTATAATTTATGCTTACTTTTGCCATAATTTTTTATTCCTTAACATAAGATAATAATAAGCGAGCAGCATCACTCGGGTCTGTAGAAATAATATTGTTTAAATCCACCTTCATTCTTTCCAGTTCAGGTTCCAGTTTAGCTTCAATAACAGGTATTTGAGGCATTTCTATCATCTCCGGATCAGGGGTAGCAGCATCACCGGGAGAACCTGCAGCCTCCATATCAGCCCTGCCATAATCAGCAGGAGGATAGTAATCACCACCGCCTTCATAAACTTGCTCTCCAACTAAAGGCTTCTTGAATAAAGAGTTAAGCACCATCAATGCAGTCAATCCCAGGATTAAAACAACTATTAACGGACCAACATTTCTAACAACCATTTCTATTATAGAAGCTGTTTGCATTTGCTTTAGCACTACATTAGCGTCCTTAGCTGATTTATCAACAGCAAATTGTATACCTGTAACAGTAACAAGATCTCCTCTTTTTTCATTCGCACCACTTGCAGAGGTTACAAGCTTTTTAATTTCTTCTTTTTCTTTAGAGGTTAAAATTTTATTTAACGCAACCGCGATTGTTAAGCGCTCTAGCGTACCGGGTGCGTAAACAACCTGCTTAATTTCTTTTGAAACATTAAAATTTTTAATTACTTTATTTTTTTGATAATTCTTTCTATTCTGGTTTTGTTCTTCTGTCCGGTTTTCATTAGTATTATCCTGTGCAACCTCTCCCTGACTTTGGTTATTATCAAATGCTTCACTTTCTGATTGGGTAGAAATAAGCACACCCTCAGCTCCGGCATTAGAATTACCGGCCGGCAAGTATTTCTCAATAGTTGCCTTTGCACTGTCAAAATTCATAGAAGCAGTCACTTCAACGCTAACATTATTATGTCCTACCAGTCGCTCAAGAACTTTTGTCACTTTTTTAGAAATATGTTTTTCGTACCTGATTCTGTAATCATTAATGTCCGAAGAGTGGCTGCTTACTTCATCACTTAAGGGCTGACCATTCTGATCAGATATAAATACTCTTTCCGGAGTCAACCTGGGCACCCCGTAAGCAACGATATTTTTTATTGCTTTTACTTGTTCCTGCTTAATACGTTTGCCCGGCTCCAGTATTAACATTACAGAAGCACTTGGCAGCTCGTCTTTATCCGCAAAAATTGATCTTTCTGGATTTGCCAATTGAATTCTGGCTTTTCTAATTCCGTTAATTCTTTCAATGGTTCTTGTTAACTCGCCTTGAAAAATTCTTTGCTTTGTTAATTTATTCTGAAAATCAGTAGCACCTATTTGCAACTTGTCTAACAACTCAAAACCCGGTGTACTATCGTGTATAATATCATTTTCCGCTATCATTAAACGTAAATCTTCTTTTAGTTCTGCCGGAACCAAAATTGTTTGGCGATCATCACTAAGTTTATAAGGATAACCTGCTGATTTCAAATTTTCTATAACCGCAACCGCATCAGTTTCTGCCAAGTCACTATACAAGACTCCCCAGTTAGGCTCTGTTGATTTAGCTATAAAATATACAATAGCAGCTACAGTAGCTATAATAAGACCTATTATAGCCAGTTTTTGCAGTAAGTCTAACCCACTCCACAAGTTTTTTATGTCTTTACTCAGCAAATCAAAGTAATTATTCAAAGCCTAACTCTCCTTTGAATCTCCGAATATATTTTTCCATTATACTAACCCTATAAGACTTTTCAGATTATTCAACTGTATTATAATTAATTATATATACTAAACTCTGAAAAGAATAAATTTAAACTTAATTGATGAGCAGTATAATATATTATAGTTAGTAATTTTAAAATATTCAAAATTGTTAAGAAATAGTAATATAATTAATAAAATCAAACCTGTGTAGACTGTATCTGTTTATATGCCTCTAAAACTTTGTTTCTTAGCTGCATTGTCATTTGCATGGCAGTACTTGCTTTTTCAGATGCAATCATTACGCTGTGAACATCAATATTTCCACCGGTTATAAAAGTCTTGGCCTTGTCTTTATAGTCATTTTTAAGATCAGTAACATCATTTAAATAATTATTAACCATCGAAGAAAAAGTTTGAGCAGTCTTTTCAGTACCGGAAATCTCAACAGCCAGGGCATTTACATTATTTTGTATATCTTCAAAACTTAGGTTGTTATTACCGGTCAAAGCCTGCAAATCGTTTGCCAATTCAAGATCATTTTTCAATATATTGGCATCAATTTGCCCAAGCCCTTCAACAGCCTTGTTAATTTCATTCAGATTGCTGTCAAAGCTTTTCATGAAATTGCCCATTACATCTTTATCATTCATATTTACATTTTCAAGCATACCCTATACTCCTTATCAAAGGTATTTTTTAGAAGCTGTTAAGCTATTATGCGCCTATTTTTATTTTTTATATATAATTAAACTTTAAAATATAAAATAATAAATTTAAATCCTCATCGCAGCAGAAATGATATTTTTAGTAGTATCAATAGATGTTACACTTGCCTCATAAGCCCGACTAGCCTTAAGCATCTCTACCATTTCCGTCACAGGATTCACATTAGGATAATTGACATAACCCTCATCGTCCGCATCAGGATGCGAAGGGTCATGAACTTTCCTTAACGGAGTTGCAGTATCCTCTACTATTTTAACGACTGATACACCTTTTGATATTTGCGGTTCATTATAACTTACTATCCCTTTTAAAACACCGTTAACCGGGTTAATTGGCCTGCCGGCTATAATGTCCGGTATGCCGTATTCATTCAGGATATCATTATATTTAGCTTCAAATACAACTTGTTTTTTTCTGTAAACTCCCGGCGAACCGTCCGGGTTGCGTGTAGAATTAGCATTAGCAATGTTACTTGCAATTGTATCGAGCTTTACCCTTTGTGCATACATGCCTGATGCACTAATATCAAATGATTCAAAACTCATTATGCGCTAGTCCCACCTTTTATTACATCTTGTAACCCTCTGAATGTTTTTTCCTGCAATGTAGCCACAATAGAATATTTAGTCCCGTTTTTTGCCAATTCCGCCATTTCATATTCTATGCTTACGTTATTTCCGTTTGTGTGTAAAGAAACCTCGTCATTTGTCTTAATATCCGGCTTAAAGTCTTCGTAAGTGGTTTTATACGTATTAATAGGTATATGTCGCGGATTTTTCAATGTATTGGGCTGCAAAAGCGTGTCCGGCTGAAACTGTAAACTCGCACCCGGCTTTTTGGAATTTTGAGTGTTAATTATTTGAGATAATTGATTTTCAAACTCAAGATCAACCCGTTTATAGCTGGGAGAGTTTACATTGGAAATATTAGAGGCAATAAGCCTGTTTCTCAATGCCATAGAATCAAGAGCTTTCTCGTTTATTTTCGCCATTTCTGTCGTAAAGAATTCCATTGTGCACAACCCTCCCGGCAAGTAAGTAATGAATAAAAAAATTTGGTAGTGGTCAGTTGAGTACTGATGCTTACAAGTAAACTCAAGTTATATCAAAAGCTTACAGTGATGACATAAGAAAGGTGATGACCATCACCAAAAATTTTTAATTTAAATCTTTAGGGTAATACCCATCACAGTGCCTTTAATACAAGAAGAAAGTAACTGCATAGTTCCGCCGTGAGCTTCAATTATCTTGCGAGATCTTGCTAAACCCAGTCCTGTTCCTTGTTTTTTAGTTGTAAAAAATGGTGTAAATATTCTATTTCTTACTTCAGGAGCTATACCATTACCCTGATCAGACACTTTAATTAAAATTTGATCATTTTCTATGTCACTTTCTATATCAATAGATACAACATCATTCTCATTTGATACTTCAAGTGCATTCTTAAGTACATTTAATACAGCCTGTGAAATTTTTGATTTATCAAACTCTAATAATATTGAATCATCAACTGAGTATTTAATTTTTAATTCAACAAATTTTTCGTCAAACCCGGGCTTTACAAGATTCACAACCGAATCAATAATATCGCTGATTTTACAGTTATCAACCTGTATATCCATTGGCTTGGAATAATCAATTAACTCAGTAAGTAAGCTTTCCAAGTTTTCTGTTGAATCCAACAGAACATTTGTTGCATTAATTATAGAGTTTAGAGCGTCCTGATCTTTTACATCGCTTTCGATTTTCTCAACATTATTACAGATAACTTTTGCATAGGTTGCCATCATACCAAGAGGATTACGGATTTCGTGCGCAATAGTCGAGCAAAGCTCACCTATTGCAGAATTCTTCTCTTCTTGCAGTGTTTTTTCATTAAATTCTTTCAATTCATAGTTAGCACAGATCAAATCTCTTTGATTACTTTCAATACCAGCAACCAGCTTACGCAAAATAGTTGTGAACTTAACATTGGCACGTCTGTCTCTTTTTATGTTTTGAAGTAAAGCATCAAGTTTTTTAGACGGAGCTATATTTTGTAAAAAGTCTTGTATTTCGTTTGCTTCATATGGATTTAGCGAAGTAAAGCCCTGGCACAAACCAAACACATCAGCTGAGCTTTCATCCCAGTATAAAGTAGAGGAGAACCTGTCAGCGATAACTATTAAAAATTCATCATTGGTTAAAACATTTTTTGGCAAGTCTGCTTTCAAAAACTCGTCAAAAATAGCTGCCTCAGAATAATCTATCACATTTACACTTGAATACTTTAACCTGTTTAACAAGCCCATATATTCATCGGGCTTGTGTAGTTTGATTAAAACAACTGCTTCAACATTTGCTTCAATTATTGTCTCCAGTAAACATCTAAACAAATTAACAATAGTCTGCTTAGTGTACATTTCCAGTGTGATATAATCGACCAAATCTTTGATAGAATTACATTTTTTATATCTTAATGATTTTTTCATTATTCCAACCTTAGTAATTAAAATTTAAAAAAAAAATAAAAGTAAAGCAGTAAAAACTATACTGCTTTTTTCATTCTTTTCTTACCTAAACCATGATTAATTGCATATAACACAGCTTGAGTTCTGTCGTTAACTTGCAACTTTTGAAAAATATTATTTACATGTGTTTTTACAGTTGTTTCGCTAATAAATAATCTACTAGCAACGCCCTTGTAAGTTATACCCTGTGTTAGCAACTCAAGAACCTCTTCTTCCCTTTGAGTTAAATAGGATAATAAATTTTCTTCCTCTTGCTTACCCTTGGCTTCATCTTTAAAAGCATCATAGAAATAATCAAAGAACTTGGTAGTAAGCATTGACGGTAAATAAATCTTACCGTTGGCAACTTCTTTAACAGCCATAATTAACTGGGTAGCCGCCATAGTTTTAAGCACATAGCCACGCGCACCTACTTTCATTGATCTAAAGATCAGGTCAGAATCGTCATAGCCTGTGACAGCAATAAACTTACAATTGTCATCAATACTTCTGATTTCTTGAATAGCTGTAATACCATCAACCTCCGGCATATTGACATCCATTAATACGATATCCGGTTTTGATTTTTTAACAGCTGCAACTGCGGCCTGTGCATTAGTAACGGTCCCCACAACCTGGTAGTCGCTTTCAATACTTAATAATTCTCTAATGCCCAGCCCATGCTCATAGTTGTCATCAACTATTAATACTTTTACATTTGCTTCTGCATCAATTCTTCTCATTAAAGCCTCCCCAGAACACCTAATTCTAATTTTCATTTACATTAAAAATATTACCCTGTTATCATCACAGACTCATCGACTAGTGGATTTAAATTCATCCTTTGATGGGCTTAAAAGAGGGTTTAGACCACCAGACTTATGAACAGCCTTACGGATAGTCATATAGTAGTATTTCGTGAATTAAGCGTTGTCTCCTTCAACAAACTCAGGACTTTCTTACAGATAAAAATAAAAAAACAAAAAATGTATTAAAATAAAATCCTTACCAATAAAGCAATTGAATAATAATATAATGTTTTCATCTAAATAATGCACTAGTACCTGAATAATACTAGAATATAAAATCTAATACATATATATTCTCGTGTAATACTTCTGTTCTACATTATTCATTCTGGAGTAACTCATTAATCTTAAGATTATTATCAAAAAAGCTTTAAATCATTCCTGCTTGCAATAAAATGATTATTGAGCTGGTTTTCCTTGTTATAAATCAGCTCTTGCCTGGTTTCAATATCAATCAGCTTGCATCCGGCTTCTTTTAATATAATATGTCCTGCAGCAGTATCCCATTCCATAGTTCCGTTAAGCCTGGGGTAAATATCAATCTCACCCTCTGCAAGCTTACCCAGTTTTACAGCAGATCCAAATCTTTTAATTTCTTTTATATTATGTCTTTTAAAAAAAGCAATTGTTTGATCCGTGGAATGAAAATTACTGTCACTCCCGATTAAATTTTTTCCGGTTGAATTATTATAAATTTTTTCGTTGTTTTTAAAAGCACCTTTATCCTTTTCCGCCCAATACATTACATCCATTGCAGGTGCATAAACCACCCCTGTTACAGGTGTATTTTTATGAATAAGAGCTATATTAATTGTAAATTGACCATTTTTAGCAATAAAATCTTTTGTGCCGTCCAAAGGATCAACCAGCCAAAAATATTCCCATTGTTTTCTATCAGTGTACTTAACCGGTATTTCTTCAGAAATAACAGGAAAGTCTGATATTTGTTTTAATCCATTTGTAATTATACGGTTAGACTCAATATCTGCTCTGGTTAAAGACGACTTATCCTCTTTAATTTTTATCTCAAAATCCTCGGAGTTATACACCTTCAAAATTTTTTCGCCAGCGTCTTTAGCAATATTTATTATATTTTCAATCATTTTTATAATCCTAAAATTGAAAAATCTATATCTTTTTTAAATTTGTAAGCATATTCAATCATATTATTACGTTGATTATCTGTTAACAGTTTGTCTCCACGTCCCTTAATACCTTTATTAAAGTGTATTTTCGGATCTTTTTGCTTATAAATGTTTACTTTGTCTATTGCAGCTTGTATATCATCTTTTGTTTTATCTAATTCGTAATAATTACAAATTTTTCTCATTGTATCTGCGGTATTATCAACTAAATTATCATAAGTAATAAACATCACATCAAGTCCATGCTCGTGCTTTGCTCTGTACCAGGAGATATACAACTGCAACATGCCGGCATAGCTATATTTTACAAGAAAATCAAACTGTTCTTCTTCATCCATAGAATTCATATCAATTTCTTTATGTATGCGGCAATTAAATTTATTAATATTTTTCAGCGCATAATCTCTCATACTGGGCAGACTATCAAATATATTTCGTGTTAAAAGTACGGTTTTCAGATTAAATTTTTTAATTATTTCAATATTATAATCAGAAGCCGAATGGTGCCAAGCATCTATGACCAAATTTTTTTGATATAAGTCTACCAGATCAGGATAATAAAAATTATTTGTCGGATAATCAGGCATTACAAAAGAATCATTTAAATTAGTTTTATAAAAGCCTGTTAAAGTAGTCATTAACTCTAATAAATATCCGGTCCCGGACTTAGGTATAGAATTTAACAGCAAATGTTTACCTTGCTTAAAATTAGCTTTTTTATATTTAAAGCCGTCTTCAATAATAGCGGGAGCAGACCTGTTTATATACTCGGATTTTAAAAGAGAAAGTACAGCCGCATCCTTTAAATTGCAATAAACGTTATAATCAATGGTTTTATACTTAGTGATATTCTTCTCTTGCAAAGTTTCTTCTATTTCTTTGTAAAATGCGGAACAAACCACAATCAAATCATATTCAATATTTAGTGAAATAAACTCGTTTATACTATAAATTTTTGTTTTATTGACTTCTCCGCGATTAAAACTATCTATAAAGCAAACAATTTCAAGATCTTTCCTAAATATATTCATAAAATTTTTAACAATAACACCGGTTTCTCCAGATCCGTAGATACAAACTTTTGAATTTTTTGGAATCTGCTGCGTAACTAGTTTCATTTGGACTTATCCTTTGTTTTGTATTAATTTAAAAATACTTTAAAATTTAATTTTGTACCGGAATATAATGCAAAATTAAGTATTAATTAAGTATTAGATATAATATTTTGTGGTACACCAAGCGGTGAAAAATCAATATTTTTAAATATTTTTACAGAGTTAACTATCATTTCTTTTTCACTGACAGATAGCTCAATAGTATTTGATGTTATTTTTTCCTTTTTCGACTCCGATGATTTAACAACACCGGCAATCTCATCCTGAGTATACTTAAGGTTATAGTGTGTACATATATAACTTAGTATAGTATTTGGCAGGGTTATCAGATCTTCGATACTAATAAAGCTGATATCCATCTTATAAAGCTTTTTACTTCTGTACCAGGCACTGTACGTTCTAAGAATTCCTTTTAACCTATGTTCCAAAACAAAAGCTACAACTTCATCCTCAGATAATCTTTCAACATCAAGCAGACTAATAATAGAATGTTTAGGGTTTAATTTGTTATTAAGAATATAATATTTTATCTCCGCCATAGTATCAAATAAATTTTTTGTTAAGAAAATTTGAGGTATACCGAGCTTTTTAACTATTTGAAAATTATATTCAATACCGGGCAAAAGTTTTGTTGGAATTATTAAATTTTTTTCATATAAACTGGCTATTTCCGGATAATAAAACCTATTAGTCGGATGCTCTTTATCTTGATTTGGATCTTCAAATCGAGTTTGCCCAAAGCCTGTTAATTTACTCATTAAACTGCAAAGATAATCAGTTCCTGTATCAGTGTAAGAGTTAATATGTATATGAGTACCTTGCTTTTTATATACCAAAAGATTTTCAGTCAGTTCTTTTGTGCTTTTTACCAAATATACAAACTCATTTAATAATTTTTCCTTTATTTCTATATATTCTTCAAAGTTGCTAATAATATATTTTATGCTGTTTTTTTCAAAAAATTCCGCATTATCTACACCTTTGGCAAAAATATAAAATAAGTCGAAATTACATTTATCATTATAGCAACAAAACCTTTCACTATAAGAAAGCTTGCACTCTCCTGTTACTTGTACATCCGGTCGAAAGGTATGAAGAAGTTTGTAGAAAAAACAGTCTAATTCATCTTCATAGCAAATGCATATTTTGGAATTTTGGGGTATATCAGCAAAAAGCATTGTAATAAATACGCTCCTACCAGATTATAATATTATTCCCAAATCAGAAAAGTTTATACCTTTATAAAATTTAAAAGTTTCAACAATTTTCTTTTTCTCAGTTAATAATTGATCAGCTTTACTTTTTATTCCTTTATAATTGTCTTACTTATACTATTTATTAATTTTTTACCTCGACCCTTGGAGGAGGTTCATTATTTTTATCTTCTATTTCATAATAATTGCATAATTTGTTTAATATATCAAATTTATTATCGGCAAGATCCTCATAAGAAGGAAAAACTTCCTGCTGTATCTTAAGCTCTTTCATTAGCTTATACCTATCATAGAAAAATCAATGCTTGTATATCTTTTGGCTATTTGAATAATCCTTTGCTTTTGTCCGCCAGTTAACAAAAACTCTCCACGGCCTTTTACTCCTTTGTTAAAATGTATTTTCTGCTCAGATTGTTTTACTGAATTTATATTTTGAATAGCCTGATTAATATCATTATCGCTGATATTTAATCCATAAAAGATGCAAATATTCTTAATTGTTTCTGCGGTAGAATCTACCAGGTCATTGTAGTTAACAAACATTATATCTGTATTTTGCTTGTATTTAGCCTTATACCACCAAACAAACAGTTTAATATTCTTGTGTATTCTATCTTCAATAAGAAAATCAAACTGTTCTGATTCATCCATCTTGTCAAAATTCATGTCCTTAAGCAACACATTTTGAGGTTTATCTAAGGTTTTCAGCACATGATCCCTAATGCTCGGTAAAATATCAAAAATATTTCTGTAAAGAAAAACAGTCTTTAAATTAAATTTTTTAATTATTTCAAGGTTATAATGCGTAGCCTCAAAATGCCACCCGTGTATAATCAAATCCTCCTTAAACAGGTCAACAAGCTTGGGCAAATATATATCTCTGGTTTGAATAAAAGGAAAAGCCTCGTTATTAGGAAAAATTTTTTTAAACCCTGTTAGCTTATACATTATTTCTATAAGATAACCGGTTCCTGATTTTGGTAAAGTATTTATTAGCAAATGATTGCCTTGTTTTAAGTTTTTAAAATTATAATCAAGTTTGCTTAATACCAGATTACTAAGACTAAGCTCAGAGTTTTCTTTAATTAATTCCCGCAAGCTTTTTATCAAATCATCCAAAACTAATCCTTTCAATTTAGTCTTCATATCCTAAAATATCATTAATTTCTTTTACCCCAACCAGCTCATAGAGCTTTTGAACTTCATCACTCCAATAATCTTTACGGTTAGATCGTTTACCTGTCCATGTTTTTGTTGGTACACCTACTGTTTCAGTTATTATTTTTTCAAAAGCTATATTATTTTTATCTAATTCCAGATAATCATAAATATTATCAAGCAACTCCAATTGTTTATCCTTGCCTAAATCTCCATAAAGCTGTTCATAGCAGAATCCCAGTACATAAGGCTGCTTAATCCACGGAATTATATTTTTTAATGTCCTTAAGTAATTTTTGCCTGTGGTTTGCATATAACAGATGATTTTTTCAGAAGAATCCTCTATGTTTTTAAACTTTAATACTGCCGGATTAACTAAATGCTGTTCAGACCAACGCATATGAGATACTAAAGCATCTTTAATATTTCTATACATAAATAAAATCTTATATCCGCTCAAAATATTTTCATATTCTTGCGAGTAAGGCAAATGTACCGGCGCGAATTGTCCGCTTAACAATAAATTAACGGATACTTCAAACGGAATATCTAATGTAACCTTATTTAAAGGATCTATTTTAAAGTTAGTTTTTAAACTGTTTAAGTGCACATCAGGATGAACCAGGCCAATATTGGTCAATAACTTGGTGGCAAAGTAAGTTCCGCATTTAGGTAAAGATACTAAAATAGTTTTATGTTTACAACTGCCTTGTTTTACGGAAAAACAGGATTTATCCTCTTTTTTATGAAAAAGCTCAGGATGTCTTTTAAGATAAAAATTAAGCTTTTCATATATATTTAAGTTTTCAATTTTATCTTTATCTTTGTCAATATTAATATTTAAAGACCTTGATCCAAAAGAACTAAACAGAGTATTTCTATTACTTTCGTTGCATAAGTCAATTTCCAGGATAGAATAATTATTTTCAGGTATATAATTTACTAAAAATTCATATTCTTGTTTATCTTGCGGATTTATATTCTTTTTTATATATACAAAAGAATCTTTTGGTACTGTTAAATTACCGTTAGAATCTTTCCAGCGTGCAATTATAGCCAATTTAAAGCTGTTATTTTCTACATCCCAACATATCGGGCTAATATTTACCACGTTGACTTTTATTTTCATAAATGTCTTATAGCGTACTTTAGAAATAAGTTCTATGCTACTATTATAAGCATTTTGCGGCAGTACATAATTAGAGATATTTTTATCAGGTAATTTTATTTCAAAAACTTCATGCGTAACTTCTTCGCTATTATTTTCAAAATCTTCCGCTAAAATTTGTGCTAATAACATATTATTAGCAATAAACTCAGGATAAGGCAGCTTGATAAACACTGTTTTATTTTGCTCAGGTTCGATTTTTTCTGCAATTTTAGCTTTATACAGTTCTTTTTCCTGAATTATATTATTAGAACTTAACCAATTAAGAGCTAAATATAAATTATAATTATTGTTTTTATTCCATATTAACTTGCTTTTATTAATTATTTCCAGCTCAAATGTAATATTAGAGTTTTTAATCTTTAATGCTTTTAGCTTTATCCTAGCTTTCAATGATTTTTGAAGTTGTAAAGAATTTTCCATTTATAGCTATCTTATTCTAGTTCAAGGCAGAACAAATTTTCGTAAGTAAAGAATAAAAATTTTTTTTTACTTACTTAATGGTTTAAGAATATTTCTATTTTTGAATTAGTATATTCTCTCATTGTTTGCATAAATTTTCAATAAATCCAAAGTATGAGATTAAGAGCTTTGTATAATTTATTTAGATTTAATAATAAAAGCGTTAGTTACTCTGGCTCCCCCTTGAATAGAGGGCGAATTAACTATTTTATTATCTATAACCATTTGTGTAGAAGTACCGCCGTCAAGGTTCATCGCATTATATGCACCTAATTCTTGCATTATTTGTGCTAATTCTTTTAATGTTGCACCTTCTGTTATATTTTTTTGTCTACCATCAATGGTTACCAGAATGATAGTTCCGCCTTTTGTATACCCAATAGCGGTTCTTGGTGATTTTTTACATATAAAATTATTGGTAAACCGCTGTCTGTCTACAAAAATTTTACCGTTTTTGATCAAGTAAGGCCCTCCGCTTATTGCCTGGTTCGCATTTTTCCAATGCTGCGGGGAAAGTTTAACAGTATAACTTACTTGATCTCCAACCTTTAAATGTTTTGGTAATGCCCTATGAGAACCGACGATTACAAAACCGTTTTCGGGTATGACAATGCTGCTGCGCTTTACGTATAAAACTTTATTGTTTTTAATAGCTATATGACAGTAATAAGTAGATGTTTCAGGCGAATGAGATGTCCATCTGTCTGTAAAAATAGAATATTTACTTCTGCTAAGCAAAGGATTGTTTATATTGTGTAAAGGTAAATTTATATTCTCACCAATATATATACTGCCGTTTATATCGACTTTATCCATCAAGAACTGACTGTCTTTTGTAATGCCAAAGCTAACTCTTCTATAGATCGGACCTGTTAAAATATTTCCGTTTATTATTGATAGCCCTAAAGGAGAGCCTAAATCCGGCTTAAAAAACGATGCGTTTACTCCGGCAATTGCATTTTCTTGCGTTACAAACTCTTTAACTCCTTTTAATGCATTTAAATTATATCCCCCATAAGATAATTTAAGAATAAAATCATTTTCTTTTGGATTTATGGTTAATACGTTTACAATAGCCGGACGACCATTTAGCCATCTTTTGTACTTTTTGTACTTTACGCCTTTTTTTATACACTTCATACCACATATAGCAGATTTTTGGGCTATATTTGCCTTGGAAGAATCGACAAAACAAAAATTCAGGAATAAAAAGAATAAAATATAAAAACAAACTCTCTTATTTTTAAGCATATAACACCTTTTCACTTATAAAGACAAACAATAATTTAATAGTAGCACATTATTGTTTTTATAAAAATTAATATTTTGACCATTTTAGTTTTTAAATTGAAAATATTTTGTTATTATAAATAAAGAGTTTATTTGAGTGGAGTGGATGTATGAAAAAATATGCTAGTTTATTATTAATTTTTGTTTGCTTTATTGCTTTTCAATTCCAAGTAGATGCTCAACCTAATAAAGGGCCAGGTAATCATTCTAAAGGTAATTTTAAAAGACAAAAACAATCAAACTGGAAAGACAGGCATCAAGACAGAAGACAAGATTTTAAAGACCACAAGCAAGGTCAGTTTCAAAACTGGAAAGACAGGCATCAAGACAGAAGACA
>JANQHM010000234.1 GCA_028282645.1 Candidatus Gastranaerophilales bacterium
TTTATTTATACAGATTCCAAATTAAATTTCAGATTTCTCTTTTGAATGAGCTTATAAAAAATAAAATTGACCATTTCATTTTTTAACGCTCCCGCTTCGCAATTCAGAGAATAGCTTATTTTATTAGTTTTTACCTGATTAAAGAATCTGAAAAGTATTTTAGAGTTAGTATAAAAGGTGCGGTGTATTTTGTCGTGATGTCTGATGATATAAAGTATGGACATATAAAATAATAGATTTACTTAGTTTAAAGGTGTTAAAAATAAATATGCCTAAACCATTTGAACCCTTCATAAATAAAAATAACTAATCCATTATCAAAAAAAAGACAATGACATGAATTAGGAACGATAAATTTTATCGTTCCTAATTCATGTCAAGTTGATTAATAGCATAAAATATTAAGCTAAATGTAGTGTATTTTTGTCTGGTCGAGCCATTGCAAGGAAGTAGAATTTGTTAAGAAAATATCAAACGAGTATGAGTAAAAAATTCAATTTTTATAAAATATTGAAAAAATTTACATTTTAAATAATTAGACATTTTTAACTATTGTTAGGTAAATTGAGGAGATAAACATGATCAGAAGAGTAAGAAGAAATGCAAGAAAAGCATTAAATTCAAAATTGAAAAAAATTACGTTAAGCAGTAGTTTACTGCTTGCTCTTTCCGTAAGTATGGCTGGAGGAGCCTCGGCGCAAGGGCCGACTTCTAATAATCTGCCGGTACCTAATTATATTAATGGAGCTACTTTTAAATATAACAATGGCTCAAATATTCAGGCAGGTAATGTCAATCAGCAAGCTGCCAAAGCTGCAGCTGATTGTGCAAATCGTTTAGATATAGGCATTACCAAAAACGTAGCAGACTTGAAATATAATTCTTACAACATTGCTAAAAACAGGGTTGTAAATTATAATTTTTCTACACCATGGCAAGTTGCTTTAAACAGAGTAACGCAAGCTAATCCTTCGTTTATTCACGGTAATATTACCGGGGCAAACGGGAAAGTATTTTTGATTAACCCTAACGGTATTTTATTTGGTGCTAATTCAGCTGTGAATGTGGGTGCTTTTATGGCTTCTACCCATAATTATAAAGGTAAAGCTGCTGATCTTCTCAGCGGAAAAATAGAATTGGCAAGAGATAAGGTTAAGCCTGCCGGTATATTTTTAGACAAAGGTGTCGTAATTAATGCTCCTAAGGGAATTGTTCTTAGCGCAAACTCTATTGTTCATATGGGAGCTAGAGTCAATGCGGGTAATTCAACGGCTCAACTAATTACCGGTGATGGTGTTCATTTTAGATTTAATTCAGAAATATTACCGGTTAATCCGGATCATGTAAAAGCAACACAATCAACCGTAAATTATGTTCAACACCCTCATTTGCAGACAATGCCGGGTGTTCATCAAATGGGCGGGGCTAATAATATCAATGCTAGTAATGTAACAGTCGTTTCTAAAGTTAATAGTACTTTGAATCACCCGTTTTTACAGTTTGTTAACCTTGAAGGTTTAAATACCGCTAAAGCTGTATCAACAAAAGCCGGAAAAATATTTGTTCATTCAGAAAATGTTAATGGTAATGGACAGGCAGGAGGTGTATATGTTAAAAATCCTCTTAGAGCTTATGGACACGGTGGTGAAATTTGCCTTAAGGCTGATAAAATTGATTTAAAATCTAATATTTATTCTGAAACTATAAGCCTTATGCCATCTACACCTAATATGGAAATCCTTTTAGGTGAAGGTACTGCGGTTAATCAAAAACATTTTGCTGTATTATATGATAATTTACAGTATCTAAATGCCAGAAATATAAATATTGGTAATGATACTAATTCATACGTACATGGTGCGGTGGATATTGCTATCCCTGATAGTGCTTCTGTAAACTTGACTTTTAAAACAAGAGGTGATGTAGAGTTTGAGCTTGGCAGAAATTATCCGAACAGTACGTTGAACTTTACTCTTCCTAGCAGTGTTGTATTAACCGGTACTGACTCGGGTGTAGGGATTACCACAGGCGATATTATTGCTACTGACAGCATAGTTATTGTAGTTACTGATGAAGACATTGTAACAGGTGATTTATGTGCTTCAGTTGGTAATAACCAAACAATTGACGAACTTATAAAATTGGAAGTTATTGGAGCCGGTGATATAGAAACACAAGATATTACGGCTAAAGTCGGGTCAGGAAATCAAGTTAATAAAGATTTAGTTAGTTTAACCACTGAAAATGGAAATATACAAACTGAACTTATTAGTCTGAGCCTTGGCAGTAACAATGTATTTGAAAACAATGTTCTTGGTATAGATGCAAACGGAACAGACGGTGATGTTACAACAGGTAGCATTAATTTTACTGCGGACTGTGAAAATGTA
>JANQHM010000266.1 GCA_028282645.1 Candidatus Gastranaerophilales bacterium
TTGTAGTGAATTATTTTTGATTTTTACGTAACATACAATTGAATATTTTTTTTAACTCTCTTTAAGGCTAAAAGTACGGGTTTTGTGATGCGCGCATAATTTATACAAAAAATAAAGCTACTCCGTCCGGGGCAGCTTTATTTTTATAATATTTTTTTATTTTTCACTTTGTTTCAGGCCACTACCAAATTTTTAACAAATTATTGCTCATTATTCGCTTGATTACTTGTTTGTTTTTGCTCGGCGGTGCTTGACGGGGCTGGTTTTTCTTTTTTAAAAATAGAAAATATGCTCTTCTTCTTTTTGAATTTAACCCTTTTATAAATCTCTTGAATTGTGCTCTTATCACGCTTAGATATAGAATTAGCAGTGAAGTCTCTGTACATTATATCATCAGGATCAGGACTATGTCCGTATATACCTATGGCATGTCCTATCTGATGCATTGCGATTTGCTTTATCTTTTGATAGGCCTGCTCTTTGCTCATGCCTTCTGTGACTTTTGTGTTGATCTTAACATTATTAGCTGCAACATCAGTACCATAGGCTTTATACTGTAAGACAGGCGAAGCAACCGAGCCTCCGGCATAACCTAAAGTACCCACCACTGGAACGCCCAACAGTCCGCCTGCCAACATTGCAATCATAGAACCTGTACGGACAAGCATATTGGCTTTTTGGTATTTCATTTTCTTCTTTTTTGCGGCAATATCATCGGTTTTTAACATCGGTCGCCAGGCATAATCCTCGAATTCCTTTTGCCAGCTTACATAAATATCAGCTTTTTGAGGATCGTAGAGGACCAAAAATTTTAGTTTATTATCCGTTGCCTTTTCCCACTCTTTAAGGGCTTCTCTTACTGCTTTTTCGTAAGACCTGTGATAGGGTTTGACCTTTGCCCTGCTTATATAAACCTTTATTGGCATGTTACCGAATACATTTATATGACCTTTACTCTGTTCGTAAATCTCCTGGATATAGTTTTCCGGATTACCTGCAAGGTGGGAGACTTCTTCCGGGATTAATGCCCTTTTTAGTCTGTCGACACGTATAATTAAGCCTTCTTGATCAAAATTCTGCCCAATGACTTGAGTTTCTAAAATTTTTATACGTTCTATAAGGGCTAGTTTATCATTTGTATGACCAAGCAGCTTTTTTTCCATTCTACTTACCGAATCCGGTATTGAACCGTCAGGTTGGGCCTGATACTTGGGGACAGGACGTTGGCCGCTTTGTTCAGCGGATGTTATTTGAGTTAGTAGCTCGTTTGCACTTTGCTTTTGCTCTTCCAGCGTCGCATATGTTAAGGATGATTGAGCGTTTTGTTTTGCGGCCTTAAGGTCACCTATGTAAAAATAATCAGAGGCTCGGGTAAACAAGATGTCCGCCATTAGCTCTTTTGCATTGGTATTGTTTGGTTGTTCCTCCAGAACCCTGTTGCAATATTTGATTGATTCTTCAAATTTTTTGTCATTAGCCAGGTCAAAGGAATAACTTAGATATGCTGTGATGTAATTCCTTTTGAATGCAGGCATTTGATATTCTTTGTAAGCTTTTTTGTAGTATTCGCCGGCTGTTTTAAAATCTCGCCTTTGATAGGCCTGATGTGCTATTTTTCCGTACTTATTGGCTTGCTCCTGATTATTGGCTGCCAAGGCGTTAATATTTAAGCTACTTGCAAAAAGCAACAATAACAGAACAATTGATATTAATTTACTGGTTTTATTCTTTGTAGGTGAATTTAAGTAATAAGCTTTCATATTTATCCCCAAGTGATATTCTTCTATTTATAATATTTTAACCGCTTGTTTAAATTTTTTCATAAGCTATACTACTTACTTCTAATCATAAACTGATAGGATAGTGGTTAATCAAGTACTGATAGTTACAAGTAAACTTAAGTTATATCAAAAGTTTACAGCTATGACTTAAGAAATATGATAACCATCACCAACTGATGGTTAGTTATTTTTTTCTTATTATTTTTTGTAATAAAAAAAGCCGCTTTAATGGCGGCTACCAGACTTGGGGAAGAGATTGGGGTATATTGGCTATATTATATTAATCGACAAATCATTTTAAAACTTTAGGATTTTTTTTAAAATTTTTTTAATGGTTCAGAACTGAATAGAAATATTTCAAGCTTATCAATCTTTTTTAGAAAAAGTATATGCTTTTCGTTTTAATTTTCTCTAGTTTTTACAATGAGCCTTTATTATTGATATAACCAGCTTTTATTTTTTTAACCAGACAGGCTCTTAAATAAAATTGAAAGAGAAATGAAGCCGACAGAAAGCGAGGCCAAACCTATGAGGGGCTACGGGATGAATAAAAAGAAAAAATTATTAACCCAAGTGTTAGCAGATTGTCTTGAAACTCCAAATATTTCTGTTTCTTAGAGTGAATTTTACTGGTCAAACCCTGATAAAACATTTTGTAAGTATGGATCAAGATGCTTAAAAACCTCCTGAAGACGCTCCTTATCGTACAAATGCAGATATCCGATTAATGCTTCAAAAGCCGTACTTAATCTGTGCAACTTTTGATTTGTCCTTCTGGCAGTGGTAACAGAAAGATTTCGGGCCCTTCTTGTAATATCTTCTTCTTTTTCATTAATAAAATCTTTTAAATAAGCTAATAATGCAGCTTGAAAAGCTGCATTAACAAGATTAGTTGTTATCTTATGAAGTTTTTCAGGTTTAGGAGTGAAATATACTGTTTTTTCTCTTATATATAACTCATATACAGCATCGCCAATATGAGCATAAGATCTTATGGGGATATCAATTATCTTCTTCATTGTAGGTTCCAGGTTGTTTTCCCGTCTTTTTGATCTTTTAAGACTATTCCTATACTCGTTAGATCATTCCTTACTTTATCAGCAATTGCCCAGTTTTTCTGATTTCTTGCCTCATTTCTGACAGATAGCAATACTTCCATTAGTTTATTTACCAGCTCATCTGATGGCCCCTGAACTTTTTGTAAATCAAATCCAAGAATTTCAGATAATCTTAATAGTAATGCAACACATAACTGTGCATCATCAGGTTTTGAATCATTTTTACACTTTTGGGCATTGCTTGCCAAATCAAACAGTATAGCAAGAGCTTTTGAAGTGTTAAAATCATCATCCATAGAGTTAATAAAGTTTAAAATGTTTTTTATAATATATTCTATAATATTTTCAGATACTCCATTGGTTAAATATTCAATTTTGTCTATATTATGAAAAGGGAAACAGCCTTTATTTACTATTTCACTTATAATTAAGTTTAACGCTTTAGTATAATTCTCTGTACCTTCAGCAATAGGAATATCATCAATAGCATTTTTTAATCGCTTTACACCGGCTTTTGCACTTTGTAAACCTTCATCACCAAATTCAATAGGCATTCTGTAATGATTGGTCAGGATTAAAAACCTTATAGTATTTGAATCATACTTTTCCAACAAGTCCTGAATAGTTACAAAATTACCAAGTGATTTCGACATTTTTTCCTGATTTATAACTACAAATCCATTGTGCATCCAATATTTAGCGAAATCAACATCATAAGCTGCCTCAGATTGAGCTTTTTCATTTTCATGATGAGGAAAAATCAAGTCTTGCCCGCCGGCATGAATATCAATAGTATCGCCAAGGTGCTTTTTCACCATTGCAGAGCATTCCAAATGCCAACCGGGCCTCCCTTTGCCCCAATGACTATCCCAGCCTACCTCCTCCGGATCTGTAGCTGCTTTCCACAATGCAAAGTCCACGGGTTCTTCTTTTTCATCAGAGGCTTCCACCCTTGCACCGGCTTGCAGGTCATCCAGATTTTGCTTGCATAAATGACCATATCTGCCTGTTTTTGCAAATTTAGCCACTCTAAAATAAACGTTGCCATTGCATTCATAGGCGTATTCTTTTTCTATTAAAGTCTTTATAAGGTCTATCATAGCCTGAATATTATCAGTTGCTTTAGGTTCAAAATCAGGAGGTGCAATATTAAGCTCGTTCATTGCTTTAACAAATTCCAAATAATATTTTTCTGATATTTCTTGAGTTGTTGAATTGGTTGCTTTTGCTTTATTTATAATTTTATCATCAATATCAGTAATATTTCTTGCGTAAACTACATCATAGCCTCTAAATCTTAAATATCTGACTACCATATCCCAAGTAATATAACACCTTGCATGTCCCAAATGCGGTAAGTCATATACAGTAGGTCCACATACATACATTGTTACTTTTTTATCCTGTTTAGTTATAAACTCTTCTACATTACGGGATAAAGTATTGTAAACCTTCATATTTATTTCCTCATTTCATTAACTATTTTATTATCGCCTTGTCTACTCTATTTAAAACCCTGCCTTTGCCAAGTAGTGATACTATTATTGCAATATCAGCTCCTTGTGTTCTGCCGCTCAGGGCAGCACGTACTGCCCACATTATCTGTTTTGGTTTTAACCCAGTCATAGATTTTCTAAAATCAGCAAGTTGGTTATGAATTTTATCAAGATTACCGTAATCAATAGTATGTGCAAATTCTTTAAAACTATTTAATACCTGTTGAGATTCAGGTAATTCTATTACATCTTTTTGTATTTTTTCATCGATTTTTACATTATCACCAAAGAAATATACAACTGCTTCAGGTATTTCATTTAATGTAACCAGATTTTTTCTTATAGAATCAATAATATGACTTAGTTGTTCTTCTGAATATATACTTAAATCAAAATCTTTAAAATAATTCCTAGCTCTATCAGTTAAGTCCTGAATGCTTAGATTTTTTATATACTGCCCATTCATCCAGTTTAGCTTATCAAGTTCAAAAATTGCAGGGCTTGGAGATACTTTTTCTAGCTTAAATAAATTGATAATTTCCTGCAATTCAAGGATTTCTCTATTATCCGCAGGAGACCAGCCTAATAAAGATAAAAAGTTAACAAACGCTTCCGGCAAATAGCCTTGGGCTATAAATTCACTCACCGCAGTTGCGCCGTGACGTTTAGATAACTTAGATCTGTCAGGTGCTAAAATCATCCCTACATGAGCGTATACAGGAATACTTCTATCTAAAGCCTTGTATATAAGTATTTGCTTGGGTGTATTTGATATGTGATCCTCTCCTCTTATTACATGAGATATTTTCATTTCCATATCATCAATAACCACGGCAAAATTATATGTTGGGGTTCCATTTGACTTTATTATCACAAAATCATCAATTAAATTAGTGTCAAATTCAACTTGCCCTCTGACTATATCATCAAACATAAGTTTTTCTGACAGAGTGCAAAACCTTATAGCAGGCTCCCTGCCTTCAACCTTATATTGCTCAACTTGCTCTTGCGTAAGATTTTTGCATTTGCGTGAATATTTATAAGAAATTTTTTCTTTAGCAGCTTTATTTTTTTCTTTTTCTATTTCATCTTGTTGACACCAACAATAATAGGCTTTACCTTGCTTTACCAGTTTCTGCGCGTAGTTTTTATAAGTTTCCAGTTTGTCTGATTGCTTGTAAGGCCCGTATTCTCCGCCAATATCAGGACCTTCATCCCAGTTTAAACCCATAGATTTTAAGCTTTCATATATGTTTTGAGTGTACTTTTCTTTTGACCTCTTTAAATCTGTATCTTCAATTCTTAAAATAAATTTACCTTTATTTTTTTTTGCAAATAAATAGTTGAATAAAGCGGTTCGTGCGGTTCCTACATGCAAGTTCCCTGTAGGACTCGGTGCTATCCTTACTCTTATATTGTTGTTAGCCATTGTTAGAAAATATCCCCAAAAACTAATTTACGCCGTCAATTATATCAAAAACAGCTTTTAAAAAAATAGGTACTTTTTTCACTTGATTATCAAATTTTCTTGTAGTATAAAAATAAAAATATAGAAAATATTTTTATTTTTACAAAAATTAACAAGTTTAACTTTTCATTTTATTGTTACTTTTATTGTGATAAGATTTTTTATAGAGAATTTACTTAATGAGGACTAATAAATGATACTAGCAAATAAAAAAGAAATAATAGAAGAATATCAACATTCTGAAGGTGATACAGGCTCTGTGGATGTGCAGGTTGCCTTATTGACAACAAAAATTAAAGAATTAACAGAACATTTAAAAACTCATAAAAAAGATTTTCAAGGCCGTCGTGGTTTGCTTATGATGGTAGGTAAAAGAAAAAAATTACTTCAGTACCTAAAAAAGAAAAATGTTGAAAAATATAGGGAGTTAATTGCAAGACTGGGTCTTCGTAAGTGATTATGTATGGTTTAAAATTAAATTTAAGATTAAGTTTTTTATTTAGCCTATTTTATAAGTTTAATACGATTGAGTAATCTAAGAAATATTTTGAGTTAATATTATTTAACTATAAAAAATCGTTCCTCTGAAAAAAAGGAACGATTTTTTTGTCAATTTTTTCTTACATTTTGTTTTATATAAATTTAGAAATTTTTACTGCATGTTTAATAAGCTATAATGCAACATCTATCTTTGTTTTTCCCAAATATTTATGCCCAATTTTAAAAGAAATTGTAGAGATTTAGGACTCTAATTTTTGCAAGTAAAAAGGACTAAACACATAATGATAGCATCCTGTAGAGTTATTTTTATATTTTCTTAATATTCTTTGTTCAAAAGATAAAATTTGCCTGATATATAGATTTGTTGAATTTACAATTGTTTTTCACATTTTTGTATCTGCCTTTTATACTGTTAACCTACTTTAATAGTTTAACATGTCTAAAAAGCAGATTTTTCTTTGTTTTTCAGGATTTTTTCAAATTCAGTCAGATAAAGAAAAAAAGTACCCTGAGAGAGAACGGATAGGAAAGAGGTCTGGCGGGCAAAAAGGAAATGCAAGAGTACTAATAGAAAACCCTGATGAATTTATTGAGCTTTATCCTGAGAGTTGCAGTTGTTGTGGAAATAAATTTCAATTTGTTTTTTTATTAAAAAAAATTTACTAACATGATTCTAACAATTTATTTATATTCTTTTAATGTACCCCTTCTAAAATAAAATTGAAAGAAAAAAAAAGGGAAAGAAAGATATATTGATGATTGGTCAGAAAATTAATAATAGATATAATTATAACTCACATAGTAATATATTTAAAAAAAACTCAAGATCTAATGCAGGAAATTCAAACACCCTACATAAAAATAATCAAATAAACTTTCCAACAAAAAGCAGCTCTTCCTCATTTAATAATGACCAGGTAACTTTTTCAGGGGGTGCAATATCTAGCCTGAATAAAGCCGCCCCAAAATTAAATTGCTTTGAAAGACTTTGTTCCAGGTTGGCTAAAGTAGGACAAACTAAAACAGAAGCGGTTAAATTTTCAACAGGTAAGGCTATGGTGGCTCCTGCTGCAATTGCTCTTTATCCTTCAAAAACAGATAGAGCATCCAGAGCTTATTCAGCAGCTTTGCAACCTGTTGAAGGTGCTGTACGCTTTGCTGGCTTTATTACAATAAGTTTCCTGGCGGGGTGTGCTTCCGGAAAATTAGCGGCAAAAGGAATACTCGGAAAGTTTTTTACTAAAGGTTCTAAGGAAGTAGTTAAAAAGCGTGCTGAGGTTTTAAAAGACGCTGTAACTGTAGGTGGCACACTTTTATGTGTGCCGATTACATCTACTCTTGTAGACAAGGCTCACCCTAAAATAGTACCTTTTGTGATGAATTTGTTTAAAAGACAAAAATAAAGTGCGTAAAGTTAATGTCAATTCAATTTAATCCCGTAAAAAATTATATTAATAGAGCTGTAAATGATCCTAATTTTCATCTTAAAACAGTGATAGTATCTTCTGCTATGATTGAATTAAGTCAAAATGCTATGGATGCACATAAAGCTTTAAAAAATAAAAAGATTTCCAAAGATGAAAGAGACTACATTGCATCTTATAAAATTACTAACGGGCTTTTATCTTTTGCCAGTGAAGCCACTATAGGTTGTGTTTTAGCAAATGATAAAGTCCAGAATAAGTTGGCTGATTTTTGTTTTAAACGCTTAAGAAGTTCTCCGGAAACCTTCAATAAATGCGCACAGGGGTTAAAAATTTTATTTTCCCTTTTAGTCGCATCAGTTTTTATAAGAAGATTAATCGTTCCTTTTATTTCAACACCTTTGGCCTCAACTGTTAAAGACAAAGTTATTGAAAAAAAGCCTAAAAAAGAAAAAGTAAACTGTTTTGCATAAAAGAAAAAGTATTTTTATATTTTATAAAATTCAAATTGTAAGAATATTTTTTAAAATAAAAAATATAGCACTTTTCTTTATGTTTTGCTTTTATTATAATGTTATAATGAATGAGGTTAAATGACTTGGTGAAGGGAAATGATTCATAATATTACTCTCTCAAATTCATATAAAAATAAAATAAATTTTAAACGGAAGCTCACACCGCAACAAAGTATTCAGGACGGGGAATCTAAGGCTAATCATAAACTGCGCAATGGGCTTATAACTGTTGGTATATCTACGGCAGCGATTATAAGTTTTTTAATTGCCAGGGGGATACATAAAAGCTTTAATGGAATAGGGATTAATAAATTCTTAAAATCTTCAGAAAATGGTATAGAAGAAAATGGTATAGAAAAAGTCATAACGGAAGGATTGCGTAAGCCACTCTCCGGGGGGTTAACTGATACTAAGCAGTTAAAGACAACAAATCAATCTATTTTCAGGCTAGCGGCAAAAATTGTTGATTTTGCTAGAGGTGGAGAACTCATAATACACGATAGACACGATCAAGGAGATAAATTCTTAATTACAAATTTAAAAGAATTTGAAGGTAAGTTTCAAAGGTTAATATGTAAAGATGCAGAAGATCAAGAGAATATAGCTAGACTTGTATATGATCATATTTGTGATACTTTTCCTCATGCACCGCAAGAATTATTAACAGTTAGAGAGGATAACTTAAAAAATAAAGCTATTCATTTAGATGAATTTATTAAGCATAAATCAGGTGTTTGCAGGCATAGAGCGGCCTTAGGAGTTAATATGGGTGAAATAATGAATGATAAAAATAAAAATATAGAAATTACATCATATTCTGATTCTAATCCTAATCCTAATCTTCGGCAAAATCATAGCTGGAATTATCTTTGGTTTAATCGCAATGGGCCTAAAAGTGAGCAACAAATATTTAAAATCGATACTATTTATCAACAAATCACAAAATATAAAAAAGGCTATATACCCGATGAATTAAAGAAAAAATAAAAAAACTAAACTTAAAGCAGTTTACTAATATCGCTTAGAGAGTAGGAGTATAATAAATAATGATAATGCAGGGATACATTTTTCCTCGAAGAGCAGCCCTGAAAAAGAAATTTAAAGAACCAACTCTAAATCTTGATTCTTTTTCAAAGGAATCAAAGCATAAAAATATTACTGCCAAGCAATTAGCTTTAGATTCAATTTTTAAAGGACAAGTAAATTTTACAGGTAAAACTAATAAAGGCTTAAAAAGCCTTGGCCAATTAACATTTTTAAGAGCAAACGAGCCTCAAATGATATTAAAAGCCTGAATCTAATCTTATTATAAATGACTATATAGCAGCAGGAAATGAGCTTGATCCAAGTAACGAAAAAGACGTTAATAGAACTCTTACTCAACATTTTGAAACAATGGCCAATAATGAACTCGGTGAAGTGTTACTTCAAAATAGAAATGAGTCTGAACTAAATAGTAATTTAGAAAAATTTTCAAAAAATTTTAAGGCGTTAATAGCTAAACAACATACAAATAAAGATATAGCTAAATTAGTATATAATCATATCAAAGAGACGTTTCCACATAATCCACAGGAATTGTTAACTGTTCGAGAAGGAGGATTAAAAGGTAAATTTATTCATTTAGGTGAGTTTATTAAATGGGGTTCCGGTGTTTGTAGGCACAGAGCAGCCTTAGGAAATAATATGGGTGAGATAATGAATCATGAAAAAAAAATATAGAAATTACATCATATTCTACTCATTGGCAGAATCATAGCTGGAATTATCTTTGGTTTAATCGTAATAAGGAAAATGAAGAAATATATAAAATTGATACACTCTCCAAGCGTTCTGCACCTGAAAAGCTGATAAAAAAGCAGCAAAAGTAAGATGTAACAGGTCAGGAGTCTGGTCTTGAATTTAAAGAATATGTCTAAAACTATATTCAAGCTCCTCGTAATCGATTGTGTAAAAAATAGTTCTAATTGTTGAACTTTCATATGTAATCTTATTTATTTAACAACTATGTTCACAAGTCTATTCGGAACTACGATTGTCTTTACAACCTGTTTACCTTGTATATAATATTGAATTTTTTCACTATCCTTAGCAGTCTTTTCCAGTTCATCATTGGAAGAACCAAAAGGAAGCATTAACTTATCCCTAACTTTACCGTTAACCTGAACTACAATAGGTACATTTTGTGATACTGCAAGACTTTCGTCATGCTCCGGTAATTTAATAAGGTGAATAGAATCCGTACCGCCAAGCTCATTCCATAATTCTTCAGTTATATGAGGAACCAGCGGAGACATTAGTTTAATTAACGTGATAATAGAATTACTCAAAATCGCTTTATCTTCATCTGTGTAGGTTTTAGTTTTGCTTACATAGTCATAAATACTGTTAACAAATTCTCTATACTTACTTATAGCAGTATTAAACTGGAATTCATTATTGATATCGGCCGTAACCTTTTTAATAGCTTTGTGGGTTTCTCTTAAAAGGTCGTTGTTTTGAGGTGCAAGCTTGTTAGCATCCGGCTTAGGGTAGTCAAATATAATATTTTCCTGAGAATTATATACCAATCTCCAAACCCTGTTTAAAAACTTATAGCAGCCTTCTACTCCTTCATCTGACCACTCAAGATCCCTTTGAGGGGGTGAATCGCTTAATATAAATAATCTTGCAGTATCAGCACCGTAGTTTTTAAATATATCATCGGGATCAACAGTATTACCTCTGGATTTACTCATTTTAGAACCATCTTTTAAAACCATACCTTGAGTTAAAAGATTATCAAACGGCTCATCAAAATTCACAAGTCCTCTATCTCTTAAGAATTTTACAAAGAACCTTGAATATAAAAGATGTAAGATAGCGTGTTCAATACCACCTACGTATTGATCAACGTTCATCCATTTATTTACAAGGTCTGAGTCAAATATTTTATCTTCATTTTTAGGGTCAATATATCTTAAATAGTACCAGCTACTGCATATAAAAGTATCCATAGTATCGGTTTCGCGCTTAGCCGGCTTATTGCACTTAGGGCAAGTAGTATTTACAAATGTTTCTGAAGTGGAAACAGGTGAGCGGCCCTGAACCTTGAAGTCCACATCATCAGGCAATGGAACTGGTAAGTTTTCATCGGGTACAATGTCGCAGTCATTGCAATAGATAATGGGAATTGGTGCTCCCCAGTATCTTTGTCTGCTTATAAGCCAATCCCTTAGTCTAAATTGAACCTTTTTACCGCCTGCGTTGTTTTGCTCAGCCCATTCAGTGATATTTTGTTTACCGATTTCATTATCAAGGTGGTTAAATTCACCGGAGTTTATCATAACTCCCGGGTCTACATAGGCTTCTGTCAGTTCCTCGTCAGTGGCTTGCGGATTTTTAATAACTTGAATTATCGGCAGCTTATATTTTTTAGAGAAAGCAAAGTCTCTTGTGTCGTGTGCAGGTACACCCATAACTGCACCTGTACCGTACTCAACTAGTACATAGTCACCTGTCCATAATGGTACCTTTTTGCCGTTAAAGGGATTTATTACGTGAGTTCCAAGAGGGATTCCTGTTTTATCTTTATCTGTAGAAGTTCTTTCTATTTCGCTTTTTACTTTTGCAGCATCTATATATTTTTGAACGTGTTCTTTGTTCTCATCTACTATTAATTGATCAATTATAGGATATTCAGGAGCTACAACAAGATATGTTACACCAAATACCGTATCAGGCCTTGTTGTGAATACCGGTATCTCTATAGCGGTGTTTTCTGCCAGTTTAAACTTTATAGTTGTCCCTTGTGATTTGCCTATCCAGTTTTTTTGCATTAATTTAACATTTTCCGGCCAACCTTTAAGCTTATCAAGATCTTGCAACAGTGGTTCCGCGTAGTCGGTAATTTTTAAGAACCATTGTGAAAGCTTTTTCTTTTCTACTATCGTACTACACCGCCAGCATTGACCCTCTTCCACCTGCTCATTAGCTAAAACAGTTGCACAATCCGGACACCAATTTACTGCTGCTTCTTTTTTATAGGCTAAACCAGCTTTATAGAATTCCAAAAAGAGCCATTGCGTCCATTTATAGTAATCAGGATTGCATGTAGCTATATCTCTATCCCAGTCGTAACTTAGGCCTAGTGTTTTTAGTTGATCTCTCATGTAGTCTATATTAGAAATTGTCCAGTCTGCCGGATTTGTATTAGATTGAATCGCAGCATTCTCCGCAGGTAGCCCAAAACTGTCCCAACCCATAGGATGTAAAACATTGTACCCTTTCATTCTTTTTAAACGTGCTATTACATCAGTAATTGTATAATTTCTTACGTGTCCCATATGCAATCTGCCGGATGGATACGGGAACATTGAAAGTGCATAATATTTTGGTTTGTCTGATTCAGACGGTGTTTTATATATATTGTTATCATCCCAGAATTTTTGCCATTTTCTTTCTATTTCCTGTGGATTATACTGTTCTTTAATCACGATAACTCCTTTACTTAAAAATTTTATCTGAAAAAATTATATATCGAAAATAAAAGAAAAAATATTTTTAAGTAAAACTAAGAAAAAGAAAAAAATTTCTTTTCCTAAAAATTCGAAAAACTCTTGCTTTTTTATTCTAACTGATTTTTTTATGAGCAGAACTCCACTATTATAGTGGCCCCCAAAAATTAGACAATTGGTTAAGATATAATATTGCTCATAAGTAAGGAGAAAAAAATGAGCAAAAACAGAAGAAATCACAATCCAC
>JANQHM010000003.1 GCA_028282645.1 Candidatus Gastranaerophilales bacterium
CAATATTTTTTATTTTTATGAACAGAGGTCGAAATACTATATGATCTTTCTACTACAAATCTGCATTTTGAAATTTGTTTATTTAGTTATTGTTGCAGATTCAAGAATTTTATTATTTTTTAATTTTCCTTCAACTCCAAGCATAAAAAATGTAGTCATATTTTACCTCTATTTCTTTCTACAACTACATTATACCGCAAACTAGATATGCGGTGCTCTTACTTATGAGCAATATTATATCTTAACCAATTGTCTAATTTTTGGGGACCACTATAAAATTTTCCGATCTTATTTTTGGAACCGGTATAGCAATTTTTTAAAACTATTTGTTTTTATAAATATGGGTAAAGGTATAAAAAAAATAAAAACCTTAAACAATTGAAAGTTGAAAGCTGTAAACAAGTATACTTTATAATCTTAAAAATATTTTTCAGAACTCTGGAAAAAGTAAATTGAGAATTAGTATAGATATATAAAGTAAAAGCTTAAGGCAGCTGGAAATTGTAAACGGGTAAAACTGTAAACAGGAAAAAACTTAAAACGGGTAAAAAAGGTAGATAGGGTAATTGAGGTAGATAGGTAAATGAGTTGTAATGTTAAAAGTACAGGAAATATAGGATCTTTTGATTGGCTGGTAAAAAGCAGCGCAGAAAAAAATAAAGAAGATGAAAATGTAGATACTGTTTTTTTCTGTGATAAATACAAATATGAATTATACAAAGAAGAAGAAATAGGTGAAGATTATCGATTAACATTAAGTGATGCTGAACATATTAACAGCCTGGATGATCCAAGGCTAATGATTAAACCTAGTGATCCATTAGGCGTTGTTTATACTAAATCTGAAGTTTTTCAATTGGTAAAAGACAGATTAGAAGGTAAGGAGAAAAAAGATAAAGATACAAATAAACCTTTGACTTTAGCAGATGCGAAGTCTATTACTGATCCTGATGATCCAAGATTAAAAATCAAATCTGAAGATTCTTTTATGGAAAAAGCATTAAAATATGCAATTTTGAGTATTGTAAAGAGTAATAGTGCTAAATTTGAAGATGATGAAAAAAGTAAAGATAAACAGGCAAAAGCTTTTGCTGTGGCATAAGTAAGAGCCTGTCCAGTTAAAAAAATAGGTAGTGGTCAGCCTTTAATAAGACAGCTTCTAAGTGAATCGGCAAAGCCCACGCAAAATATCCCGTTTAAGAAAGATGATAATCAACACAATAAAAAAACCCTTTTTGGTAAAGGGTAGGTTATAAGGTAAGTGGGGTATAAGTAGGTAGGTATAAGTAGGTAGGTAATAGAATATCTTTATATATATTATTAAACTTTTATAAATAAATATAAAAATCTAATACTTATAATACTTTTAGTATTTTATAGTTAGGAATAGTTATAATTAAGAATGAAAAAATTTCTACAAACTGGTAAATTAATAGTTTAAAAATTAATTGTGTACGGTTGTTAAAATATAGTGTGTTATATACATAAAGTTATTTTTTTACAGAAAATTGATATTTGTTGTAGAATTTTTAAAGTTTTGTTAAGTTATAAAAAAAATGGCAGTGGTCAGTTGAGTACTGATGCTTACAAGTAAACTCAAGTTATATCAAAAGCTTACAGCTATGACATAAGGAAGGTGATGACCATCACCAAAAAAAATAATAATGGTCAAATCAGTACTGAAAAATTAGAGATACCATTCATCATAAGAGGCCATACAGGGTCTGAGTATATCTTCCGGTATAAAATTTTTTGATAAAGAGTTTATACGGTTTAAATTATTTAAATTAACTTGCAATAAGTTTTTACCATTAGGATTTAGCTCCTGTAATTTGGGCATAAAATTTTTAAATGGCTGCAAAATAAAAAATTTTTGTTCACAAGGATCAATTTCAAAACTTGTATGATTATTTTTACTTATATTAAATGATTTTGATATAGCATTTTTAAAGGTTTCAGAATTATATTTTTTTTCATAGTCGTCAATATGCTCTTTTTCATAGATATCTCTTTCTATATAAAAGTCTATACCTTCTTTATAGTTTTGTTTTGCTTTATCATAAGCGGACTTTAGTTCTTGAGCAGATAGCTTACCGGGATTTTTTATGCCATAGGCATATAATCTGAAATAAACATTGCCCAGATTATTTTGATTTATAATAAAGCCTATTGGATACTTGTGTTTTGGGTATATCGATTTACATCGTTCAAGGATTTCTACAGATTTACTTATGCTGTCCTTGTTTTGCTTTCTTGACAGTGCAATCGCGTAGTTATTTATTATCTTCGAGTGGGCTTGGCAGTTTTCATTTTTTTTGATTATTTTACTACTATCTTTAAATTTATCTTCTGCATTTTGCAAGTTGCTGTTATCTTGATTTTTTAAAATGCTTATAATACCTAAATCATTATTACTGTCAGCAGATTCGTCGGGATAGAAAACATTATCGTTGTTTTTATTCTTTTCTTCAAAGATAGAAAGGCTTTCTTCTGCTGAAAGTCTTGCCATTTCATAAAAATTATCTATTTCTTTAGGTTTACTATCCATTTCTTTAGCCAGTTGATAATAAGTTTTGCACAAGCTGCTCTTTATTTTGGCGTATTCAAGCGGTGTATCTTCCGCATCGTAAATGCAAAGACTTTTTTTGAAACAGTCTTCTGCTTTACGCAAAAAACTTATTTTTTCTTGTTTATTTTGGAATTTATTTATTGGGCATGTATATTCTTTGTAGATGCAGCCTAAATTATTTTGGGATTCCGCATAGCCGTGATAGTAATTTCTTTTGTTTATACATTTTTCTATAAATTCAAAATACTTTAAGTTTTTACCGGTTTCTGTGTCTCCTAAGTCTATATTTAATTTTTTATGGTTTAGCAGTAAATTTTCAATACTTTTTTTATCAGTTGGGTATTGCTGTTTTTTATCATTCTGTATTTCATTCCAATAAAAAAGCATTAAACATATATCAATACTATCATTATAATTTTTTTGCGCACTATTTAACTTGCCAGCATTATTTAACCGCAAACGGGATAGCATTCCTAATGAATTGCCCAAGTTGTTTTTTGCCCTTGAGTATCTGAATAATTCAAGATCAAAATTCTTTTTATCTTTTTTGTTTTTTCTTACTTTTGATAAGTATTTCATTTTATCATCAAAACTGCAATATTCATTAGAGTTTTTGTCTAATATATTAATTTCTTTAAAATTGTCCGTTTGCTCCTTTATACTGGAATTGTAAGAATCTACGGCTTCTAACAGATTCTCTTCTCTATTTCTTATTTGAGATAACAGCCAGTATGCATTGCCTTTATTATTAAAATATTCAGCTCGAGAAAACTTTGACTCATAATTTGTAAGTTTATCTAATTTCAATTTTTGTTGCCAGCTGCTATTTTCAAGTTTTATTTTTTCATATATACTTAATGCCATTTTTAAATGTATTTCTTTTTCGTTAGAGTTGCAGTTTTTAGCTAATTGTAAATGACAATTGCCTTCTAAGACTCTAATTCTTTTTGATATATCATTATTAAATAAATTACTAAAAACAAACATTAAATTGGGTAAAGTAATGTTTTCTATTTGGATACTTTGTTTTTGATTTACTTCTGATAATATTTCTTTAAGTGAATTAATATCTTTTATATTTTTGCTGTAAAAATTATCAGACTTTTCCTCCAGGTTGTCTAATTCTTTAATGTAGTTTACATATATCAATCCGGCCGGGATACCAATAAGCAGAATAGATCCTATTCTGTTTTGAATAAAATTTAGTATTTTTTTGCATATATTTTTGGGGTTAATAACCCGCAAAATATTTTTTATATTTTTGGATGTATTTTTTACATTGAAATGTCCGCAAAAAGCAATGGATTGCTTATGATGCGCAGTTAATGATTTCTTTTGCGTTTTAGTCAAAGAATATCTGTTTAGAGTCGTTATATTCAAATTAGACATTGTTTTCCTTACTTCTCCAATAAAATCAAAAAAAAACAATAAATTAAGTTGATAAATTTTATAATGCTTATTTACATTAATTAATATACAGATTCCAAAGTAAATTTCAGATTACTCTTTGGAATGAGCTTATAAAAAATAAAATTGACCATTTCATTTTTTAACGCTCCAGCTTCGCAATTCAGAGAATAGCTCATTTTATTAGTTTTTACCTGATTAAAGAATCTGAAAAGTATTTTAGAGTTAGTATATATCAAAGCTTGGGTAGTGGTCAGTTGAGTACTGATGCTTACAAGTAAACTTAAGCTATATCAAAAGCTTACAGCGATGACATAAGAAAGGCGATGACCATCACAAATTTTTAAAATTGAAATTAATTTATATTTAATATTTAATAATAATTATAAGTTATAATTATTTGTAAGGAGAATTAAGAATGACAGTTACGGGAATAAATTTCACAGGGACAAGCGGAAATGATACGATAAATGGAGATTCTGGAAATGATTCTCTATACGGGGCCGGAGGCAATGATATAATAAATGGAAAAGCCGGCAATGATAAGCTTTACGGACAAAATGGCGATGATACCCTTGCCGGTAATGAAGGCAATGATTCCTTATATGGCGGTGCAGGAAATGATACTTATCTCTTTAACAGCGGTGACGGACAGGACACCCTTTCTGATACCGTGGGTACTGATTCCATTGTTTTTGGCAGTTCCATTGAGCCTGGAGATTTGACTTTTACCAAAGTTGGAAATCACTTAGCAATAACCTTTGCTGACAATAATACTGACAAATTAACCATAGAAAATTGGTTCTACAGTGCTGCTTACAGAATCAAAAACTTTAAATTTGATGATTCTACGGTTTTAACTACT
>JANQHM010000052.1 GCA_028282645.1 Candidatus Gastranaerophilales bacterium
AGGCTTAGTTGTAAAAACAGAAAGTGCTGAACCGCAGAATTTAAGGTTAGACATAGATACTCCAGGTCCAGTATTAGCGGGGCAAGTTGAATTGCCTGCCGGAGTAAAAGTAATTAACCCTGATTGGGTTATTTGTAATATAGCAGAAGGTGGAAGTATCCACGCTGACATTACTATAGAGGTTGGTAAAGGATATGTTACTTCTGAGGTACTA
Organism: Candidatus Gastranaerophilales bacterium; assembly: GCA_028282645.1. GTDB lineage: Bacteria > Cyanobacteriota > Vampirovibrionia > Gastranaerophilales > JANQFW01 > JANQFW01. The sequence continues at coordinate 215 of JANQHM010000052.1, forward strand.
AAAGAAGCAAGAGGTAATACTCCAATTGATGTATTACCAATTGATGCTGCATTTATGCCGGTAAGAAGAGTGAGTTATTCAGTAGAAAATACACGTGTTGGACAAATTACTGATTTTGATAAATTAATATTAGAAATTTGGACAAACGGTAGTGTTGATGTGAATAATGCTCTTAGCCAAGCTGCTAATTACTTAATAGAGCATTTTTTACCAATTGCTCAACTAACCGGTCAAACTCCGTTAGCAGGAGTGCAGCCTCCTCCGGAAGAACCTGAAGAGGAGACAGCAACACCAAGTATTGGAATTGAAGAGCTAGATCTCTCTGTAAGGGCGTATAATTGTTTAAAAAGAGCAAGTATTCACTCTTTAAGTGATTTATTGCAAAAGTCTGAACATGATTTATTAAATATTAAAAACTTTGGTAAAAAATCTTCGGACGAAGTGATTGAAAAATTGCATGCTTTTGGTTTAAAACTTGCTCCTAATCCGGAAAACATTAATGAAGAAACTGAGTAAGTAAAAGGATAATAAAAAATGAGACACCAGCGAAAAAGACATCGTTTGAATAGACCTCAAGACCAACGCAGAGCACTGTTAAGGTCTCTTGCAACTTCATTATTTATACATAATGAAATTCAAACAACTTTAGCTAAAGCAAAAGCGTTAAAAGAATATTCGGAAAAGATTATAACTTTAGCTAAAAGAGGTGATCTTCACGCGAGAAGACAAGTACTAAAGTTTATATATGATCTGGAAACCGGAAAAGATCTTTGTATCAATTGCAATAAAATTGATGATAAATGTGAATGTACTGAAGATAAAAAAATAGCTAAAGAAACAGTATTAAGAAAATTATTTACATCAATTTCAAATAAATATACAGAAAGAAACGGTGGTTATACCAGAATATATAAAATGCCTCCAAGAAGAGGTGATGGCGCACCTATGGCTATTATTCAACTAGTTTAATTTTTTATAAATACTAACTCTGAAGAAAAATATATCTTTAAATAGAAGAGTTGTATAAATATAAGTACTGTCATAAAAGGAAAGGGTAGTGGTCAGTTGAGTACTGATACTTACAAAAAAGCTTACAGCGATGACATAAGAAAGGTGATGACCATCACCAAAGGAAAGAAATGAATCAAATTCAAAAAAATGATGCAATCATAAGTAATTATAGTAAACCTGACTGTGAAAAAGTCAGGTATGCTATGATTGTTGAGTATGATGGTACAAACTTTAACGGAAGTCAGAAACAACCCGGACAAAGAACTGTTCAATCAGAGGTGGAAAATGCAATAAAGACCTTTATTTCGCAAGATGTATGTGTCATATTTTCAGGGAGGACAGACAAAGGCGTTCACTCAAAAGGTCAGGTTGTTCATTTTGATTTAGAAAAAATTATTGACGAATACAAAATTGTGCATTCGCTAAATTCAATATTACCTGATGATATAAGTATATCCAAGTTAGTGAGAGTAGATAGTTACTTTCATAGCCAGAAAAGTGCGTTATATAGATGGTATCGTTATGTTATAAATAATAATGCACAACGTTCCGTATGGCTAAAACAATCATTACACGTTAATCATAAACTGGATATCGATAAGATAAATCAGGCTTTATGTTATTTAAAAGGACTTCATGATTTTAGCAGCTTTAAAAAGGCAAACTCAATGAATCCTGCAAGGGAATGTTATATGTACCATGCAGAATGTAAAATTGATGCTGGTATTATATATATTGATTTAATGGCAAATAGATTCCTTTATAATATGGTTAGAATTATAATAGGAACAATATTACAAATTGGTCAGGGAATTTATCCTATAGAGCACATAAAATATGCATTGGAAAAAAAAGATAGAAAATTTGCAGGTCCTACAGCCAAGCCTGAGGGATTATTTTTTATGCAAGTTGGATATAAAGACGAATATAATAAATTATTAGATATAAAAATGGAGGCAATAAATTATGAAAACTTATTCTGCAAAGCCTCGTGAAGTAGAAGCAACATGGTATTTAATTGATGCTGAAGGCAAGACGTTAGGTCGTTTAGCTACAATAATTGCCAATCTTTTACGTGGCAAGGACAAACCTGAGTATACGCCGCATGTTGATGTAGGTAGTTTTGTTATTGTTATTAATGCTGATAAAATTGTTGTATCAGGTAAAAAATATACAGACAAACTTTATAATCATCATACAGGTTTTCCAGGTGGACTTAGAACAATTAGCTTTAAAGATATGATGGATAAACATCCTACAAGAGCTTTAATGAAAGCTGTTAAGGGTATGTTACCCCATAACAAGTTAGGTGCTGCTCAATTGAAAAAATTAAAATTATACGCTGGAAGCGAGCATCCTCATCAAGCACAGCAACCTATTGAATATAAAGAATTGGAGGTTATTAAATAATGGCTGCTAAAGAATATAACGGAACCGGTCGCAGAAAATGTGCTATTGCCAGAGTAAAGTTAGTACCGGGCAAAGGCAGAGTATTTATAAACGGAAGAATTTTAAAAGATTATTTTGGTAATCGCGCTGCTCTGGAAATGATGATTTATCAGCCATTAGTTTTAACTAAAAATGAAGCAAATTATGATGTTAGAGTAAAAGTTGTTGGCGGTGGTGTTAGTGCACAAGCCGGTGCTATCAGGCATGGTGTTTCAAGGGCATTATTACAGATAGAGTCAGATCAAGCTTCTGAATATAAATCAATATTAAGACTGGAAGGTCTTTTAACCAGAGATTCAAGGATTAAAGAACGTAAAAAATACGGAAGAAAACGTGCAAGAAAACGCTTCCAGTTTTCAAAACGTTAATTTTCTTATTTTTATTTTAATAATAATAAAATTACAGAAAAATCCTTTGAGTTATCAAGGGATTTTTTAAGGTTTGCTTACCTTATCACCTACTTGGGTTAAATTTAAAGAATAAGGCTTAGCCTCCTTGCAAATGAGTTATTTTTTCAAGTATTATATTAATATGTAGCATAATGAATTATTATATACTGCTTAAAAAGTAAAATTGACCATTTAACGTTCCCGCTTTGCGAGTCAGAGAATAGTTTATTTTATTAGTTTTAATATGATTAAAAAATCTGAAAATTATTTTTAAGTTAGTATATACAATTTAAGCGTTTAAGGCAGGTTAGTAAATGTCAGCATCACAGGATAATTTAAATAAAAAAAATATCACACTATTAGTAATTGTAGTAATTGTTTTATTTTTATTATGCCAAATAAAAGATATCGCATTATTATTTTATGCTTCTTTTGTTCTTGCTTCTGCATTAAATCCTATTGTGGATTATTTGAATAGAAGAATGTCAAGAGGCTTGGCAATATCTCTGTTATATTTAGTGGGTTTAACACTTTTAATTTTATTTTTTGTACCATTATCAGCTATATTAGTTGAGCAAACAATAACATTACTGAAACAATTACCTGATTATTGGGAACAATTAACATTACAAGCTAATAATTTTAAAATTGTCAGTACTAATTATGGAATTAAAATAGACCCGAATGAAATATTTAGTGCTACTACTGCATTTGGTCAAAATCTTTTGGAAAAATGGTTTAATATCACTATGGATCTTCTGGGGGGACTGCTTATAACATTTACCCTTGGAATGATTGTATTATATATGCTTTTGGATAAAGAATATCTTAGATCAGGTTTTATTAGCTTTTTTCCAAAGGAATCAAGAGAAAAAGCCGAGGCTATTTCTTCCGCTATATCTAAAAAAGTTGGCGGATACATTGTAGGGCAGTCAATTTTGCTTATTGTTACAGGGCTTTTTAGTGCATTAGGACTATTCTTATTTGATATAAAATTTGCTCTTGTTTTAGGCTTGATTGCGGGCTTACTTGATATTATTCCTATTGTAGGACCTATTATAGCAACGGCTCTTGCTATGGTAGTAGCGTTTTCTCAAGACCCAATACTTGCATTAGCTGTTTTGGGAGTGTACACCTTTGTGCAATGGGCAATTAACACATTTTTAAGGCCATATATTTTAGGTAAATTTTTGGATTTGCACCCGCTTGTTATTATATTTGCATTACTTGTATCTGCCAGTTTTTTGGGTGTAACCGGAGTTATTTTATCGCCCGCAATTGCTGCAACTGTTAGTGTAATCCTTGAAGAGCTATACTTAAAAAGAATAAATAAAGAAAATTATGTGAGCAAATATGCGGAATTTGAAGCGCGGTTAGAAGCGCAATAAAATAACAGGTAGTGGTCAGTTGAGTATTGATGCTTACAAGTAAACTCAAGTTATATCAAAAGCTTACAGTGATGACATAAGAAAGGTGATTACCATCACCAAATAATAAAGGTGAATATTATGAAAAGAGCTATTATTGTTGTTATTGATGCATTAGGAATAGGGGCTTTACCTGATGCACCGGAATATAATGATTTAATGGAATGTAATACATTGTGCAATGTTGCAAAATATAATAACGGACTAGATTTACCAAATTTTCAAAAATTAGGATTAGGTAATATTCATAATATTCAAGGAGTTCCCCCCACTGACAAGCCGCTTGCCAGCTACGGTAAAATGATGGCATTATCCAAAGGTAAAGATACTACAACCGGACATTGGGAAATAGCAGGTTTAATTTTGGAAGACCCTTTTCAAACTTATCCTGAGGGATTTCCTCAAGAGATTATTGATGAATTTGTAGAAAGAACGGATTGTAAAGGTATTCTTGGCAATAAACCCGCATCCGGCACTGCAATAATAGAAGAACTGGGTAAAGAACATGCCAAAACCAAGTATCCGATAATTTATACAAGCGCAGATAGTGTATTTCAAATAGCTTGCCACGTGAATGTTATACCTTTAAAAACTTTATATAAATGGTGTAAAGCCGCAAGAGAGCTATTCAACGAAAAAGCTAAAAAGCATAACGTAAACAGAATTATAGCAAGACCTTTTTATCAATCAGATCAAGGTTTTCAGAGGAGTTCTGCGGATAGGAAAGATTATTCGGTACCGCCATACGCGCCTACTGTACTTGACAGCGTTATAGAAGAAGGCGGAATGGTTTTGGGTATTGGAAAAATCGAAGATATTTTTCTTCAAAAAGGTATAAGCCACGCAGTACATACGGGGAGTAATAAAGAAGGCCTGGAGTTAACTATTAAAGCCATAAAAAATCAGCTTGATATTAATGAGCTAAAAATTGAATCTGCACAGAATAATGATAATCCTTCTTGTGAGTTGATATTTACTAATCTGGTTGATACTGATATGCTATATGGACATAGAAACGATGCTGCCGGCTTTGCTAATGCTCTTAAAGAGATTGATTCTTACTTGCCTGAGCTTATGGATTTCATGCAAAAGGATGATTTATTGATTATTACTGCTGATCATGGTTGTGATCCAACAACACCTGGAACGGATCATACCAGAGAACAAGTGCCTGTGTTGGTCTACAATCCAGGGTTAAAAGGAAAAAACCTGGGAGTGCGTAAATCTTTCGCTGATATTGCGGCATCTGTATCAACCTGGTTAGGTATATCGTTTAATGGAATTGGCTCTTCTTTTTGGTAATATTTTTTTTATTATCATTTAATTTTTTTATAAAAATATTCTTGATTTTTAAATGTTTCAAGTATAATAGCAGTGTAAAATTATAATAAGATAAGTATAGTCTTTAGGAGGTACAAAATGAAAGTAAAAATTGAAGAAGGTTGTATTGCTTGTGGTGCTTGTGAATCAATTTGTGACTCTGTCTTCACAGTAGAAGATACGGTTATTGTTAATGAGGCTAATATCGCTGCAAACGAAGAATCTGTAAAGGAAGCTGCTGAAGCTTGTCCTGTAAGTGTAATTATAATTGAGTAATTAATTTTAATTCTATTTATATATATAGAATAGAGCAAAAAAGAGGTGGCATCTACTACCTCTTTTTGTATTATTAAGATGGCTTTAAAAAATAAAATTAATTTATTTATGTTACAAAAAAATAATAATCCTGATAATTTTAAAAAAAAATGTTGCCAATAAATATACAAACGTGTTATAAAAAACTTTAGTTTAGCTAAATTTGGAGGAATCAAGTATGACTACAGTATCTGCGGGAAATGTTTTTGAGTCTGCTGCCAACAACGCCTTTAAGTCACAGAGACCACTTATATCAGGAGTTGATCACGTTGGTGTTTGTGTACCTTCTTCTGTGACAGATCAAGACATAGAAACAGCATTCAAATTTTATGATTTAATCGGCTTTAAACGTAAAATGGACAAAGTTCTTGAAGATGAAAAGTGCAAAACTTCTGTTATGATGATTGAAGTTAAAGGTACTACTTTTGAGCTTTACAAGCAAGATAGCAAAATGACTAATAATCAAGCAAATTCAGCTAATACCTGTAGCCCTGGAACTTTAAATCATTTTTCATTTAGAGTTGATGATGTGCAAGCTGTACATCAGAAGGTTGTAGAATTTATTAATAATCCGGAAATGAATCCTGGCAAAAAGATACATATTCTTGAAGGAACTACAGAACCAAATTATTTACCATTCTGGGATCGTGGCGTTAACTACTTTACTGTACAAGGCGCATTTGGAGAGAAAATAGAATTTTTACAACGTCTATAATCTTCCTAGATAGAAAGATTAAATAATAACAAGTTTAAAGGGAGATTTTATCTCCCTTTTTAAAATATTTATTTTAGTAAAATAAGCTTTTTACTGTTTAATTAACTAAATACTTGTTAATTAAGTCTTTCGCAAAATTCCTGCCCCATTCGTCCGCAGAAATGATTTCATTTAAGTCTGTCGCATGTACGGGAGTATGCTTGTTTAAACCTTCTTCTACAATATTAGGGATATCTGTTAATTTGATTTTATTACTTAAAAACTCTTCAACAGCTATTTCATTAAGCGCATTTAAAACAGTCGGGTAAGATTGGCCACTTTTGCCGGCCTGATAAGCAAGCTTAAGACAAGGGAATCTGTTTAAATCAGGCTCTGCAAAGTCTAGGCAAGAAATTTGCACAAGGTTTAGTGTTTCTGATTTAAGCCCTTTGCACCTTTGCGGATAAGTTAGAGCATATTGTATGGGAATATGCATACTTGGGACACCCATTTGTGCTATTACACTACCGTCTAAAAATTCTACCGCACTATGAATTATACTTTGAGGGTGGATAACCACATTTATATCTTTATAATCTATATTAAACAGCCAATGAGCTTCGATAACTTCAAGGCCTTTATTCATTAATGTAGCGGAATCAATAGTGATTTTGCTGCCCATAGACCATCTTGGATGTGCTAATGCTTGTTTGACTGTTGCATATTGCATATCATTAAGGTGTTTAGTTCTGAATGGACCGCCTGAGCCTGTTATTATTAATTTTCTTATAAAATCTTTATCTTTGCTGCTTATACACTGGTATATTGCAGAATGTTCACTGTCTACAGGAATTATATTAACATTTTTTTCTTTAGCCAGGTTCATCACTAAACTGCCGGCTGATACAAGAGTTTCTTTATTTGCCAGGGCTACATCAATGTTATTATTTATTGCTGCAATTGTAGGATAGAGTCCTGCAGTACCGCTTACCGCGATTAAAACAATATCATTTTGCGAGCTACCTGCTATTTCTTCCAGTCCTTCCTTACCAAAAAGTATTTCTAAGCCGGGAAAATATTTTTTTAGCTCTTGTGCTGATTTTTTATCTCGTACTGAAATAACTTTAGGCTTGTATTTTATAATTTGCTCTTTTAATACTTCAATATTAGCTCCGGCTGCTAGTCCGAACAAGTTGAACTTATCTGATAAGTCTGTTATTACATTTAGGGCTTGTTTGCCTATTGAGCCTGTTGAGCCTAAAATTGAAACGGTTTTCCTCATAGCTTTACTTCTTTATTAGCTGATTTTATACTATTATTATACTTATAGGATAGTTCAAAATTGTTTATTATACAAATTTTAGAAAGAACTATTCAAAATGTGAACGCACTGCGTTCAAAAATTTTTAAAACATATTCGGAGAAAATAAATGATAGTAGAAACCATAGTAGTAAACCATTTTCAAGTAAATAATTACCTAATAATATGCGAAAAAACAAAAGAAGCGGCCCTAATAGACGCTGGCGGTGATATAGATAGAGTTCTGAAAGTTGCAAAAAAGCATAACGCCAATATTAAATACATACTAAACACTCACGGGCATGTTGACCACGTGGCAGGAATTTGTGACTTAAAAGAAAAAACAGGGGCAAAAGTCTTCTTACATAAAGATGACCAGTTCTTAATAGGACATTATCAAAACCACGCTGAAATATACGGGTTTCAAAAAGAAAAAACTCCGGAAATTGATGAATTTATTAAAGAAGACGAATTTGAAATCAAAATCGGAGAATTAAATGTTAAAACTATTCACACACCAGGACATTCAAAAGGCTCTGTGTGCTATGTTGTTGATGATGTGATGTTTGCAGGTGATACTTTATTTTGTGAGTCTGTAGGCAGAACAGACTTACCGGGTGGTTCTTACGAAGAACTCAAGCACTCTATAGAAAATAAATTGTTTACACTACCTGATAATATTATTGTTTATCCGGGGCATGGTCCCAATTCTTCAATAGGACACGAAAAAAAATATAACCCGTTTTTTGGTAAATCAGGATTAATGTAGAAGTGTGAGAAATGAGCAATATAAAAATATGTGGAATTACAAATGTTAACGATGCTAAAAAAGTTGCTGAGCTTGGAGCCTGGGCAGCGGGCTTTATATTTGTGCCGGATACTCCAAGATATATAACACCGTATAATGCAAAAAATATCATACAAACTCTACCAAAGGATATATTAAAATTTGGGGTATTTAAGGATTGCAATATAAAAGATGTAATAAATATTGCAAAATATACAGGATTAACTACAATACAACTGCATGGAAAAGAGTCTGTTAAGTATTGCAAACAAATAAAAGAAAATAGTGAATTTTCTACGGTAAAAGTATTTAGAATAAAAAATAGGCAAAGTATTCAAAATATAAGCTATTACAAGGATATTACTGATTATATTCTGCTTGACAGCTATACAAAAGGCCTAGCAGGAGGCACCGGAAAACCTTTTAACTGGAAAATGGCCCTCGAGGCAAAAAAATTTGGCATACCAATAATTCTTGCAGGAGGGCTAAACCCGAATAATATAAATAATGCTTATAATCAAGTTAAACCATATGCTTTTGATGTATCTAGCGGTGTTGAAAAATCAAAAGGCATAAAAGATCACCATAAACTTGAAAATATTTTTTCTGAACTTATTTAGATTGTTGTTCTAATAACGCTTTACGCTCTTCAATAAGATCTTCCATATAGGTTACAGACTTCACACAAATTTTTGTTTGCAACTTATCAGGAGCATTTTTTACAAGTTCTACATAAATTCTGCAAACTTCATCATAATCATACCATCTTCTGCGTCTTTGCTCGCAATGAACCATTGATTCAATTTCTTTGGGCAACATGTCTTTATACGGAGGTTTTTCTATAATCTCATTCATCAGCCATGTTGATACTTGTCTTTTTAATGGATCTTCCAATTCTTCTAAAAGATTAATACATCTGGATGTGATTTCATTTTTGTCGTACCATCTTTTATACTTTTTTGTCATAAAAAGCCTCCGCTATTTGTTGTTTTTATAATAAAATAATATATTTAAGAAAAATGATGATTATCTCCTATTCTTGATATTCTTTTAAGCCTTCCATATAAATTATAGCTTTAGTTGCTACAGTTTTTTGTTCTGCTTCAGGGCAAATTTTAAGTAACTCCATGAAAATCCTTATGGCTTCTTCTTCATCATACCATCTGTTTCTTCTTTTTTCAGAATTTGTATGATTAAAAATATCTTTTGGTAACATTTGACTGAAATGAGGTTGGCTAATAATTTCATTCATTAAAAACGTTGCTGTTTTTCTTTGATCTCTATCAGAAAGTTGTTCTAGAAGTTCGACACACCTTGATGTTATTTTATTGTTATCGTACCATCTTTTATATTCTGAAGGTTTACTCATACTTTAAAGACATCCTCGTTGACTTCTAACATAGTATACTAACTCAAAAATACTTTTCAGACTATTTAATCTTGTTAAGTTTAAAAATAGACTTTTTTCTGAAAAGAGTAATCTAAAATTTAATTGAGAACCAATATAAATAACATGATACACTTTTTTTTATGTAACGTAAAGATAAATTTTTTATAACATTTGTATTCTTTTAATTAATTAAATTTAAGATATGTATATTTTAGAAATAATTGCAAAAATATTAAAAAATAGACGCAAGTCTAAAAAAAATGAACAAGGGACTGATCCGGGCTATATTTGTGATCATTTGTATTTGCCCATTGATAGTGCTGCTGAATATTTGGCATGTAATAAATGCGGACATGTAATAAAAAATAATAAATAATTTTTAATTTTTAAATAAATATAAAAATTAATTAAAAAAATAAACCTCGCCTGTCTCAATGTTATACTTAGCACCCGTAACATTAACAGAATTATCAGGTATAAGCTTATTAAGAATATTTTTTAATTCATTTGCACTATTTTTTATTAAATTATCCGTTGATAAATCAACAGATTTATTAATATTTTTATCTTCTATTATTAAATTAGTATCTATTTTATCTATTAAAATTTTTAAGTATTGACTCAGATGAGCATCTTGAGGATTCATATTGGTTTCTACAGCAGCTTTTACGGCACCGCAATTTGTATGCCCCAATATAACAATTTGTTCAACGCCTAAATGCGCGGTTGCATATTCAATACTTGCAATACCCTCGTTAGTTAAAATATTTCCTGCAAGGCGAATAACAAAAAGGTCGCCAATGCCTGCGTCAAAAATAATTTCAGGCGGCACTCTTGAATCTGAGCACGTTACAACAACAGTAAACGGTTTTTGCCCTTTAGAGGTTTCTTTACATCGCTCTAAAGACTGATTAGGATTGACTGAAATTCCTTTAGTAAATCTTTCGTTGCCTTTTTTTAATTTTTCTAATATATTTTCCATTGTGTACCTTTCATTTTACTCTTTTCAGAGATTAGTTTATTTGGTGATGGTCATCACCTTTCTTGTGTCATCGCTGTAAGCTTTTGATATAACTTGAGTTTATTTGTAAGCATAAGTACTCAACTGACCACTAACGTTTATTTTATTAGTTTTAACACGGTAAAAAAATCTGAAAAGTATTTTAGTGATAGTATAAGTTTATTATATATCAAATAGGTTAAAGAGAGAGATGTTGAAAAATGTTGAAAAATATTAAAAAAAGTTTAAAAGGAGATATCCTGGGTGGTCTGACCTCCGGGATTATTGCTATTCCTTTAGCACTTGCTTTTGGTGTAGCAAGTGGAGTAGGAGCAATGGCAGGCCTTTATGGTGCCATTATCGTTTGTTTTTTAGCCGCATTATTTGGCGGTGCCAAAACACAAATATCAGGTCCTACAGCTCCAATGACCATTATTGTTACCGCAGCAATGGCAACTTTGGCAACACAAGGTATAGTTCATCCCAGCTATATATTTGCAATAATTATTCTGGCCGGTATTTTCCAGGTCGTACTGGGCTTTAGTAAAGTTGCAGGAACAGTAAAATATGTGCCTTACCCTATTATTTCCGGCTTTATGAGTGGTATTGGTGTAATTATCATTATTATTCAAGCAAATGCAATTTTAGGATCCAGAGTTATTGGTTCTCCTCTAAAAACCCTTGTGGGTTTTGGTGATACCATTGCTAATTTTAATTTGCACAGTTTTATAATAGGACTTGTAACCTTGGCAATAGTATTTTTAACGCCTCGCTCGGTTAACAGAAAAGTACCTTCTTCTTTAATCGCATTAATTTTTTGTACGATATTGAGCGTTCAGCTTGGCTTTAATGTTGAAATTATCGGAGACATAAAAACAACATTGCCCGGTTTAATATCTTTTGATTTTGACTGGAGTCAATTTGCGCAGTTTATACCTCTTGCATTGTCTTTAGCAATTATAGGTGCTGTTGATTCATTATTAACTGCATTAATTATTGATTCTGTAACAAAAACAAAGCATGATCCTAATAAGGTTCTTATAGGCCAGGGAATTGGTAACGCTGTATCCGGTTTGTTTGGAGGCTTAATAGGTGCAGGTGCAACTATGAGGACTGTTGTAAACATTAAAGCCGGTGGTGAAACACGTGTATCTGCGATTATTCATTCGTTATTTTTAGCCGCTATTTTACTGGGTGCTGCACCATTAGTTAAAAATATTCCTATGGCTGTTCTTGCGGGTATTTTAATTAAAGTAGCCTGGGACTTAATTGATGTCAAGTTTTTAAGTGTAATAAAATACGCGCCTAAAAACGATCTATACGTAGCTACAATTGTATTTTTACTAACAGTATTTTATGACCTTATTTTCGCGGTTGGCGCGGGTATTACATTAGCCGCGATTCTGTTCGCCAAGCGTATTACCGAACAGACCAACGTAAATATAAAAGAAGTAACTGATGACGAGATATTAAAACTTGAGAGCGAAATCGAGCACGATACTCACTATAAGATCAGGGTTATTCATATTCAGGGTATATTCTTCTTTGGCTCTGTTTCAAGGATTGTTTCTACTATGGATAATTTGTTTGGTACTAAATTTTTGATATTAAACTTTGAGTCTATACCTTTAATGGATATTTCAGCGATTTTTGCTTTAGAAGACATTATCTACAGGCTTAAAGGGCAGGATATTAAAATTCTAATGGTTGTGCAGTGTTCCGAGTTAAAAGCTCAGCTCCTTGATCTTGGTATTGTTGAGCAGATTGGGGATGATATGATTTTTGACAATGAGCCTGATGCAATAGATAAGGCAAAAAATACCTTACAAAAGATTACTCGTACAAGAAGAATTAAATTTTTCTCTAAAGATTTTTAGGTGATATTCATCACCTTTCTGGAGACTTTTAACTTTAATCACGACTATTTCATTAGTAACGATTTCTTAACAATTGCTAAAATTTTATGCAAAATTTTAATAAATAAACTATAATATATACTAAGGAGATATAATTTATAATTAAATTAAAATAAATAGTAGTGGTCAGTATAAAAAATCAGGTAAATTAGTTGTGGAAAAACAAAAACCCCAAACCGAAGACACATGCCAAAAGGATAATGACAAATACGCCGCATTCCTGTACTACAGGCTTCGCAACGAAATTGTCATACTGCGTCGTTTTGCCAAAAATTATAA
>JANQHM010000099.1 GCA_028282645.1 Candidatus Gastranaerophilales bacterium
AAAATTGGTAGTGGTCAGTTGAGTACTGATGCTTACAAGTAAACTCAAGTTATATCAAAAGCTTACAGCGATTACATAAGAAAGGTGATGACCATCACCAAAAATTTTAAATTAATAGTTGCTCTAAAAGTAAAAAAAATTTATAATTATAAAAAATTAGTTTAAAGATTTCCAATTATTCGTTATAATAGAATATGCACAGTTTGTAATAGGAGGTTCTTATGCGGCTAACAATTAACGGTCGTAATATTGATGTTACCCCGTCATTAAGAGAATATGCAGAAGAAAAGATCGGTAGAATTACAAAACATAACGACCAAATAACCAAAGCAATTGTAACACTTAGCGTAAATAAAAATCCAAGTGTTTCTAACAGTCAAATAACAGAGGTTACATGTTCGCTTAACGGAGCTCAAATTCACGTAAAAGAAGAAGCTGAAACTATGTATGCCAGTATTGACCTTGTAGCTGACAAACTTGACAGACAGGTAAAAAAACATAAAGATAAGATGTTAAGAGGTAAGTCCGGTAATGGCTCGATCAGAACTTCTAATCAGCTGCTGCCTGAAGAAGCTCCTGAAGAAGAAACAGAAGAAACTCTTATAGATAAAGAAGATCTTGTTGAAATTAATATTCAAATGGAAGGTTCTGAACAATAAAAAATACGGGGGAATTTCTCCCGTATTTTTTTATACTAACTCTAAAAAGGTGAAAAGCTTATTAAAAACATTGGTGATGGACATCATCTTTCTTATGTAATCACTGTAAGCTTTTGATATAACTTGAGTTTACCTGTAAGCATCAGTACTCAACTGACCACTACCAAAAAATTTATCCTGAATTTGGTTGATGAGTCGTATAAAAGTATATTCAAACCTTTGAACTTATGTTACAATAATTTAAGTAAAAATAATTATATTCATAAAAATAATGTAGTTTTTATTAATTTAATAAGGAATGAAGGGATTCTAAATTGTTACCACTTGTGTCTGAAGAGGTAAGAGATAAAGTTTATAGAGAAGCTATTCAGGATATTAATGCCTGGAGAAAAACTATGATACATCATCTAAAGGAAGAAAATCCTGAAATTAATGCAGCTATTATTGAAATTGCTACAAAAGCTTCAATAGATGCAAAAGGTGTTGCTCTGGGTGCTTATCTTGCATATAAAATGCTGGAGCTGGCAGAAAAAGAAGGTGGCGTAGGCATAGAAGGCTTATTGGAATAACCTCTGAAAAAAATTTTATTAATTCTTGTAATATTTACCCAAATGTATTTATTGTAATGCATTTGGGTAAATATGTTAGTGATGGCTATTACCTTTCATTACAGCTTCTTAAAAATTTTTGACTTTTTAAAAGCCATAAGTAAGATATTAAGTAAGGAATAAAAATCAGTTTAGGAGATTGCTGTGCTTATAGAGTTTTTAAAAAGCTTTCTTTTTAAAGGCAATTGTACTCATACGAGTTTTGATCCGGTCGGGATAAATCAATTTTGTCCTGACTGCGGAAAAGAAATTCGAGTAGCCTTTAAAATAGTCAGATGCAGTTGTTGCAGTACAAGAAAAAGTGCCAAGTTAATATTTAAAAGAATTATTCCTGATGAAAAATATTGTTCAAAATGTGGTTCGAATGATTATTATGTGGAAAAAAAGGAAAGGATAGAGTTTTTTGACCTGAGATATGCAATTATCTTAAAAGAAATTGTTGAAAATTCCAGCATTGAGGACTTTAGAACTCAAATATGGATAGAAAATGAAAACAATTGGTCAAATATAATCAAGCCTAAACTGATTCCTTCCTTTCCTAAATAATGCCGGGGTGCTGCCAAGCACCCTTTTTATTGTGTGCCCGACATACTTGACAGCTAGACTGTGAAAGCCAGATATTATTTGTACTTCTATTTAATTTTACTCTTTTGCGCTGCCCATCATTATACCTTTTATAAAATACTTTTGGCCTAATAAAAACACAAAAATAACAGGTATAACAGAAATAACCGCACATGCCATAAGCTGCCCCCACTCGGTTGTCTCTCTAAAACTACCCTTAAACACAGCAATACCAACAGGCAAAGTTCTCATTAAGTCAGAATTAGTAACAATCAACGGCCACATAAAGCTATTCCATGAAGACACAAACGTAAAAATAGCCAAAGTAGCAATACCAGGCAAAGAAACAGGCATAATAATATACCAATACGTCTGAAGAGGATTACACCCGTCAATCTTAGCAGCCTCATCAAGAGACTTGGGCAAACTCTTAAACCACTGCCTCAATAAAAACACACCAAACCCACCGAATAACCCCGGCACAATCAGCGCATAAAAAGTATCTATCCAATAAAATTCCCTCATAAGGAAAAACAACGGGATAATATTAACCTGCGGCGGAACCATAATAGTAGCCAAAAATACAAAAAATATCAGCTCCCTATACTTAAACTCAAGCCTGGCAAAAGCATAAGCCGCCATAGAAGAAACTATAACCTGCCCCAAAGTTGTAAAAACAGAAACCACAGTGCTATTAAAAAAATATTTTACAATAGGTATTTTTTCAAAAATGTTTTTATAATTATCAACAATAAAAGGCTCAGGCAATAAAACAGGCGGATAAGAAAATATCTGCTCCTGAGTCATAAAAGACGTTAATAACATCCATACAAAGGGAAACAGCATTGAAAAAGCTCCCAATGCCAATATAAAATACCCGGCAGTTATTTTTACTCGTTCAATACCCATTTTTTTCTGAATTTCCATTGCGCAAATGTAATCACAAACAATATAATAAACAATATATAAGCTATAGCAGAAGCCTTACCTACTTTAAAATACTCAAAAGCATTTTTATATAACCAATAAACTAAAATCATGGTGGAATTCTCAGGCCCGCCCTGCGTCATCAAATAAATCAAATCAAACACATGAAACGACAAAATAGTAGTCATAACTAAAACAAAAAATATACTCGGCGTCAAAAGCGGCAATGTTATATACACAAAGTTTTTAATACCCCACGCCCCGTCAATTTTGGATGCCTCGTTTATGCCGGGTGATATAGACTGCAACCCCGCAAGTAAAATAACCAGATTATAACCCAGATTCTTCCATACACTGACTATAATAATAGCAAGCATGGCAATATTCTTATCGTATAGCCACTCTATCCTTGTGTTAAAGAATATCCACTTTAAAATACCCGTATTAGGATCAAATATCCATTCCCACGCGATAGCCGCAACTATTAACGGAGTTATAAACGGTATAAAATAAGATGTTTTAAATATATTACCGCCTTTAATATTTTTATTTAATAATACAGCTAAAAATAAAGGGAAAATTATCCCTAAAACAGTAGTTGTTATAGCATAATAAAACGTATTAAACAGTACAAAATAAAATTCATTACTCGTTAATAGCTCTATATAATTATTTAAACCCGCAAATTTAGGCGCAGATATTAAGTTCCACTGCGTCAGACTTATAATAAACGATGCAAGGATAGGAAAAACAATAAATATCAAAGTACCCAATAGCGCCGGCAAAATAAATATCCACGCCCAGAAAATATCTTTTTGGGCTAGCCTATTTAATTTGTTTTTGAAATAATTAAATTGATTCATATTTATTTTATAACCTGTTATTGAATAAATTTGATTTTTATAATAATTTGATTTTTATAATAACTCGATTTAGCAATATCTTTAACTTCTCTATCAATTTGTGCTATTTTTTAATTATATAAGAACTAATCAAGCAAGGAAATTTTTTACTGAAAGGATAACAATATGAGTCTTATTATAAGCGATAATATTTTTAAAAAAAATGATATAAGAGGCATAGTTGGAACAGAATTAACACCCGGCCTCTACGAAAAAATCGGTCAAGCCTATGCACAGTACATAATAAAAAGAAATCCAAATAATAAAAATAATTTATGGATAAGCCTTTGTCAAGATGCAAGAAATCACTCCCAAGAACTGGTTGACGCTATATTAGAAGGCTTGCTCTCAAGCGGAATAAATGTTGTTTACTTTGGTCTATGCCCTTCACCGCTAGGCTATTTCTCAGAGTATGTTGACTTCAGTAAATACAATGTATCAGGAATCGAAGGCGCAGTTGTAGTTACAGCAAGCCATAACCCTCCTGAATATAACGGAGTAAAAATAACCTATAAAAAGAATTCTTTTTCAGAAGATGAATTGCTTGAACTAAAAGACTTTATCAAGTCCGGCAATAATATAAAATCTGAAAAAAAAGGCCAATTAATCAATCATAATGTTGTAGAAGATTATATTAGCTATATATACAACTCTTTTGGAGAAATAGGTAAAGGATTAAAAATAGTAGTAGATAGCGGTAACGCAACAGGCGGTGTTGTAGCTCCTGAACTATTCAGAAAATTCGGTTGCGATGTTGTAGACATCTGCACAGAGCCTGACGGCAACTTTCCAAATCACCACCCTGATCCTTCTAAAGAAGAAAATTTAAAAATGCTAAAAAATAAAATCAAAGAATGCAACGCAGACTTTGGTATTGCCTTTGACGGCGACTCCGACAGAATTGGTATAGTAGATGATACTTGCTACAGCATTCCCGGTGATCAGTTATTATTATTATTTGCTCTTGATATTTTAAAAGATAAAAAACAGGGCGAAACCCCGGTCTTTATCTCGGAAGTAAAATGTTCACAAGTTTTATATAATATGATTAGCGAAAACGGCGGTAATGCCATTATGTGGAAGACCGGCCATGCTTACATTAAAAGCAAAATGAAAGAAGAAAACGCTACCTTGGCAGGTGAAATGAGCGGGCATATTTTCTTTAAGGATAAATACTTCGGATTTGATGACGCAGTATATGCAGCAGCCAGATTTATAAAAATAGCAGCCGAGAAAAAGCAGCAGGATAGCAACTTTAGAGTTTCACAGCTTATTAATGCTTTACCGCAAGTATTTAACTCAAAAGAAGTTAGAATTCCGTGTCCTGAAGATTTAAAGCATTCTGTTTTAGATAAATTAGAAAAACAAATCCAGGATAACCCCGGCTTATTCGGTGCTAAAATAGAAAAAATAATAACAATTGACGGGCTAAGGGTTGTATTTAATGACGGATTTGCACTAATTAGAGCAAGCAACACAGAACCGACCTTTACATTAAGATTTGAAGCCGGATCTCAGAAAAATCTTGATATGTATCAAAAAGCAATGCTGGATATGCTTGATGAAAATATGAAAAAAGTAGAAACAGCTGTATAAACAAAAGATAATGCAAGATTTAAAGTTATTTTTTTTACGGCTAATTAAGATTTTTACCGGTGTATTTTCACTGGTGCTCTTCGGCACCAGTGGATATATGCTTGTAGAAAAGTGGAATTTTATTGATGCGTTTTTTATGAGCGTAATAACATTTACCACGGTGGGTTACGGTTCTGTTCACCCTTTGTCTGTGCAGGGCAAAATATTCACTGTTATTTATATACTTGTTGGTGTTATATTATTCTTATATTTTGCATCTGTTTTTGCGGAATATGTTTTATTAATAAATTTTGGACAATTACTGAGTAAAAAAAATATGGAAACTAAAATAAATAAGCTAAAAGATCATTATATAATCTGCGGCTTTGGCAGGACCGGTATGGAAATAGCCAAGCAGCTTGAAAACAAAAACCTGTGTTTTGTTATTATAGATAAAAAAACAGATAATATAGGGTCATATCCGTATCATCTTAATATAAAAGGTGATGCTACTGATGATGAAATTTTGGAAAAAGCAGGTATAAACCGTGCAAAAGGTTTATTTTGCTCATTAAGTGATGATGTGGATAACTTATATCTGACACTTTCTGCGAGAAACCTAAATAAAGACTTAAATATAGTTTCCAGATGCGTAAAATCATCTAATGAGACAAAATTTAAAAAAGCCGGGGCAAGCAGTGTTATCTTGCCTTACGAAATTTCAGGTCGCAGTATGGTATCTTCTGTTACCAAGCCTTTAGTTTCGCATTTTTTAGATGTTATTATGCACACAAAAGGCCGGGATTTAAAATTAAATCTTGAACAATATAAAATTAAAAAAGATTCGTATTTAGAAAATAAAACCATAGTATCTTCTGAGATTAAGCAAAAAACAGGAGTTATAATTATCGCAATAAACAGAGATAATGAGTATTTAACAAATCCTGCATCGGATACTGTCTTTAAAGAGGGTGATTATTTAATAGTCCTTGGCAATACGTCGGGGCTGGTTAAGTTTGAAGAATTAGTTTGCTAAAATGGAAGGTGATAACTATTACCTTCCATTTTGTCACATTTTTAGATAAAATTATTTCATTAAAAACATTTTTATATTTTGGGAGATTATGCATGCAAAAGAAAATAACAGCTTTATTATTGATTTTATTATGTATTGTCAGTATTTATGTAGGTATAAGAAGCACAAAAGAAATAAAAATTAATGACCAAAAAATATCTAAACACGCTTCTCAAATAGCATTAATAACATTAGACGGAACTATATACTCAAACCTTTCAGACGGTTTTATGGATGATATAAATTCTGCGGAAAATGTAAGAAAATCTTTATTAAGAGCATTCAAAGATCCTACGGTAAATGGAATTCTGTTAAGGGTAAACTCGCCCGGCGGAACAGTAGGAATGTCTCAAGAAATTTATAATATTGTATTAAAAAACAGAAAACTTAAGCCTGTTGTTGTTTCTATGTCTGATATAGCAGCAAGCGGAGGATATTATATAGCCGCTGCCGCTGATAGGATTTATGCAAATCCGGGAACATTAACAGGCAGTATCGGTGTAATAATGAGTACTTTTAATGTTAAAAACTTACTGAATAATAAATTGGAAGTAAAGGCAGAAGTTATAAAAAGCGGAAAATATAAAGATATAGCCTCCCCTTACAAGAATATGTCAAATGAAGAAAGAGCTATGTTGCAAAGTATGATTAATCGAACCTATGAACAGTTTATAGATGCCATTATGAATGCCCGCGTAAATAGAAAAGACGGTTATTCAGTAAAAAAAGCGAATTTAACAGAAGATAATCTTCATCAATATGCTGACGGAAGAATATTTACCGGAATTCAAGCACAAAAATTGGGCTTTATAGATAGTATAGGCGGTCTGGAAGATGCCAAAAAAGGAATTAGAAAAATCGTTCAAAAAAAATTTGGAATATATAGAAAGATACCTATTGTTCAGTATAACTCACCATCCGGTCTAAATTTATTATTTTCCGGCCTTTCAAGTAAACTTAATAAAATAAATACATTTAATACTTATATGCCTTTTAGTACAAAATATCCTCGTCAACCCTTGGTTATTTGGGAATAAAGGAGTATAACATGAATAATTTATTAGATAATGTATATGGAACCTTGTTTAATCCGGATGAAACATTTGATCAACTAAAAGAAAATCCGTCATTATTACAAGCAAGTTTGTTGATATTGCTAATTACTGCCGTAAAACCCATTTTAGAATTAATAGGATCAAAAAGTGAAATGTCTTTTTTGTTAAGCATATTTGGCGTTTTATTTAGCATTGCGGGTATTGTAATCTGCTGGTTATTTGTTTCTTACTTTTTGGATATATTTGTTGGTATTTTCAAAGAATCAAAAAAAATAAGGATATTTTTAACGTTATCAGCCTTTTCCTTATTGCCGCTAATATTTTTAAATCCTATAAACTTATTAAAATCAGCGGGAACAGCCGGATATATTGTTGCATTAATATTAGGGATATTAATATTTGTTTGGTTTGTAAAATTGCTTAATCTAGCGTTAATAAAGACTTATGACTTAACGTCACAAAAATCTTTATTACTATTAAGCCTGCCTTTTTTAGGGTTAATATTCTCAATAGGTTCTTATACCTGGCTTATTTATATTCTTTATACTATATTTTATTATTAATAGTGGTCTCCAGGGTAGTAATCATAACCATATTATTAATTTTAAAAAAATTTAACTTGATATATTTATATAGTCAAGTATATAATAAGGAAATAATTAAAACTCTTTTCCTCTTCTATATTTAGAGGATGATTCAATGTTAAATACATGACACACTAGTTTTTGTTCTTGTTCTAAATTTTAAACTATCCTTTTTCAAAGTTAAAAAGTTAAGCTGGTATCGGTAATTAAAAACATGAATTCTAAAGTAAAAAAAGTTATATACAAAAAAACATCATCCCATGGTCAGGGGGCTATTCCGTTAGGTGCAAGTGGAGATGTCTTACTGTACGTAGATAATCCGACAACTATAAAACTTTTAGTTGATTTTAAAATTTATGGAAAAGCAATAATACCACTAAGCAGTGTAGATATAATTGAGGAATAATTAAGTATGAACGAGATTCTGGACAAGATAAAACAATTTTTTAACGAAAAAAAATATAGGTATATTTATCTGATTATTGTTTTGGCTATTATTTTTATATTTTCTTTTTCTTTGACATCTTCCAACAAATTTTCACGAAACATAAAACATTTTTTATATAATGTTGGGCAGTTTTTTGAACAAACAGAGCTAAAAACTCATGATTTAAGGTGTCAACTACCTAACAGAAAAATTAAAGCTAATCCGAATGTTGTTATTTTAAGTATAGATGATACATCGTTGGAAGTATTAGAAGAACAATATGGCAGATATCCTTGGAAAAGAGGCATATATGTAGACATTATTGAGTATATGCAAGCCGGTGGTGTTGACTCTATAGCTTTTGACTTAATGTTTCTTGGGTACAGAGAAGGTGCAAAAGATCAAGACATTTTACTAGCATCAACATTAGGAAAATATAAAAATACATATGTATCTATGAATTTTGACGTAAGAGATGCAGAACATCCTCCTGATATATCTGAAGCCTTAATATATAATGTTGAAAATAATTCTCCAAATATTAAATTTGCCGATACCAAGTTAGAATTTACCAATTGTAGATTAATATTTGATGATATACTTAAAAAAACTGATAAAATAGGAATAATAAACTTTTTTAGAGATGATGACGGTATTAGCAGAAGGGTTAATGTTCTTTTTAAATACAAGGACTATTTATACCCTTATTTAGCGTTTAAAGTTGCATATGATTATATACAAAACCATGAAAATCCTGATAATATCGATAGTCAAAAAAGACCAAAGATTGTAATAACCAAAAATAATGAAATAACATTTTTTAATAGAAAAATTCCTGTAGATAATAGCGGAGCTATGCTTCTTAACTGGTATGGACCATCCAGAACATTTCTTCATATACCTTTCTGGCAAGTAATCAAATCAATAAATGATGTAAAAAAAGGAAAAGATCCACTTATTCCGCCTGAATACTTTAAAAATAAAGTTGTATTTGTAGGTGTAACAGCTACATCGTTATTTGATATAAAAACTACTCCTTTAGATCGTATTTATCCGGGAGTTGAGTTACAAACAACTGTTTTCAATAATATTATTGATAATAATTCTACAAGAAGAGCAAAACCAATTGTAGATTTTTCAATTTGTATAATATTAATAGTACTAACAGCTGTTATAGCAATAAAAGTTAAGTCTTCTATTACTACGTCAATAATGACCATATTAATTACCGCATTTTATATAATTTTAGCTTGTTACTTATTTAAAGAATACTTTATATGGATAGGGCTGGTAAATCCTGTTATATCTATCATTCTTACATTTACAGTGATGTATATCATTAAATACCTTTTAAAATCCAGAGATTTTGAACATACCTACAAACTGGCAACAACTGACGGTCTTACAAATCTCTATAATCACAGGTATTTCCAGGATGAAATGATTAGATCCATTGAAAAAGCCAATAAGACTAAAGGTCATTTTACATTGGTACTTGTTGATATTGACTTCTTTAAAAAGTTTAACGATACTTACGGTCACCAGGCCGGTGATGCGGTGTTAAAACAAGTAGCAGAAACCCTGAAAAAATCCGTCAGGCCGGGCGATCTTGTTGCACGTTACGGTGGTGAGGAAATGGCAATAATTTTTGCAGATACAGACCTTGAAGAAGGTATTAAACTAGCTGATAACATTTGTAAAATTATTGCGGCTAAGCCTTTTAAACTGTCTGATACCGTTGAAAAGCACGTAACTATAAGTTTGGGAGTATCTACTTATCCACAGTGCGGTTTGACACCAACTGAGCTGATTGAATTTTCCGACCAGGGTCTTTACAGAGCTAAAGAAGGCGGTAGAAACCAGGTTGGAGCTATAGGCGAACTTCCTGACTTAAAACCTTTAAAATAATAAAATATATAAAATAATAACTTAAAAATGCTGCTGTTAATTCGGCAGTATTTTTTATACACACTAAAAAAAAAAAAAGGTTCCATTGCAGAACCCTACTATTAGCACATTACCAGTTTTTGAGAAGAGTTTTTTAAACTTTGAGAGACTTTATTCCTAATTTCCTACTTAACTAAAACCTTATTTTTATTTCACCCAATTATATAAAAACAAAAAAATATAAAAAAAACCATAAATGTTTATAAATATGAAGATTTTTTTACATTAATTATTTTTACTTTTCACCCTGTTGCAGGATTGAAAAAAGCTTCTGATATCTAAACCAGAAGCTTTTTTAAGAAAATTTTTACCGAAATTATTATTTTTCCTTAATTTGGATGTACTTGTTCTCGTAAGAGTCTAATAAATTAGATTCTTTACTTTTTACATAGAGTCCTAAACCAATTGGCTTATAAGATTGTATCTCTTTTTTTAGTTTGTAGCTGTCTTTTGTTAATTCATTTAACTTTTGTTTTAATTTTTCGTTTTCTGTTTTGCATCTGATTAATTCAACAACCACGTCATCAATGCCTTCAAGCTTTTCATCAAGTACCTTAGATAATTTGCCGACTATATCATTTTTTGTTGATATAACTGTTTCTACAATGGCATTAATTTCTGCATTGGTAACATTCACCATATCACTTTTTTGTTTAGGAGTTGTTATTAAATTAGTTTTGCCCTTTTGCCCACTCTGATATTTTTCTTGAATTTTTTTACCTTTAGAATGGATTGTTTTTATTTTTTCCAGAATTTTCACATCTTTTTTAGAAAAATACTGTTTTCCGGTAGAAACGTCATTTTTAGGTGAAATCGAAAACTCTGTACATAAAAACTGTAATTCATTATTATCAGAATTTAATAGTTTTCTAACCTCTTCTGCTGAAAATGTTTTCTTTTCAGTTGTTGGTTTCTCTTCTATGATGTTTGTCAAGTTACTAACCCTCATCTACTTCCCAAGCACGACCGATTCATTTAGTATGTTTAGAATATCTCAAAAGTATATAAAGGTAAACAAATACTATAATCAATCTATTTGATTACTATTATAACTATAAAAAATTTGAATGCTAGTCTTGATTTTAA
>JANQHM010000102.1 GCA_028282645.1 Candidatus Gastranaerophilales bacterium
GAAAATATTATTAAAGATGAATATAATATTGCAAATGATAATATAATAGACATAACTATTGATAGAAATTATAGTAGAAAAGAAGAATTAAACAAGAAAAAGCCTTATTATTAGCGGTTTTTAACGTAAAAATCAAGATAATTTATTACAACGGTAACTTTTTGCCAGGCAAAGGGAGTTTTACCGTTGTCTTTTTTAGGTGATGCTCATCACCTTTTTTATGTCATCGCTGTAAGCTTTTGATATAACTTGAGTTCACTTGTAAGCATCAAAAAATACTTTATTCGATAGAATACCCCGACCCTTGGGTCGCTAACTTATGCAAAGCAAAGCTTTGCGTTTAAAGTTATGGGGCTGATACCTGAGGAGGTTCATTTGGCTTTATAGTTAAGATTTATGCTTTGTTGTACCTGTATACCTTTTTCATTCAAGGAAGTAACTTCAAATATTTTTATAGGCTCCTGTCTTCCTTTGAGGATTTTTTCCCCGATGTAATTTACATTAACAAATTCACTTACATGACTATAAGTAGCTTCTGTAATTATTATTTTAACATTATAATCTTTTGTTAATTTTTCAACCCTTTGTGCTATGTTTACGTTATCCCCAATAACTGTATAGTCTATAAGCCTATGAGACCCGATTTGTCCTACGATCATATCCCCTGAATTTATACCTATTCCTACCTTAATTGATCTTTGCCCATTGGCTTCCCACTTTTTATTTAATTTTTCAAGAGTATCCTGCATGTCTATTGCGGTAATAACCGATAATAGAGCATGATCTTTTAAATATAAAGGATCCCCGTAAAACGCCATGATTGCATCACCCATAAACTTATCCAGTGTTCCGTTATATTTTAAAATAACTTCAACCATCTCTGTCAAATATTCATTTAGTTGAGGAATCAGCTCCCGAACAGGTGTACTCTCTGTTAACGTAGTAAAATTTCGTATATCAGAAAATATTACTGACATATTTTTTCTTTGCCCGTCACTGCTGATACATTTAGGATCTTTTAACAATTTTTCAAGTACCTGTGGCGATACAAACTTTCCGAATAATCCTTCAACCTCCTGTTTTGCTGATTTTTCCAGATTCATTTTAAACAAATATGTTGTAATAGCAGTAAAAGTAATAAAAATTGTCGGGTAAGTCATATTTAGCCAAATTCTTACTTCGGGATGTATAAATGCTAAAATGGACAAGAATAAAAATGAAAGTAAAATTAAGAAAAACCAAACTAAACTAAGAAAGTAGTTTTTGGTCTTAATATTAAAGTATCCGACCAAAAAGCAAAAAAGGATTACTACAGCAAGATTTAAAGAAAAAGGTGCCGGTGTTACAAACTTCCTGGATACAGGATTTAAGAGGTCAGTGTCATTTAATAAATTATCTATGACCGTTGTAATAATTTCAGGTCCCGGATATATCATATCCATTGGTGTCGGGTGTAAGTCTGTACCTGCAGATGTTTGACCTATAACAATAATTTTATCTTTAAATGCTTCCGGAGGTATGTAGTCATTTTTATTTATTTTATTTATTATTTTTTTATCGTAAGCATCGCTTAAAAGAATTTTACCTATTGAGTGTGTAGGATATGTGCCGGCTTTACCATGCCAGTTTATAAGAAAGCGACCTTTATCATCAATAGGAATTTCTCTTCGTCCAACTATTATTTTATTTTTAAGTATTTTTATATTTTTTTTCTCTTGCTCGCCTATTAATGATAGAGCAGCCGCCATAGGCAATGATGGCACATAGTATGTTTTATCAGAGGTTACAAGCCTATATAAGGGAATATGATATCTTGCAATCATATTTTCCCCCTGTTCCAGGTTTATAACACCAACTCTGCTAACATTATTTATGAGTTCATCATAAATAGAACTATAAGAATAAAAGGAAATATTATCCAGCAGAGACTTAACATCTTTATCATCAGATTCTATAAGCAGCTTATCATCTATGGTTAAAAACAAATCACGATTTTTAGGAGCTTTGGTATTAAAGCCAAGCGATTGTATAATTATTTGATCTATTTGCTTATTATTATATTTTGATAATATTTTAGCAAGTTTACTTTGGACGCTTGAATATTTATAATTATTATTTTCATTGGATTTTTTATTTTTAAATAAGTCTAATCTGTGCGCATAAACAGCTATACCAATAATAACATTGGATTTTTTTACGGCTTCGGCAAAAAAACGATCAGAATCTTCATTAATCTTGCTTATACCTTCTTTATTTTCAAATTTTATATCAAAAATTATAATTTTAGGCTTGCCTTTGCTTATATAATTAACTACATTTCCCCATACTCTTCTGGGCCATGGCCAGCGACCTATATTTAAGTCTCTGTTATAGCTTAAAATTTCGGAAGTATAGTCATCAGCGGTAAGCAAAATAATGTTTGATTGAGCATTTGCAATATTTTTAAAAGGACCTTTATCTGTTGCCAGTTGTGCTCTCCAATCATATGTGATAAATTCAATACGGCTTAATAGTCCTTTTACACTTCCGCTTAACTTATGAACTCCAATATTCCACAGCAGCATAAGCATTAATATACTTAGTACTATAAAACTTGTTCTATATAGTCTTTTTCTATTGTGCATTATATAATCCTTTTCACGCAGGCGCCAATAATAATCACCTTGCAATACTACTTTCAGGCGTATATATTTTAATTTTACAACATACATTTTTTTTTTGATAACCAAAAAAATGTATTTTTTATATAATGAAAAAATTTCTTATACTACTAATCGATTATATTTATTCCGGTTCAAAATTAAATTTAGCTTCTCAATATTTTTTAATAAAATAATCCAAGTATAATAAATGTTTTAGATAATTTACCTATTTAATTATTTTTAATAGTGGTATATTTTATATTTTTTAAATAGTATAAAGACTAATAAAATAAAAAAAGAGCTTATTTAAATAAAATGATAAACTTATTTGAAATAACAGAAACTATAGGCATTATTTCATTTGCATTTAGTGGATTTCTTATTGGTGTTCGAGAAAAGTGTGATATTTTAGGCGTAACCATATTGGCTGTTCTAACAGCATTAGGCGGTGGAATTATTAGAGACATTCTTGTTAATGAAATACCGTATTCTATTACAAACTTGATGCCTGTAAGCATTGTATTATGTGTTGTTGTTATCGGTCTAATTTGTAAACTTTATAAAAAATCAAATCTTGACGAAAAAAAATTTTTTATTGTGACTGATTCAATCGGACTTGTGTCATTTAGCATAACAGGTGCTTTAGTTGGTTTAAAAAGCGATATAAATGTGTTTGGTATAATTTTACTTGCCTTTTTTACAGCAGTTGGAGGCGGTATTATCAGGGATATTATGATTAATCAAGTTTCTTTCATTTTAAAAAAACAATTTTACGGAACTGTTCCTATTCTAATAGGTGTTTTATTATATGATTTAAATTTATTTAACCTGATTAATCCGTATACACTGGCGTTAGTATTTATAACAGGTTTATTTATCAGATTATATGTATACTTTAAAAATATCAATCTTCCTGTTTTTGAATAAAATAAATAAATATTAAAAGACTGTCTGATTAAAGACAGTCTTAAACGGGTTGTATAGTAGAATACGGATTAGTTTCCGCTACCAAAGAACTGTTTAATCAGCCATCCTCCTGCCAGTGCAGCAGTAGTATAAATGCATGCTTTACCAACCCCATTTCTGGTTATTGCATTTGTGCACCTTGATATGCCTCCAACTCCATCTACACTTGTAGCGCTGTTGACAATTGCACCACCAATAGCAACTCCCCCGGCATTTAACAAGGTACTGTCAAAAATACTTCTTCTCGGACATCCATAAGTTCCATAATTTCCAGCACCATAAGGACAGCCATATGCTCCATAGTTACCATAAGCACCGTAGCCGCAATATGACGGATCTATACCATAACCATACATGCTCATTCCAATATCCTCCTCTAAAATTCCCTTTCGTTTTAGGGAGTAAATACTTAAAATTTTAATATTATTATTTTTACACAATTTTAATTAGTATTACTTCCTTAAACAAATTACATTTTTAACATTTTATACTTCCTATATGTATAAAAACAAAAAAATAATAAAAATTGCGTTTATTTATTTTCATTAAATTTAAAACTTCAAGGCTCTATTTTAGTGTTTATAAGTCAAAAGCTCTAGAAGGAACAGGGTTGACTCAAAATAGATTTTTGTGAAATTTAATTAATTAACAGATGTAATTCTGTTATTTCTATGTAAAAGTGAATTTATAAAAACATCTGATTTAAAATAACTTAAAAATAAATAAAGGGTGAAATTAACAATTACTATAATTGAACAGGTTAAAATATTTTTAGATATATCTTGATTATAAATAATAAAAAATGTTTCTAATAAAATAAAAAGAATAAATGATAAATAAAACAAATGAAAAATCAGGTTATCACGCTTTGCAAAAGCTAAAATATCTGATTTTTTAACTATTTCTTTATCATCTGCATCAGGTTCATTTATTAAAATAAGCTCTCCTAAAGAAGTTTTACTAATATTCCATATTATTTTTAAAATATTGGAAAAGTAGAAAATTATTAAAGATAAAAATATAAAAGCCGTAAAAAATGTAAAAATAAATATATTAAATCCTGCCAGTTGGACTAAAAAGTTAAATCCGACATAAAAAATTAAAAAGCAAATTAATGTAGCAGCTAAGCAATATATTATAGGTTTTGTAACATAACCAAGCCTGTAAAGGTTCCAACGAACTAAATTATTAAAAAACATACGATTTGTTATGCTGCTGCTTATAATGTTTAGTTTTTCACTGCCTGAAAGAAATCTGTATGAGATCATTCCTGCCAGGTAAGAATAAACTAAAAAGATTGACAATGATAAAAATATCGATAAAAAAACATTTGCTAAATAAGTAAGAGGGTTTATTGTTAGTTTAACAAAATTTTGATTAAAAATAAATTCTTGGCACCAATATAAAATTGGTGCCATTATCTGAGAAAGTAAATTCAGATTAAATAGCACCAACATTATAAATATTATTGAATATATAATTATTTTACTTGATTTGCAATTTAATTCATTTTGTTTATTTAAATTATTCATTCTACCGAGCTTTCAAGTTCTTCTATGCTTTTTGATAATACTTCATCAATATTATCTTGCAGTTGAAGAACCTGAACAAGCTCATCAGGGGTAATGAAACCCAGGCTAACTAAAATTTCGCCAAGTGGGTGATTGCCAGATAAGTGTTTTTGCATTCCAATATCAAATTGCTCTATGGTTATTTTTTTATGTTGTAATAGTATCTCACCCAGCTTCGGGTAATGTACCATTTTTTTCCAATTTTTTATTTCATCATTCTTCATACGTGAATAACCTTATATCACTACTTATTCTTGAACTCCGGACTCCGTAGCCCCTTCTTGATGTTCTACAGCTTCTTGAGCTTTGTTAGGTCTAATTCTTTCAAACTCAATCTTTTTGTCGTTTAAGTAAAGCTTAATAGAGTCGCTGGGACTGTACATGCCGGTAAGAATCTCCTCTGCTATAGGATCTTCAATTTTTCTTTGAATAACCCTTCTAAGAGGTCTTGCACCGTATGCCTGGCTATAGCCTTCTTTGGCAAGGTAATCTTTAACATCTAAAGGTATTTCTATACCGATATCCTGGTTATTAATACGCTTAATAAGATCATTGAGCATAATATCAACAATTTCTCTAATTTCATCTCTTGAAAGATGAGAGAATACTATAATATCATCGAGCCTGTTCAAGAATTCCGGTCGGAACGCTTTTTTCATTTCTTCCATCACAGTATCTTTAACTCTTTCATATCTGTCACTGTCAACATCATCAATAACCGCAAATCCAAGTTTTGATGTATTTTCAAGAGCTCTCGCACCAATATTACTTGTCATAATAATGATAGTGTTTTTAAAGTTAACCGTACGTCCTCTTGAATCTGATAGTCTGCCATCATCAAGAATTTGAAGAAGGAGGTTAAATACATCGGGATGCGCTTTTTCAATTTCATCAAAAAGCACCACTGAGTATGGTTTTTTCCTGATGGTTTCGGTTAAATGGCCGCCTTCATCATATCCTACATATCCCGGAGGAGATCCAATAAGCTTACTGGTTGAATGACCTTCCATAAATTCGGACATGTCCATACGGACTATATTTTCTTCAGAGCCAAATACGGCTTCTGATAAAGCTTTTGCGAGTTCTGTCTTACCAACGCCTGTTGGTCCGCTAAAGATAAAGCTTCCTATTGGCCTGTTTGGATTTTTAAGGCCAACTCTGGCTCTTCTTATTGCTTTAGATATAGCAACAACTGCCGAGTGCTGACCAATTACACGTTTATGCAGGGTATCTTCAAGCTTTAATAATCTGTCTGATTCACCTTCTGTAAGTTTTGTAACAGGTATACCCGTCCAACTGCTTACGATAAAGGCTATTTCATCTTCTGTAACAGTTGCTTTATTAGCTTCTTGTTCAGCTTTCCATTTTTGAGATATTTCTCTGATTTTTTCTTTTAATTCAGCTTCTGTATCTCTTAATTGACTTGCGGTTTCAAACTCTTGATTTCTTATGGCAAGCTCTTTTTCTTTAATTACCTGTTTCAAGTCTTTTTCAACATCTTTACCTTCAGGAGGAAGAGTACTTGCTTGCAGTCTTACTCTTGAGCTTGCTTCGTCTATAAGGTCAATAGCTTTATCAGGTAAAAATCTGTCTGTAATATACCTGTCTGATAATTTTACGGCTGTTTCTATTGCTATATCAGATATCAAAAGCTTATGATGCTCTTCATATTTTGTTCTAAGGCCTTTAATTATTTCAATAGACTCTTCAACAGATGGTTGATCTACATATACCGGCTGAAATCTTCTTTCCAGAGCCGCATCTCTTTCTACGTGCTTTCTGTACTCTTCGAGAGTGGTTGCGCCAATAACCTGTAATTCGCCTCTGGATAAGACAGGCTTAAGGATATTAGCCGCATCAATAGCACCTTCTGCGGCGCCTGCACCGATTATAGTATGCATTTCATCAATCACTAATATTACATTGCCGGATGCTCTTATTTCATCCATTATTTTTTTGAGCCTTTCTTCGAATTCGCCTCTGTATTTAGTTCCAGCAACAAGCAAGCCCATATCAAGCTGGACTAATCTTTTATCTTCTAAAATTTCAGGAATATCGCCACTTACAATTCTAATGGCTAATCCTTCCGCAATAGCGGTTTTTCCAACACCGGGTTCTCCTATTAGAACAGGATTATTTTTTGTTCGGCGGCCTAAAATTTGAATAACTCTTTCAATTTCTTGTTCTCTTCCGACAACCGGATCCAGTCGTTGCTCTTGTGCTGCTTGAGTAAGGTTTATGCCAAACTCATCCAAAGAAGGTGTTTTACTTCTTCCCTGGGTTGTAGTAGTTGTTGTACTGGTTCTTGTCTCTCCAAGCATTCTTATAACATTGCTTCTAACCTTGTTCAGGTCAACGCCTAAGTTTTCAAGAACCCTTGCAGCAACACCTTCACCTTCTCTAATTAAACCTAAGAGAAGGTGTTCCGTACCTATATAATTATGGCCCAGTTGTCTTGCCTCATCCCAGGATAATTCCAGAACCCTTTTAGATCTTGGAGTAAAAGGTATTTCAACAGCTACAAATCCTGAACCCCTACCTATAATTTTTTCAACTTCAATTCTGGCTTCTTTAAGGTTAACGCCCATTGCCTTTAGGGTCTTTGCAGCAATGCCTGTTCCCTCCCCTATTAAGCCTAACAATATTTGTTCTGTTCCAACAAAGTTATGACCTAATCTTCTAGCCTCCTCTTGTGCCAGCATAATTACTTTAATAGCTTTTTCCGTAAATCTTTCGAACATTTAGCTCTCCTGTTTTATTATTGCCGTAGCCCATTCAGGAATAAGCAGGTATTTCCTATACTATCCCTTCTTACTTATTTTTTAACAATAAATTATAATAAGTTACTTTTATTTTACAATATAAAAATAACTAATTTCAATCTAAATTAGGTAATTTAGACTAGTATATTTTTTATTTTTTTATTTAAAGTAAGGAATTATTTCTTTTGTTACTATACTAAAACTAACTAAAAAATATTTTTCAGACTATTCAAATGTGTAAAAGTTAATAAAATAAACTATTACTATGATTCATTAATTATGGTGAGTAAAAACGTTTTTACATGATCTTGGTTAATTCTGAATATTAATAGTGTTTTATAAAGTTGTGGAGTATTTTTAACTTTGTCTTCAAAATTTGTGAATCAGTGCACTATTCTCTGAATTACGAAATGGTAGCCTGTAAGAAATAAAATGGTCAATTTCACTTCTTAAGGCTCATCCTAAAGAGTAATCTGAAATTTAATTTTGGACCGAAATAATAGTTTTGTTATTTGCCCTGCGATTTCCCTTGCGGAGTTTCTGTCTTATCTTCTTGGGGAGTGTCGTTTGTTTCTTCAGCTTGTTTTGTTGCTTCTTCAGCTTGCTTAGCTTCTTCAGCTTGCTTAGCTTCTTGTTCTTCTTTTTCCTGCTTTAAAAATCCTATTATCCCTTGAGCTGCATTACGCTGCATTTTAGTTGAAGATTGTCTCAGTAACTCAACAGCTTCTGCTAATACCGGATCAATATCATACCAACGTCTTTTTAATAAATCATTATGCTCATGGAAAAACCATTCAATGGGTTTATCATAAAGCTCAGCAAGTTTAAGCAGTTCAAATACATCAACTTTGCGCGAACCTGACTCCATAACAGAAATTGCTGAAATAGGAAGATTCATAAATTTTGCAACGTCTTCCTGTTTTAACCCAGCTTCTAGTCTTGCCATTCTTAATTTTTGGCAGAACTTTCTTCTATCCATACAAAAAAACCTCTATGTTTTTATAATATAATTATAGTATAAAGTATTTTTTGGAAAATCATATTATTTTTGTTTATATATTAAAAAAGATTAAGAAAAAAATAATGGAAAGTAATACGTTTATAGCTAAAAAAAGTTTGAGAATAAAAGCTAAAGAGCTGAGAAAGAGCTTGAATATAGAGGATATTAGCAATAAAATTGTCAATATCATTGAAAGACAAAGCTTTTATACTAAAGTATCAAATATTTTATCTTTTTATCCGATGGATACGGAAATTAACTTGACAAAATTGTACTTTGATAAATCCAAAAACTGGTTTTTACCCAGGGTGGATATGAAAAACAAAATACTTTATATTTATCCGTATCACAATAATAAGTTGGAAAAAAGCAAATGGGGGGTATTAGAGCCTATTCCAAGCGAAAAACCCGCAAATCCTAAAAATATTGATATTGCTATATTACCGGCTTTGATGGCTGATAGAAGTGGTTTTAGGCTTGGTTACGGCGCAGGCTTTTATGATAAATTATTGCCTCAGCTAAAAGAGGACTGCTTAAAAATAGTTCCGATACCACAAGAATTGCTTATAAAAAAGTTGCCTTGCGATGAGTGGGACAAAAAAGCTAATGTAATTGTTACTCAATCTAAAGTTTATTTTGTATAAATAAATTTATCTAAAACCAAAATAAAAAAAATACTTGACGGAAAAAATTCAGCATACTACTATATCAATGTATTCAAAGATGCTGGTTAAGAGACATTGTAGGTACCATTTACTGCAGATGATACTTATATAAAAGTCTTTCAGTTGTTAAAAAAATTTTTTATAATATATAAGGGCACTTAGCTCAGTTGGTAGAGCGCTTCGCTTACACCGAAGATGCCGGGAGTTCGAGTCTCTCAGTGCCCAATTTAAAGTCGCTACCTGTAAGGATTGGCGGCTTTAAATTTTGAAATAGCTGCGCTTATGGCGGGAATTGCGGAATCGAACCTTAAAAGAGATTTA
>JANQHM010000151.1 GCA_028282645.1 Candidatus Gastranaerophilales bacterium
CCAGGAAACAGACGGGTTTGCGGAAAAAAGCTCCTGGGCAGATAATAGTATAATAATGTTTGATAAATATTACATAAAACAAACTGCATAAATAATAAAAATATTAAAATATTATTTTTATTATTTATGTTAAAGTTTAATACTATATTATATTTTTTTATCGTGTTTAAACGAGAGGGGGAATAATGAACGAAATTTTAGGTTGGATAATTACTTTAGGAATAATAATAATAACTTACCGTGCTGTAAGTCCAAAAAAGGAAAAAAAAGAAGAACATAAAACTATTCCTGAATACTTGGCTGCATATAAAAAAATCTTTAAAAAACATATATTACCTATGCTTATTGCTTTACCAATAAGTTACTTAATTGTAATTATTATAGGACTATTTTTCTCAAATGCTTATGATCAACGACCTTTTGATCCAGATAATTTTCTTTCTGTTATATACTCAGAACTTAATAATATTATTGCAATAATTATAGGAATAGCTTTTTTTCTTGATAGGTATATTGCCGTTTTACTTAAAACAGAAAAAATTAAGGATGTTCGCTTTTGGTATACATTATTGGATGCTTCAGGCGCATATGTATTAATTGTTTTTATAACAATAGTTCCTGAATTTCGTGATTTTATGAACAAGATATTTAGTAGTATTTTTGGAATAAATTAAAAGGAGTAAATTATGTCATTAACTTATACAATTGATCCAACAACAGGAGAATATCTTTATGATATAGATATTTTATATAGTGCAAATTATGAACAGGAGAATTTATCAGAATTATATACAATTAAAGAAGCTGTAATAGATCAATATATTAATGAATTAAATTCACTGGGTACTCCTGAATCTGAAACAGTAATAACTGCGCTTGAAGACTTAAAACAACAGATGTCTGCTGGATTAATAGCAGCAAAAACTGCTGCATCATATGTTCAGGAACTTTCTGCAGATATTTATTCTAGCTTAAAAGATACTGTACCAAGTGAAGCTATTAAATATAAAAATATTGCTTTAGAAGCAATTGAAGTAAACCAAGTACTTGGTGCAATTGATTTAAGCATGCAAATTTCAGAAGAAGGTTGGCTTCAAGGTGGTATTAGTGGAGGATTAAGCATAATTGCCGGTGCAGCAGCCAGTATTTATACACCTGCCCCTCCAAGAGTTAAAATAGCTGTTGCTGCCTTTGCAGGAGTAGGCACTGATCTGGTTATTGATTTTATTTTTGATGAAGGAATTGAGCCCGTTGTTCAGGCTATAAAAGATATGATTGCTGAAAGGGTTATTCAAGAAAGTCAAAATAATCCAACACAACCTCCTTACGTGCTTTCTGATAAAGAGGCTGAAGAGCTTGCTGAAGAGATTAAAGAGGCTTTAAAAAATGAACTTAAAAAACTGGAAAATAATTTCGGTAACATTATAAACCAATTGCCGGAGGGGGACTTTGAGAACCTGAAAAACTCTGTTAGCAATACCATGAATGACCTGAAAAACTCTATTAACACCAACGGCTTTCAGGATTCCCTCAAAAACCCGGTTCTGAGCTTAAAAAAGCCTTTAAGGAAGTTTTCCTTTAATACGGCTGCTTAATTGTTTGTTATTTTCTGTTCTTTATTATTCAACATTAATTTTGCTATTTTATATGTTTGTGCCCATAAATTATAAAAAATCAATAAGGGAATTGACGCTAAATAAAATAATAAAATGCTAAATAAAAAACCTAAAGTAAGTAAAAAAGTTAAATTACCTGTTATTTCAGACAATTGATTGTAAAGCAAAGTTAATAAAAAGTTCGCAGAAGATACAGATACAAAGGGAAGAAGAAAATAAACTAATATACTTATAATTATCTCTTTTTTTACTCCCATAAACATTTTATAAATTCTTTTTATATTAAAACACTCCTCAAAATCAAGAATATCAGCATAAAAACACATAAGAAATTGAGAAAAAACAGAACCGGTCAGAATAAATATAATGCCTGTTATCAGAAATATCATATGCTGTATAGATTTATAATCTTTTAAAAGAACTTCAAGAGGCCAAAAAAATGTAAAAAATAAAACAGAAATCAATAACCCCGTATAAGTAAAAATTAAACCTGTATACTTAAATCCCTGGTTAAAATAACGTTTAAAATTTAATTTCCACTGAGGAAGAAGAGGAATAATATCATAAATTTCATTATGAATAAATTGGACAAAATACCCTATCATAATAAAACTTACAGGTATAGTTATAAATACATATGCCCAAAAGGAAATTACTTCGTGTAAAATAGCCGGTGTAACAAGAATAAATGTGATTAAAGTAAGCTTCGGTAACCAGCCTTTACCCATAAAGGGCGATAAAAACGCTTTTTTAAAATCCAAACTCAATTAAAATTCCTTAAAGTCTTATATAAACCATTTTATTATAAAAATTAATACCGTAGGAAATTAAAAATTTCAAAAGGAATATTTAAAAAATGGAAAATAAATCAAAAAAAAAAGAAAATAAATTAAAAAAAGAGTTGGAAGAAACTGCCTTCTATGATGTTTTCAAAAAAATTCTAAAAAATTTAAGTAAATACCTTGAAGATTTAATAGAAGAAGGAGTAAAAAAAGAAGAACTAACCCGATCACAGGCAGATTTGGCAAAAAATGTTCCTAAATCTCTTGATAATATTGGAAAAAAGCTTATTCCGGCTTATAATATTGCTCAAACAATTAAAGACTATAAAAAAGCATTAAAAAAAGAGCCACTGGAGCAGGCTATGATTTCAGATTTAGCTAAATTTATACCTTATTTAGGTAATATCTGGAATGCGCTTGTAGATAAGAGCTTTAAGGGTATAAAAAACGTAGAAGGATTTAAAAAGGATTTAAGGTTAAAATATGGCGTTGTTGGATGGAAAGGGGGGAGGGGTTTTACTGATAAATCCCCTTCATATCCTCGTTCTAAGATTGATCCGTTTTTTAAGAAAGAAGACTTAAAAAAATCCTTAAATAATCTAAAAAACAACTTTAGCGAAGCTATAAAGGATTTGTCCGGTAAATTTGAGGGAGTAAAAAACTCTGTTAGCAATACCATGAATGACCTGAAAAACTCTATTAACACCAACGGCTTTCAGGATTCCCTCAAAAAAACTGATTCTGATGTTAAAAAAGCTTCTAAAGACCTGTCTGACACTCTTCGCCTCGCAAACAATAACATTAAAAATGCCGCTCAATC
>JANQHM010000166.1 GCA_028282645.1 Candidatus Gastranaerophilales bacterium
AAAATTGAATATATTTATATTTTATTTCTTTAATATATATTCTAACATGTTTTTAAAATTTCCGCAGGCTCTTTGAATGTAAAAATGTTAATTTTGTAAAATTGCTTAATGAAAAAATCCAGCAGGCCTTTTGGGTAAAAAAAAGCCTGCTATTCCATTGGATTTGCTCCAGATGATAAATAATTTGTAATTTTTAAAAATTAATGATCACGTAATAAGCTCTGTTTTTTATCAAAAATGAAATTTAGAATAACTCTTTTTCTGTTAATTTGGCCATTAAATAAACCAAATTTACATTAAGTAAAGCTCATGATAAAATGATAACAATAATGCCTGTTTTTTGAATAAATAGTTCAAAAAATAGTCTAAATTGTTAATAAAAGGCTTAAAATGTTTGAAAGAATCATAAAACAAAATATATATAAAACCTTGTATAAAGGTAAAGTGATAATTATTTATGGAGCAAGACGTGTAGGTAAAACTACACTGGCAAAACAAATATTAAAAGAACAGGAAGAACAAGGTAAGAAAGTAAGTTATTTAAACTGTGAGTCTCTAAATGTAAAGCCGAAACTTGAAACTACTAATGAAATACTATTAAAAGATTTCTTGGGAGATAATGATTTAATAGTCTTGGATGAAGCTCAAAATATCAATAAAATTGGACATATTTTAAAGCTTCTGATAGATACTTATCCTGAAATACAAATTATAGCAACAGGTTCAAGCAGTTTTGATCTGGCTAATCAAATCGGAGAGCCTCTTGTTGGACGTAGTAGAGAATTTAAGCTTTATCCTTTATCTGTTGAAGAACTTAAAAGCCGGTTTAACTTATTTGATTTAAATGGAAAAATGATAAATATTATGCGTTTTGGGACTTATCCTTCTGTCTTTAATCAATCTGAGGAGGAGTCTAAAGACGAACTATATGATATAGCCAGCAAATACCTTTATAAAGATATTCTAGCCTTTGAAAATATAAAAAACTCCGGCATTTTGCTAAATTTATTAAAACACCTTGCTCTTCAGCTGGGAAATGAAGTTTCATATAATGAAATAGCTCAAACTCTGGGTGTTAGTAAAGGAACAGTAAAAAAGTACATAGACTTGCTTGAAAAATGTTTCATAGTATTTTCATTAGGCTCTTTTAGCAGAAATTTAAGAAAAGAACTAGGTAAGTCAAAAAAAATTTATTTTTATGATTTAGGGATTAGAAATGCTTTAATAGAAAATTTTAACTCTTTTGATGCAAGAAATGATATTGGCAGCCTTTGGGAAAACTTTTGTATTCTTGAAAGGATGAAATACAATCATAATCATAAAAAACATTATAATCAATATTTTTGGCGGACATACTCAGGACAGGAAGTGGATTATATAGAAGAGCACAGTGGAAAACTTGACGGATATGAGTTTAAATACAATCCAAAAGCAAAATTTAAAAAAGCAGCAAAATTTTTAGAAACATACGAAAATAGTACTATAGAACTAGTTAATTCAGAAAATTGGCATAAATTTTTACTACTAAAAATATAAAATATTATAATCATTACAAGTAAGAGGAGAATAAAAAATGAACATAACCAGATTGCTTTTTGCAACTGTGGCTATCTCAGTATTTAGTATAATTGCAGGAATGCTTACATGCGGCGGTGCTTTTAATTGGGTTTATTCGGTTGAGCCGTCAAATATATGGAAGCCAATGGATGCACCACCATCAGCTTTTTATTTTGTAGGTCTATTTATAGTTAATACTATTTTTGTAATGATTTATGCGGTAGTCAATAATGCCATACCCGGTAAAAATAAACTAATTAAAGGCCTTGTATACGGTTTAGGTGTTTGGGGCTTGGGTATGTTGCCCGGCATGCTTTCCACATATTCATTTATGACTGTAG
This sequence comes from Candidatus Gastranaerophilales bacterium, assembly GCA_028282645.1. Lineage (GTDB taxonomy): Bacteria > Cyanobacteriota > Vampirovibrionia > Gastranaerophilales > JANQFW01 > JANQFW01. Next base: position 1,899 of record JANQHM010000166.1, read on the forward strand.
CAGAGGTGGTGATTATTTACTGGCTTATTTGGGGATTAATTGTAAAACCTTTGGAAGGTCTTATTGTTGCGGCTATTTATAAAAATTAAAGAAAATATTTAGTAAGTTAGTGTAATTGGTTTGGACAATTGAATTATTAATAATATTCGATGATTATTAATTAAAATTAATAAAATCGAGGATACTATATACTAAGGAACAAATTATTTTTTTTTAACTTCTAAATTATTAGAAACAAAAAAAAGAATCTGTTATAATTTATATTACGCTAAGTCAAAAATACTTTTTAGATTATTTAAGCGTGTTAAGTTTATTTTATTAGACTTAACTCTGAATTACGAAGCGGGAGCGTTAAAAAGTGAAATGTTCAAATTTACTTTTTATAAGTCCATTCTAAAGAGTAATCTTAAATTTAATCTTGAACCAGGATAAATAATGTTTTTTAATATAAGTTTATGTGGTTTACTTGTTATGTATTGTTTGTGTACGATTGAAGGAAACAAAAAACTGATATATCCTCTATAAAGAGGATTAACAAGATATTCAAACGTGTAATATTATATTACTTGAGTAATGTTATAAGTAGAGTAATATTTAAGAAAAAGGTTAAAAGATATTATGTCACTACCAAAAGTTGCAT
>JANQHM010000030.1 GCA_028282645.1 Candidatus Gastranaerophilales bacterium
ATAGTTAAAAATGGTCATAACGGTTCCGGTCAACAACAATACCTCTGTAAAGATTGTAAATCCCACAGAGTCCTTGATTCTGAAAAGCGATATCCGAAAAAAAGAAAAGAAGAAATTATTAGAGCTTACTTTGAAAGAACCAGTTTTCGTGAATTAGAACGAATATTTCATGTATCAAGGCATACAGTAACAGAATGGCTAAAAAAAATGAGCGAAAAATTGCCTGTAATAGAAGAAACTCTTAACCATTAGGCAAAGATTAGCTCGTTACACTAGAAAAATATTAGCTTTTTCAAAGTCTGACTTCTGGCATGATCTTGTTACACGATTGTTTATTATTAATTACAATTTATCACTTAAAAATTAACCACTACCAAAATTTTATATAGTATTAATATTTTTTACGTTAATATATTATTATACTAATCACTAATTATACTTAGCTTAAAAATACTTTTCAGATTATTTAATCTTGTTAAATCTAGTGAAATAGACTTTTTTCTGAAAAAGAGAAATCTGAAATTTAATTGAATACCAGTAGTAAATAAAGGCGAGGCAAAGATAAATGGAGAATAAAATGAACAAAAGACAACCATTTTTCTATGATGTAACGTTGAGAGATGGAAATCAGGCACTAAAAAAGCCCTGGAACACTAAACAGAAAAAAATTATATTTGATTATTTAATAGAACTTGGGATAAACGGTATAGAAGTCGGCTTTTCCGGATCAAGCCCGATGGATTTTGAAGCCTGCCAATACCTGTCAACTGTAGCGCCTCAATATGTTGTTATATCAGCTTTAGCCAGAGCAGTTGATAAAGATATTTTAAAAGTTGCAGAGGCTTTAAAAGAAGCACCTAAGCCCAGAATTCATACATTTATTGCACTTAGTCCTTTTAGCATGCAATATGTTTTAAAAAAGTCACCGGAAGATGTCAGAAAAATAGCTGTTGATGCAGTTACATACGCAAAAGAACTTATGGGTACAAAAGGGGAAGTTCAATTTTCCGTAGAACATTTTGGTGATTGTGCAGAAAACTTAAGTTTTGTTATAGATTCATTAAAAGAAGTTGTTAGCGCAGGTGTTAAAGTAATTAATCTGCCTAATACAGTAGAAAGAACAAGACCTTTTGAGTTTATAAATATGATAAAAGCAGTAAAAACAGAACTGCCGGAAGATACTATAATATCCGTACATTGTCATAATGACCTGGGAATGGCAACTGCAACAACTGTTGAAAGCTATTTTGTCGGAGCTACTCAACTGGAATGCTGTTTAAATGGCCTTGGTGAACGAGCCGGCAATACTAATTTTTACGAAGTTGTTACCAGTTTATACAATTGTGATGTAGAATCCACCGTTGATATGTCAAAAATATATGAAATTGCAATTACCGTGGCGGAAATGTCAGGCGTGCCAATTTATGAAAAATCTCCTTTAATAGGCCCTGACGCATTAGCTCATAGGAGCGGTATTCATCAAGATGGTGCATTAAAGACAAAAGGAATGAAAAAAGGTGCCTACAGACCTATTGAGCCCTCTTTAATCGGTCGTGACGACGAAGAACACTTGGGTTTAACAAGCCAATCAGGCAAAACAGCTATCTATGAAATAATTAATAAAGCAGGTTACCCAATTACCATCGAAGAAGCGATTAGAATCTCTCCTGTCATAAAAAATAAAGCCGAACAAATAGGGGAATTACCTTTAGATACTATTTTAAACATATATTTGAATGAAATTCTTGAAGTAAAAGGCCCTTTTGTTTTTAATAAATTTAAAAGATTAGAAGATGACTGTAAAGAGATTTATTCTCTAAATTTTAATTATAAAGACAAAAATTATCAAGTTGAGTGCCATGGAGATGGACCGTTGGAATCTTGTTTAAATGGATTGGCAAAGCTGGGATTTCCTCAAAAATTACTGCATTATGAGCAATTAGCTTTAGCTGAGGATAAAAAAGGTGCTTCTGCGGATGCTATGAGTATAATACATTTTGAAGATAAAAATGGAGATACAATAGTTTGTCGAGGAAAAGACCATAGTACAACTAAAGCTAATGTAAAAGCAATTTTTAATGGATTAAACCTGATATATTAACTCATAAATACTTTTCAGATTATTTAATAGTGTAAGATATAATGATAATAAAGTAAAATATTCTCAGAAAAGAATAATCTAAAATTTAATGGAGTGGCAGTATTATATAAATAGGTAAAAATATAATGTTAATTTTTATAAACATAAGTATCAAATTTAATTGACCATGCTTTCACTTCATGTTACAAAAGTTTAATGAAGGAAGAATGTATTTTTCCAAGAGGTAAATTTCTTTTTTTACTTATCAGGAGGTAATGTTATTATGAAACTCGGTTTTAATGCAAACTTAGCAAAAACTCAAAAAAGAGCTCATGTTGGTGTGCAACACAATCAACAGCAAGCTAAGCAAGCTAAATTAGCTGCTCATCAACAACCATCTTTTCAAGGTGGCAGTAAATTAAACACAATGGCATAGGCTAAGTAGCTTAAAAAATTCAAAACAAAAAACTGTCTAAGCCCACAAAGCAAGGACAGTCTTTTTGTTTGTAAAAAATCCTAAAAAAATTTAAGCGACAAATTAAGACTACCGCACAAGTCCAAGATATTTATGAAAAGTCATAGAAATAAGAATTTTTAGCGATTATTTATGCTTATAAGTTTTTAAATCAAGGATTTTA
>JANQHM010000108.1 GCA_028282645.1 Candidatus Gastranaerophilales bacterium
TTCCAGATTAAATTTCAGATTTCTCTTTTCAGAGAATAGCTTATTTTATTAGTTTTTACTTGATTAAAGAATCTGAAAAGTATTTTAGAGTTAGTATAATTTATTGATAAATCTTTAATTAGTGCTAATTTGATATTTGGTAATCTATTAATATGCTAACCATTTGTTATTTGATGATTTTTATTTGATGATTATATATATATAAACACTTTGAGCCTTAAAAAATTGCTTATATTTTTTATTTAAAATTAAAAATGTTAAAAAATCATATACTACCTCAAAAATACTTTTGAGGTAGTATAATTTGGTGTTGAAATATAATTGAGAGTATTATACTGAGATAATAGCATTTAAATAAAAATTAAAAGGTCAAATAATGAAAAACAATAATAAAGTAAGCTACTCTTACTGTTCAGGATATAATTATAATGAGATAAAAAGAGCTGTAGATAATATTATTAATGAAAATCAGAACTTAATTGATATATTGAAAAGTAAAAAAGGTCTGAAAGTACTAATAAAACCAAATTTATTAGCAGCCAGACATCCTGATAAAGCAATAACAACTCATCCTGTTGCTCTGCAAGCTTTAGTTGATCATTTGCAACAATATGATTGCACTATAACAATAGGAGACAGTCCGGCAGGAGCGTATAACAAAAATGTACTGGATAAATTATACCAAACATGCCAGTTAAAAGACCTTGAAAATGCAGAAAATGTCAGTTTAAACTATAATCTAAGTGATGAAGTAGCAGAATACCTGCAAGGTTTATCCATAAAAAAGTTTTTAGTCATCAAGCCTGCTATGGAAGCTGATTTAATAATTAATTTTGCCAAAATGAAGACTCATACACTGACAAGACTAACATGTGGGGTTAAAAACTTATTTGGGCTTATGCCTGGAGTTGTTAAGTTTAGACAACACATTGCAATGCCGGATATAAGAGTATTTTCTAATATGCTCGTGGATATTAACGGTTTTCTGGAGGGTAAAGTTTTTACTTTTGTAGATGGAATTGTTGGTATGGAAGGAGAAGGACCGAGCAATGGAAATCCCAGGTTTTCCGGTGCTTTATTCGGCGGGTGGAATGCTCAAGCTGTGGATGTTTTGGCATGTCATATTATGGGTATGCCTATTGATACGGTATCAACTATTTTAGATTATAAATCAATAGAAGATATTGAGCTAAAAGCATTTGACGAGGTGAAAATTTATCAATTTAATCTGCCTCCTGTCAGAAACAGAAGCATACCGGATAAATATCCGATATGGCTACAAAATTTGCTTACAAATATGATTGTGGCTAAGCCTATCATTAATAAAAAAGTATGTAAAGGGTGTAATGTATGTGTGGAGGCATGTCCTGCGGAAATTATTGAATTGCAAACTAAAAAAGCTGTTATTGTATCATATCCTAAATGTATTAAATGCTATTGTTGTCAGGAATCTTGTCCTTACGGTGCTATAAAGCTTTCCAAGCCGCCTGTTGAAAAGTTTTTTATGCTTGTTAGAAAATTTAAAGGGAAATAAAAATATGTACAAAATACTAATATTACATGGTCCAAACCTTAATATGTTAGGGACTAGAGAGCCTGAAAAGTATGGAAATATAACACTAGCTGATATTAATAATAAACTGGAACATTTAGCTAAAGAGTTAAAACTGGAAATAGAAACGTTTCAATCAAATAGCGAAGGTGAACTTGTTAGTAAAATACAGCAAGCTTATGGTAAATTTGACGGTATGTTAATAAATCCGGCAGCTTATACACATACAAGCGTTGCTTTAAGAGATGCTATACTCTCTGCTGATATTCCTGCTATTGAAATACATCTTTCTAACATACATACTAGAGAAGACTTTAGACAAAAATCTTTTATTGCAGGAGTTTCAATCGGACAAATCAGCGGTTTTAAATACAATAGCTACTTATTAGGATTAAGGGCTTTGACAGATTATTTATTCGATTATTAATTTAGTTCTTTTTTATGTTGTAATTTAAATTTTTTAATAATAAAATGGTAAACTGGTTAGGTAAATTACAAAACTGTAGATTTTAGAAAATTTTTTGAGTATACTTTTCTTAATTATCAGTGTATGGGTAGTAATTAATAGGTTATAAAATAATGATTTCAACAAATGATTTGAAAACAGGAATAACAGTTGAATTTGATAATGGTATTTGGTCAGTTGTGGAATTCTTACATGTAAAACCCGGAAAAGGTGCGGCCTTTGTAAGAACAAAATTAAAAAATGTTGAAACTGGAAATGTTATGGAAAAAACATTTAGGGCCGGTGAAAAATTGGCCCGGGCTATTCTTGATAAAAGAGATATGCAATACCTTTATAAAAGTGATGAAGATTTTATTTTTATGGATAATGAAACTTATGACCAGGTTACATTATCCAAAGATCAAATAGGGGAAGGCGTTAAATATCTGAAAGAAAATATGACAATTAGCATTCTTAAGCATAAAGAAAGAATTATCGGAATTGATTTACCTAATTTTGTTGAATTAGAAGTTGTTGATACTCCACCGGGAGAAAAGGGCAATACTGCAACTGGTGGTACTAAACCTGCTACGACAGAATCCGGTGCGGTTGTAAACGTGCCTTTCTTTGTAAATAATGGTGATGTGATAAGAGTTGATACCAGAACTAATTCTTATTTAGATAGAGTATAAAGATTTAAGGAAGAATACTGATGAAAATAGAATTAGAATATATAGAAAAATTAGTAAAACTCGTCAGCGAAAATGAATTGAGTGAAATAACACTTGAAGAAGGCGAAAAAGCAATCTCCGTAAGAAAAGATAAAATAATTATGCCTGCCCATGTTGCTGCAGGTTCTCAACCTGCAGCATTGCCCGTACAAGCCACAACAAGCACCAAAGAAGAAAAATCAAAAAAAGAAGTACAAGCTGGTGAAAGAACTAATCTTACCAAAATAACTTCTCCAATGGTTGGTACTTTTTATAGGGCTTCATCTCCAGGCTCAACTCCTTTTACCGAGGTTGGCAAAAGCGTAAGCGCAGGTCAGGTTGTATGTATAATTGAAGCCATGAAAATGATGAACGAAATTCAAGCTGAAGTTGCAGGAAGAGTTGTGGAAGTTTGCGTTCAAGATGGTGAACCTGTGGAATACGGACAAGTTTTAATGCTTGTTGAACAATAAGTTTTAACTTACATAATTCTGAAATTTTTTTGATAAGTAGTATAATAATATTGTAAAGTGAGTGTTTTATTCGGGTTCTAAATTAAATTTCAGGTTATCACTTAGAGCCTGGCGAGTCGGTAAAACCGATGCAAAGCAAGGCTAAAAAGAAAAATCCTCCTTGCTAGGGGGGGATAAAAAAAATTTTTGTTACGTCCTTAAATTAAACTCGGGACATACAATGGAGTGTTGGTATATAAAATGATAAAAAAAATATTAATAGCAAATCGTGGTGAAATAGCTGTCAGAATTATCAGGGCATGTAAAGAATTGGGTATAAGTACTGTTGCAGTATACTCACAGGCAGATGAGGACTCTTTACACGTAAGCTTGGCAGATGAAGCATATTGTATTGGCCCTGCTGCTTCTGCTAAAAGTTATTTAGAGATACCAAATATTATTAGTACTGCTTTAATGGCAGGTGTTGATGCTATTCATCCGGGATATGGTTTTTTAGCCGAAAATGCGCGCTTTGCCGAAATTTGCCAGGAGCATCAAATTAAGTTTATCGGGCCTTCTGTTGAAAATATTATGGCAATGGGCGACAAAGCTTCCGCTAAAAAGACTATGATAGAAAATAATGTGCCAACTATCCCGGGAACTACAGGACTGGTAACAGATATTGAAGAAGTCCGCCCTTGGATTAAGCAAGTGGGATTCCCTATTATTATTAAAGCAACTGCCGGTGGTGGCGGTCGTGGAATGAGAATCGTCAGACAAGAGTCTGAGATAGAAGAAATGATTGCTCTGGCTCAGGCAGAAGCTGGCACTGCTTTTGGAAATAACGGCGTTTATATTGAAAAATATCTTGAAAATCCTAGACACATAGAAGTTCAAATCCTGGCAGACCGATACGGAAATGTTGTTCATTTGGGAGAAAGAGATTGCAGTATTCAAAGAAGGCACCAAAAACTTCTTGAAGAAGCTCCTTCTCCTGCTTTAACTTCTACATTAAGGAATAAAATGGGTTTTGCAGCCGTAAATGCTGCAAAAGGCATTAGCTATGAAGGAGTTGGAACTGTTGAATTCTTATTAGACTCGGATAATAGCTTTTATTTTATGGAAATGAATACCAGAATACAGGTAGAACATCCTGTTTCTGAAGTGATTACTAATATTGACCTTGTAAAAGAACAAATTAAAGTTGCGGCGGGCGAAAAATTAACGTTTAAGCAAGATGACATCAGATTTGAAGGGCATTCAATTGAGTGTCGTATAAATGCTGAAGATTATGAAAAAGACTTTATGCCTTGCCCCGGCCTAGTTGACGGTTATATTGCACCAGGCGGCCCGGGTGTAAGAGTTGATAGCCATGTTTATACCAATTATAAAATTCCTCCATTTTATGATTCTTTAATTGCAAAGTTAATATGCTGGGGTAAAGATAGGGAAGAAGCCAGAGCAAGAATGCTAAGAGCTCTCGATGAGTTTGCTATTACCGGTATTAAAACTACTATACCTTTCCATCAGAAGATATTAAAAAATTCTCAATTTATTAAAGGCGATTTTAATACCAGCTTTATTGCCGAGAATTTTTCCAAGCAACAAAAAACTGAAGAAAAGGTGTCTAAATAATTGATAATAACTGCTGGAACCTGGAAAGGCAAAAAAGTTCACACTGTTAAATCTCTGGATGTTAGACCTACGTCTAGCAAAGTAAGAGAAAGTATTTTTAACATTTTACAGACTAAAATTCAAGATGCTGTAGTTTTAGATTTGTTTGCCGGCAGTGGCATAGTTGGATTTGAGGCTTTAAGCCGTGGTGCAAAAAAAATTATTTTTGTAGAGAAAAATTATAAAATTATTCAAAATTTACAAAAAAATATATCAAGCTTTGATTGTGTTTGTGAAATAATTTTTTCTGATGCATTAATTGCATTGGATAAAATAGATAATATTAAATTTGACCTAATTTTTATAGATCCGCCCTATAAATCAGAATTAATAAGTCCTGTCCTTGAAAAAATTAAAAATAATAATTTATTAAATCAGGATGGAATAATTATTGTAGAACACCCTAAAAGTATTAACATTGATGAAATTTTAGACAAATTTACACTGTTAAAAGAAAAAAAATATGGTGATACTTATCTGACATTTTTTGAAATATAAAAAAATGACGCAAAATACGCCACTTTTTTTATATTCTTTATTTGTTTTTTATTAACTAGCTTTTTTCAGAAAGAATAAATAAGCTAATTAAATCTTCCAATTCTTCTACTTGTTTTCTTTCTCTTTGTACTTCACTTTCAAGAATTCTGATATTATTTCTGTATTCTTCAATAGAGTTTATTTTATTTCTGATGGAATGATTGGTTGTATCTTGAATTTGTTGTGCTTCGTTTAATACTAAATTCATTGGCATTCCAAGGGCTTCCATTGTTTGTCTGATAATATGAGCACCGGTTTGTTTTGTTACGCCTGCCGGCAGCTGAGTTATAAGCCACATTAATGTATCAATGTTAGAGCTATGAACATAAGACTGCTTTTGGTGATGATGAGGTTGCTCATTAATAACCTGCGGAACTTCTTCCTGCTGCTGAGGTGGAGGTGGTGGTGGCTGTATTTGCGGAACCTGAGGCTGTTGATGATAATTAACTTGTTCAGATGGTTGAGAATCAACATTTCCATTTGTGTAATTATTATTCACAACTTCCTCCTGTTCTATATTACTTGTAACACTTGACTGATAAGAATTATTCTGAGACACTTCATATTGTTGCATGTCTGGAACCTGAATTGGCACCGGAGCTGAGACTGGGGCTGTAGTATTATCCTGTACTGGTGCAGAATAATTGTCATTTAAAGAAAAATCTTTTTCATCTACTGATAACGGCTCATTTTCCATATAGCGTGGGGGCTGAAAGCTAGGCGGCTCTTGCTGTTGATAAGGTATAACGTTTTCCGGTTGATATGGAGCAAATGCCGGATTAACCGCTTGTTCTTGCGATTGATGATGATAATGTTGCGGATATCCGCCTTCTTGTTGAGCAGCTACAGCTGAATCATTTGGTTGTTCTGTTTGTTGTTTCAAAGCTTCAATTATTCTCTTGCCAACGCCGTCTGGTAATTTTTGGGATTGTTTCATTGTCACTTGTTTCTCCTTTGTGAAATTATGCTTTTAAGATATTTATACTATTTATCAATTAAATTTGGATAGTATCATAAAACTTATTTTAATTAGCTTTTGCTGATTTATTGAGTCTGAAAAGTATTTTAGAGTAAGTATGTCATAATTATAAGAAAACTAATAATATTTTTCAAAGTTAAACAGGCAAATCTATAACTTTTGTTAATTATTTATACTAACTTAAGAGTTCTTTTAGATTTATAGTAAATTAAAATTTACATCTTAAATCAGCAGAAAGCTTGTGAGCAAATAAGCCTTCAGTTTTTGCAAGATTGGATGCATTTGGTGATAAATAATCTTGTGAAGCTTTTTTTGAAATATTTTGATATGTTTGAATTTTTACAAAATCAAAAACACTTAAGCCTCCTGTATAGCGAGATATACTGTTTGTAGGCAGAATATGATTAGTTCCGCTACAATAATCTCCAAAAACTTCCGCTGAATAATTGCCGATAAACAAAGAACCATAATTTTTAAACTTATCTGTATAGTCCTGTGCGTTTTCAAAGCAGATTTCCAAATGCTCAGGAGCTTTTTTATTTGAAATCTCTATTGCCTGATCAATATTTTCAGTAATTATTATGCACCCGTTTTTAATTGATTCACTTGCGATATCTGATGTTTCCAGTACTTTCAAGTATTCATCAATTTTTTCCAAAACTTTATTTGCAAGTTTTCTGGAAGTTGTAATTAAATAAGCTTCGGCATCTTTATCATGTTCGGCCTGTGCCAGCAGATCTGCTGCTATAAAGTCAGCATTTGACGAGTCATCTGCTATTATAAGAACTTCACTGGGCCCTGCAAGAAAATCTATGCCGCATATACCATAGACTTCTTTTTTTGCGGCAGTAACAAATTTATTGCCCGGACCTACTATTTTATCAACTTTCGGTATGGTTTCAGTCCCGTAAGCCATAGCTGCAACCGCTTGTACACCACCAATTTTAAATATTTTATCAGCACCGGCAACCTTGCAAGCTGCTATTGTTACAGGTTTAACTTTAGGGCTGCAAACAATAGCTTCTTTAACACCTGCAATTTTTGCAGGCACTACAGACATAATAGCAGAAGAAGGCAAAGGATAGTTACCGCCCGGTACATATGCGCCTATTCTTTCAATTGGAATAACTTTATGCCCTAGTGTTATACCATCAAAAGAAATTTCAATGTCTTTTAAGTTTGACAGTTGAGCTTGAGCAAATTTTTTAACATTTTTTATTGCATATTCAATACTTTTTAATATATCAGATGGTACTTCACTGAGTGCTGTTTCTATTTCTTCCTCTGTAATTTCAAAAGAATCCAGCTCTCCATCTCCAAATTTTTTGCTATACTTCTTTATACTGTTATCACCGCTAGCTTTTACGTCATTTATTATTTGGTTAACAGTATCTATTCCGACGAATTCTTTGTATTTAAAAAAATTATCATCAAGTTTTTTTATATCGATAATATTCATAATTATTCCAATTTTTGCTCACATAAAATACAAAACACGGAAGAAAGAATTATTTCCTTCTTGATGAAAGTTGATTAAGGATATCTTCTATTGATATACCATTTTTTATCATTAATGTCATAACAAAATAAGTTAAGTCCGCAACTTCCCAAACAAGTTCCTCTTGATTCATTGAGTGAATTACTTCAAACGCTTCTTCATTTATTTTTCTTTTTAAAAAAATATCATCTTTAAACAGCTTGGTTGTAAAGGATTTTTCAGGCATTTGCTCAAACCTGTCTTGCAGTACTTTATATAAACTTTGAAAAGAAAATTTTTCATCTTCAAAACAGGAGTATCGTCCTGTATGACAAGCATTACCCGTTTGTTTAATTTTATACAATAATGTATCTTTATCACAGTCGTATTTTACATTAATAAGTTTTTGAAGATTGCCCGAGGTTTCACCTTTTATCCATAAAGAATTTTTTGAGCGTGAAAAGTATGTAGCATTACCAGATTCAAAAGCTTTTTTAAGAGACTCTTTATTATTATAAGCCATCATTAAAACCTGGTTAGTTTCTATATCTTGAACAATGGTCGGGATTAATCCGTTTCCTTTTTCAAAATCCAAAAGAGATATATAAGCATCTGCCAGGTCAACTTTACCTGTGTAAATACACATGCCAAGCTGGCAGCTTGCGTTTATTTTATCCAGCTCTTGTATTTCTTGTATTGAGCTTATTCCTCCGGCTGCAACCAGTTCTTTACTTGTTAACTTTCTGATCCTTTTAAAGGCTTCAAGGTCTGTACCTTGCATCATTCCTTCTTTTTCAACTATTGTAAATAAATATCCCGCACACATGTCATCAAATTTTTTAACCAGTTGCTCAGGGGTGTTATCTGATTTTTTCTTCCAGCCTTCTGTTACAACTTTACCCTTGTTAGAATCTATTGCAACTAAAACCTTATCTTTTGGCAGTTGGCTTAAAAATTCTTCATCAGCTTTTGTGCCTATTATTATTTTTTTAGCACCTGCACAGATTAATTCTTTTGCTTTTTCTGCGGTTCTAATACCGCCGCCTACACGACAATCAGCTATTTTACAAAGCTTTTTAATAAGCTCGAAATTATCACCTTTACCCATGGCTGCATCTAAGTCTATAACAGCTAGTTCACCAAATCTGCCAAAATACTCAGCTAGTTCAAAGACATTTTCCCTTTCAAGGACTTTTTCCTTGCCTTGTTTTAGCTGAACAGCTTTTCCATCCATTATATCTATACTTGGAATTATCATTGTATTGCCCTTTATTAAATTCACGTACGCACGGGAATGTTTTGACTATTTAAATAATTTTTTAAATCTTTTATTTCTAAAGTATTGAAATGAAAAATAGAAGCCGCTAAAGCAGCATCAGCATACCCTGTTGTAAAAACATCATTAAAATGCTCCAAAACAGGCCCTGCTCCGCCTGATGCTATAACGGGCAGGTTTGAATTCTGAGAAACCATTGAGTTTAACTCTAAATCAAAACCTTTTTGCGTACCGTCCGCATCCATAGATGTTAATAATATTTCACCTGCTCCAAGTTTTTCTATGGTTTTTATCCATTCTCTTACTTTTATATTTGTTTTCTTTTTGCCTGCATTTATATATACATACCAGTCATCAGACTCTTTTTTTGCATCGATGGCAACTACAACACATTGAGATCCAAAAGCTTGGGATGCTTGCTTTACTATATCAGGATTTTTTACTGCGGCTGTGTTTAAAGAAACCTTATCAGCTCCTGCAAGCAAAATATTCCTTATATCTTCAACTGTCCTAATGCCGCCGCCTACGGTAAAAGGAATAAATACCTGTTTTGCAACGCTTTCTACTACATTACGCATTGTATTTCTTCCTTCGTTAGTTGCGGTAATGTCCAGAAAAACAATTTCATCTGCACCTTCATCAGAATATTTTTTTGCAAGAGATACGGGATCACCTGCATATTTTAAATTTTCAAAATTTACGCCTTTTACGGTCTGACCGTCTTTAACATCAAGACATGGAATTATTCTTTTAGCTAGCATTTAGTTTTATTTTAATACCTCCAGATTAGGAATTATTTTATGTTTATTATAACTCAATAATATTAATAATAATTGAGGCTAAAATATAAGTTTTGTAAAAAGATAATAAAATTTTAGTGATTTTATTATCTTTTTTATTATCATTGAAATTTATTTGTTTTATAATTTCCTTGGTTAAGGATAGTAAGTATTTAAATAGATGGTTGAATTTTTATGTATCAATTTAAAAATGATAAAGTAAGCGAAGAAAACTACAAAAGTTTAATATCAGACATTAAAAAAAATAGTCTAATCTGTTGGTGCGGGGCCGGTTTAAGTGTTCCGGCCGGTTATCCTACGGCTTTTGAATTAATTAAAGAATTGCACGATTTATATCGTAAGTCAAGTGATAACAATGAACTTGCCGAAGATTATAAACATCAAATAGAATCAGGTAATGCATCCCTTAGGGTTATTGCAGATAAAGTAAAAAAACCTATAGGTGATACAAGCTATAATGACCTTCTGAAAACCTTATTTGAGTCCAGAGCAAGTTGGGACTTTTCCTATGAGCATGAATGCCTGGTAAGATTGCCTGTCAACTCCTGGATAACCACTAATTATGATAGTTGTATTTCAAATGCAATTGAAAATGACCTGCGCAATGTCAGGAACTCATCCAAAAGTTTAAAGGTAATCGATGAATTTTCATTGGATTTTTTTTATAATAAAAAAGATGATAAGCAAGTTTGGCATATACACGGTCGTATAGGAGATATTAAAAAAATTATATTAACTAATGAAGATTATGAAAAATTTTATGAAGAAAATAATTCTGAAAGAGAGAAGGAGCTTGGCTCCATTATAAACAGACCAGATTCTACATTGCTTTTTATTGGCTACAGCTTTGGTGATGAAGAAATAAATAGTTATTTAAAAGAAAATAAGTCCCTTATCAAAAAAATAGGGCAAAAAAATTATGCAATACTACCTAAAAATCCTCAAGATCCTTGGCCCGCAGCACTTAATGATTGTTTAAAAGAAAATTATAATATTTATCCTGTATTTTATAATGCTCCGAATGGAGATCACTCACAAAGGCTTGATTTAATAAAAGCTTTAGCTGGAGAGTTAAAGCAAGATCTTCCTGAAGAAAACAGTCAGGAAGAAATTAGTCTGGAGTGGAAGTTTGACACCAAAGAACTAAGGCATGAGCTTAAGTATTTAAAAAGTGAGTTAAATAAAATTAAAGAGGAGTTTAACTTTGATAGATTTATACTTAAAAGATGTTCTATTAATAAAAAATTTCTTTCTTTAATTGTTGATAATGACAAAATCGAAACTTTTAAAAAAAGTTTGGAGAATAACGATTTTTTTAAACTGTCTAATGAATCAAAATGCAAAATAGTCGAAGCAGAAAGGCCTAAAGAGGCTGACTTAAATAAATCTTATATAAATCAAAAAAGAAAGGAAGCAACTAGTGATTATCTCTTTAAAAATAAAAATACAGTATCAGAAGATATAACTGAGCCGTTATACCCTAAACCTCTTAAATTCGGTCTTACAGATATATTTCACCCTATAATTGACTGGAGGCTAGATTCTCCAATAATAAATATATGGTTTTATACAGGAAATAATGGAGAAATAAGAGCAGTAACCGCTGTCGGGAAAGGGATGGATTTTATAAGAAAAGAGATAGAAATTGATGTTTTTAATGTTGCATTACATTTAAAATCCGGGTATGACAACGTTATTACAAACGGCTTTATCTATTTAAATACGACAGATGATAACGATAGAAAAAAAGAAGTAAAGAAAAAATCACGAAATCGTTTTTATGACAGGCTTAAAGATCTTGTTACAATATTACCATTGGGGAATACTGAAGAAGCAAATACCATATTAAACAGAGACTTGCCTGAGGATCTTGATAGTGCCTTAAAAAAGCTCAGGTCAAACTGTATAAGAATACAGCAAAAAACAGGTTTTGTTATAGTTCATGAAGTTCCATATACAGAGCTTAAGTCTAATCGGGACAAATTGTTTGAAGCAATAGATGGAGCTAATGATGAAGGTCCGATAATAATTTATGAAAATGAAGAAAATGAAGAAAATAAAGTACTTTATCCTGAAACTTACAGGCTGTTTAAGGATCCTGCTAAAAAAATTGCCTTACCTGTTTCTTCAGATATTTTAGAGTCTAAATGGTTTAAAGATATACTGAATAACTACTATAAAGCTGTTCTTGGTAACCTTAAATCAGATTTATTAAGACGTAAGGAAATTTTGGAAGGAAGATTAAAAGAAAATAAATTAGAGATTAAATGGTTTGAAAAACTTGATGATGATGAAATAGACAAGATGGAAGATATAGTACCAAACATTAGATATAACGAGCAGCTTGGAATATATGAAAATGTTAAGGGTACTCCTGTGAAACCCAGATTCTACTTTAGTACTAGTTTAAAAGATATAATTGAAGATACTGAACTAAAAATTAAAAGTATTGATGACGCTATAAAAAGAATTCCGAAAGATGATGAAGATTCTTATTTAAAACAATATTGTATTTCAAGGATATTTGATTGTGCGCTTAGGGAAATTGATCTGTGTGATAATCGTCAATGTAATGACTTATTTATAAATTGGCGCAGAAAAATAAAAGGGTTATTTAAGGCTGAATGGAAAGATTACCTTGAAAATAACCTTAAAATACCGGTTAGCTTTATTTTTAAGCGCACGACTTTTTTCAAGCTTGATTGTGATGAAAATTCAAAATACTCAATTATACCAATTGCTATAATTGATTCTAAGAGGTCTAATATTTTAATAGATAATAGTAATAAAACATTCTTGGTGTATGATCCTCTTGATGATGCTAAAAGTATAAAAATAAAATCTTACTTATTAGAAAAAGAAGATATTCTTGACCCAACAAATTTGCTGGATAAAATAAAATCATCTTCAGATCCTGTTTCAACAGAAATAAAAAATATAATTGAGAATATTGATATTCCTGTTGAAAACACAGCAGAATATATTGCTAATGCTTTAAATGATTTTATTGGCGGTAAGAATTTTTATCTTGCCAATTATGACATTAAACAATATTTAAATAATTTAAATAATGATAAAAATATAAGATTAATAGAGAATTATTCAGAAAGATCAGATCAAGCTACAAATTATAACTTATTACAATATATTTATCCTGATCAAATAAAAAACAAAAAAAACGAATTTTTTGAAGAATTAAACGGTTTTCTGGATGAAAATCCTTCTGATAATAAAGCAATCCTGGAATTAATTTATAAATACGGCATAGAATACCTTGAAGAAATACTAGAAAAGAATTTTAATATAAAACATTTAGAAGATTTAAAAAAAATACATAACAAGAACAAAAGTAAAGTCTTAAAGGAAGTAAAAGACAAAACAGCCGGAAGAAGAGGACAGTATTTTTATATAAACGGAGCGTACAACAGTGCTTTAAATATTGTAAAGAATGAAGGAAATACTCCGGGAAAACTTATATTAAACTTTATACATGACTGCATGATCAATGGATATAGTTTTAAGGAAACGATTAAGCTGCTTTTGGATGGAAAAAAACATGGTATTCCTCATTTTATTATAGAAAAATATAATGAGATTAAAAATAATGATCCTGATTTTTTAAAGAATTATATAAGCAAAGGTTATATGATAAATGATGATGAATTTACCCCTGAAGATAAAGAAACTTTTGAGTTGGTTTCTGGTATCGAAAGTATTTTAGAGTCATTAAAATTGGCTGAATTATTCTGGGATATTTCAGAGAGACTGGATGATGACGAAGAAACTCAGGATAGGGTGTTTATTAAAGCAGAAAGAGCTTTTGAAGAGGCATATAACGCGTACTTTTCAAGCCCTGAGTATACAATGATTGATTTGCAAAAAACTCTTTCCCGGGAACCCAAGGAAGAATTTGAGAGAGGTAATACTTAAAAATTTTATTTAAGAGTATGGAGAACTAAAATGCCTGAAAATACTGAAATATTTGAAAGTGAACTATATATAAGTCAAGTAATATTATATAATGAAGACTTAAGAAAATTAGTATGTGATGAGTTAGGGATTCCAGGTTATTTGAAACCTAATGATATTTTATACGAGTGTTTTGGGCAGGACAATTTAATGAAGATTTCAAGACGGCTTAATACCACTGATGATAAAATTTTTGGAGAAATAAGAAAAAGTCTTGAAAAAAAACTTGGTGCCAGGTCGTCTATAAGACCGTCTGAACTTGATAAATCTGAAGAAGGAGCGAAGGAAAAGGAATATGAACAAATTGATTTAAAGCCTGAAGATATTGGAATATTTTTACAGGATGAATATATTAATAAGTTAGCTGAAATTCTTGGATGTAAGGAAAAAAGCCCGTCAACTGTATTTTTAAAGTTATTTAAAGAAGAAAAGATTAATATATATTATGAAAAATTAAAGTATGAAAGTTCTGAAAATATAAGTATAAGTGATAAATTTTTCAAACTGATAAACGGAAAGAATGCTTCTGAAAAAATTTCAAAAGCTATGAAAAGAGACATTTCCTTATGGAGTTTTGTTAAATTAATAACTAAGAAGGAAGCTAAGGAAAAGCTAAAAGAAAAATTAAAATGTGAACAAGAATATTATATATATGAAGCTTTAATCAATCTGATGCAAAAAAAGGCAGAACCTGCAAAAAGTAATGTTGTCAGTTTTACAAAAAAAAATAAACAGATAGATTCCGGTCAAACCTTTGATATTATAGCAATAATGACATTAAAAGAAATCTTTAAAATTCTGGGTATTAAATATATTGAAAAGGCTAAAAAATCTGCAAGAAAATTAATTAAATTTAATAAACTACTATCATTAATAAATTTTTACTATGAAAAATATTATAAAGAAGCAATAAAAAGCTGGTTTTCACAAGAGCAAACAATATACAGCCTAACAAACGCAGATATTATTCAAAAGCTAAACTCAAATGTAAAGATAGATGAATTACAAGCAGAAGAAACGAATGATTCGGGAATTAGGGTTGTTTATAAAGAAAATTCTTCTGAAGACTCTGAATTTAAAGAATTATTTTACTTGCCAACAGAGTCAACGGAAATAGCTCTACACTTAAAAAATAATTTTCCTATAAATTGTGATGATTTAAGTATTTATGGTGATAGTAGCATAGATAAAGTCTTATTTACATATATACCACATTTTAAAAGCACTGAGTCAGAAATTTTTAAAAAGCTTTTGGAGAAAAACTTTCCTATTGTTGAATACTTTATTCTTAGCGGAAGAAAATTACCGGATCCTTTTAAGATTTTTAAAACTCAGGAAGATAAAAATGAAAATGTATTGTCTTTAAATATTAAAAATCAGGATAGATCGCAGGAAGAAAGTTTATCAAATATTAAAACTCTGTGTAAGTCGCCTGGAGAAATTAATAACGAATTAAAAGCAAAGTTAAAAGCAAAGAAAGAGTACGGCAAAATCAAATAAGGTGGTAATAAAATCTAGGGTAGTGGTCAGTTGAGTACTGATGCTTACAAGTAAACTCAAATTATATCACAAGCTTACAGTGATGCCATAAGAAGGGGTGATGACCATCACCTTTCTTATGTTTTTAGTGTTTGGCAGGTTTATGGATATTATGTTTTTTATCTTTACGTTTTTTATAGGTTCTTTCTTTTGTTTTTAGCTCTTCAAAGAGTTTTATGGATTCTAAATCATAAGAGTCTTTAAAGATAATAACATCTTTAATATTATGTTTAGATTTGGATTCTTTTAGCAATTTCCTTGCTGCACCGCTTATTTCGTTGTATTTAAGCTTTTTCCTTTCCTCTATCAGGAAGAGTTGTTTATTATTTTTGAATTTTTTAAGATTTTCTTTTAATCTGTTCAGATTTTTTATTCTGTCTTGGTTTAAAGCTTTATCAAAGAGCTCTGATTCAACCAGTTCATTACGCAGGACTATTATTTGCACTCTTCTGTTTTTTTGTTTATTTTCTACTGTTGTGTTTTCAACTAAAGGATGGGCATCAGCATATCCTACTGCTGCCATGCGCTCTTTTTTAAATTTAAAGGAATCTATTAAATACCTTACAATAGCTGATGACCTGGCGGAAGACAGCTCCCAGTTGGATGGGAATAAAATTGTATTAATAGGGTCATTATCTGTATGGCCTTCTACTTTTATGATATGGTCATAAAACTTTGCTTTTAACATTTTGCCTATTTTATTTAAAGTAGGATATGCTGCCTTTTTTATTTTTGCGCTGCCGGAATCAAAGAGAACTTTGTCGTTAATAGTAATAACCATTCCTCTATCGGTTATTTGTATGTCAATTATGCCTTCTTTTACGTATTTTGCTTCATCTTTACTTTTATCCATCATTTCTTTTAACAGCTGCTTTAGTAGCTTAAAATAATCTTCTTCTATTTCTTTTTCAAACTTTCTTAAAACAGGAGAAACAGTACTTGATTTATTTGGAAAACCGCCCATATCTACTTCTTGCTTACTGGGCCTGGTCATGGTTCCTTTACCTTTTTTCAAAAAAGTAGGTCCCATAAATGCTTTTTCAAATGATATTCTGGCAAGGCTTACTTTAGAAAGGTCAGATTTAGCGGTAGCATATAACACAACAAAAGTAGCAAACAAAAGCGTGATAAAGTCTGCGTAGGATACTAACCACCGTTCCAGGTTTTCGTGTTCTTCGTGTTTTTTCTTTCTACCCATATTATTTAATTAATCTTTATTATTAATGAATAAGAAAAGCATTTAGTTTTCTTTCAATCAATGTAGGGCTTTCTCCGGCTTGAATCGAAAGAATACCTTCGATAATAATTTGTTTTGCTATTATTTCCGAGTGGGCTTTTAGCTTAATTTTACTGCTTAGAGGTATAAAATACAGGTTTGCCGCTCCTACACCATAAATTGTAGCAACAAATGCTACTGCAATACCGGGACCTAACATTTCGGGGTTATCAAGATTCTCCATAACCTGAATAAGACCGAGTACCGCACCGATAATACCAACTGTAGGCGTGTATCCCCCTGCGGATTCCCATACTTTAGCTGCTCTTGTTACCTGGCCTTCTATTTGCTCCAATTGTGTTTCCATTAAATCCCTTACCAAAACAGGATCAGAGCCGTCACTTACAGCTTCAAGCCCCAGTTTTAGCATAGGATCTTTGGTATTTTGCGCTTCTTTTTCCAGAACAATAATACCTTCTTTTCTGGCTCTTTGTGCATAGTCTATTAATTGAGCTATAAGCTTTTTATGATCGCCTCCCACGTTAAAAAAAACTTTTTGCATAAATAATACGGAATTTAAAAGATCAGGTCCGGGAAAACTTAGGATAACAGCACCGGCAGTACCCCCAAATACAATAAAAGCCGCTGTAATTTGAATAAGCTGGTTTACATTACCACCTTCCAATGCTTGACCTACCAGGATGCAGATCACCCCAAAAACCATACCGAATATTGACGTTAAATCCATATTTATGCTCCACTGGAAAAGAGATTGTCTTCTGTTTATGCAGACACTAACTCAAAAATAATGTTCAGATCAGATTTTTAAGCGGGTTAAACCTAATAAAATAAGCTATACTCTAAACTGCTCCTTAAGTATAATTAAACCTTATTAGCCTATAAGTTTGAATACTTCAATTAAATTATATATTCCCTCTAAAACACTTTTCAGATTATTCAATCTGAATTGCGAAGCTGGAGTGTTAAAAAAAAATTTAGTATTTTTTCTTTATTTTAAATAAAAAAAATAAATGTAACAATAATTTAACAAAGTAGCCCTTTTTTCGTAAAATCCGAAATAAATCGTGAAATAAACTTTTTGAACTGCTATAATATATATTAAATAAATAATAATTATGTTGAATTAAACTTTGTCACAAAAATTTAAGGTGATAGCAATTTGGAAAACAAAGCAGCAAAAACCGAAGACACATGCCAAAAGGATAACGACAAATACGCAGCATTCCTGTACTACAGACTGCGCAACGAAATTGTCATACTGCGTCGTTTTGCCAAAAATTATAAACTTGGCCACCTGAAAGGCCGCTTTCTTGAGATGATAAAAACCACAGAAATGAGATTTGATATAGTCGGCAAGGAATATATGCACATAATGCGCACAGGAGGCTGGAGCAAGTTTTTAATAGAAAAAATGGAATGGCTTAACCTTGA
>JANQHM010000048.1 GCA_028282645.1 Candidatus Gastranaerophilales bacterium
ATTTACAAATGTAAAAAAATCAGGCAGGGAGAATTTAAGTTAATAAAAGTCAGCAGTAATCCAAAGCTGGCGAGTTTAAACATTTTCAAAGAGTTAAAAAAAGTATTCGCAGATGAGGCGAAGGTGGCTGATACTGCGTCAGCAGGTGATACTACTATTTTAGAAGATAATAAAAAAGAAAATATTATTAAAAATGAATATAATTGTGCAAATGATAATATAATAGACATAACTATTGATAGAAATTATAGTAAAAAAGAAGAATTAAACAAGAAAAAACCCCATTATTAGCGGGTTTTGGATTCAAAAATAAAATAATTAAAAACAACGGTAACTTTTTGCCAGGCAAAAGGAATTTTATCGTTGTTTTTTGTATATATCCGTTTATCCGCATAAAAAGCTTTAATTAAAGTCCATTAGTAACGTGAGTTAAATCAATAGTTTAGCTATACATCTGAAGCCGGTCGATGACTTTTGATAACTGTAAAAGATGCCGACTGGCACCTGAAATTAGTAAAGATTTTGTTGCATATAATTATTCTATTAACATGCTTATAGTAGAATTAGAATAGGGGTTAATTTTTTTAAAGGATTAAATATTGAATTTAGCTTATAAATGGATCTATTCAGAAGTAAAGCAAGTACCGCAAGACTTGCTGGAAATAGCAGGTTCTGAAATAATAGCAGAATTACTTTTAAACAGGGGTATAGATACATTACAAAAGGCTAAAAGCTTTTTAAATGCAGAGTCCTTACCGCTTACTCCGAATAATATAATAAATGATATGGAAAAAGCTGTAGAAAGAATCAACGCAGCAATAGAAACTCAAGAACATATTGTTATTTACGGAGATTTTGACGCGGACGGAGTAACAAGCACATCATTATTATATAAGTGTTTAAGGCATATAGGCGCAAATGCAAGTTTTTATATACCTGATAGAGCGGATGAAGGCCATGGTTTAAATAGTGCATCCGTATGCAAATTAATAAGTTCTAAACAGGCCAGGTTAATTATAACAGTGGATTGTGGCATAAGTAATGTAGCAGAAGTTAAGTTAGCCAAAGGTTTTGGTACAGATGTAATAATAACCGACCACCATGAACCGCATGATATAGTTCCTGATGCTTATGCAATTGTTAACCCTAAAGTAGCAGAAGAAGAAAATGAAGTTAAATATCTTGCCGGAGTAGGAGTAGCATACAAGCTGGCATGCTGTTTATTGGACCATCACAACAAAACAGAATACTCAAATGAATTATCTCACCTTGTAACAATCGGTACAATTGCTGATTTAGTTCCATTGATAGATGAAAATCGTATACTCGTTGCCAAAGGCCTAAAGTTAATTCAGGAAAAAAAGCCTCCTGCTATAGCCAAATTGTTTGAACTTGCCGGATATAAGGATGATAAAATTGTATCAGGAGAAATGATAGCTTTTGGTATTGCACCAAGGATTAATGCAATAGGCAGACTGGAATCAGCAGAATTGGCGGTTAGTCTTTTAGTAAGCGAAGATAAAGAAGAAATAGATAATATATCAAAGACTTTGAACCATAATAACAGGCTCAGACAGCAAATGTGCCACGATACCTTTTTAGAGGCCGATCAAAAATTATTATCAGAAAATTTATTAGAGAAAGATAAAGCCATAATTCTTTCAGATTCTTCCTGGCATCCGGGTATAATAGGAATAGTTGCTTCTAAACTTGTAGAAAAGTATTACAGGCCTACTTTTTTAATATGTATAGACAATGATACAAAAGAAGGCAGGTGTTCCGCAAGAAGTATAGAAGGCTTAAACCTTCATGATACATTAACAATTCATTCTGATTATTTTACAAGATTTGGAGGGCATGCACTAGCAGCCGGTTTTTCTTTTGATTTAAATAAAGTTAGTTTTAAAAAATTAAAAGAAAATTTAAATAATACAATTAATCAGAATCTAAAGCCCGAAAGCCTTAAAAGAACAATAAAAATAGAAAAAAATATAGAATTATCAGATTTAACGGTAGAATTTATAGAATCCTTAAGAAGGTTAGCTCCATTTGGAGAAGGTAACCCTCAACCTATATTTAGTATTACAGGCCTTATTTTAAAGCAATACAAAACAATAGGTGCTGCAAATAATCATTTAAGGATATTTTTAGAATCTGATAATAATATTATCGAGGCTGTCTGGTGGCAAAGAGGAGCTATTGATATAAAGCCGTCCGAAAAGGTAGATGTAGCATTTATCCCGGAATTAAATACATTTGGCGGCAAAATAAGAGTCCAGCTTGTTATAAAGGATATAAAAAAGTCTGATAATCAATCTGACTCAGGTGTTGATACAACTTCAAAAATTCAATGGATTGATTATAGAAATGGTATTACTGATAAACAAAAATTGGTTGACTGTATAAAGAGTAATAATGATGTTGCCATGTACGTGGAAGACTCAAATTCTATCAAGGAGCTAAAAACAAAAGATTATTTAAAGCAAAGGTTAATATCACGAACAACTTGTAAAAAGATAAATCAGCTTGTTATATATGATTTACCTCCGGATAAGGCAGTTTTTGATAATATATTAGCTGCTGTAGAGCCTAAAGTTATTCATTTTGTAGGTAAAAAAAGTCAAGAGCAGGAACCTTCTTTGATAATAAAATTATTATCAGGCATGTTAAAGTATGCATATACTCACAAGGCCGGCGAAGTAGGCTTAAATATTTTAGCTGAAAAATTATTTATTTCGGAAAAGTCTGTATTGATTGCTATAAAGCTTTTAGAAAAAGCAGGTATAGTTAATTTAATAGAAAATAAGTCTGCAAAAATAAAATTTGAATTTAAGGGTAGCTCTAACCTTGGTGAGATTGTTTCAATGGAGGAGTATCAAGAATATTTAGCCTCTTTAAAGGAGTCAACTGATTTTAGAAATAAATTAATGTTAAAAGATATAGAGGAAATTAAAAAATTATTTTATACAGAAGAAAAAAATCTTGTAGAGGTGTAGTTTATTGAAATAATTTTTTAATTTTCTTTTAACTTTTCTTTTATGTTTTCAATTTCTTTTATAAGAAATTTTATATGTTGTATTATGGAGTTAATCATTTGTTTAATATGATTTTTTTCATCTTCACTTATTTCTGTTTCTGTAGAATTAGTAAGCTCTTGGTTAATATTTTCTAACTTTTCTATTAGTTTTGA
The DNA here is from genome assembly GCA_028282645.1 of Candidatus Gastranaerophilales bacterium. Lineage (GTDB taxonomy): Bacteria > Cyanobacteriota > Vampirovibrionia > Gastranaerophilales > JANQFW01 > JANQFW01. The sequence goes on from JANQHM010000048.1 coordinate 3,191, forward strand.
AAATTTTTCTATTAAAAGTAGGAATGATGACCTATATACATTTTTAAGTATTATTATAGAAGTTGTTGACAAATTATTTATAATAAAAGGTTCTAAAAGGATTGTTGTTTGGTGTAAATAATTATTTATTTTATGGAGAAAGTTTTTAATATCATTTACACCTGAATTATGTGTAATATTTGATTGCAAAGAATCATTTATCTGTATAACAATAGGATATAATGATGTAGAGTAAGTATCTAATTGTGAATTTTTAATTTTAGATATAATTTTTTCAATCTCTTCAGATTGTGATATTATATATTTTTTTAAATCTTCTGTATTTTCAAGCTCATTTGAAATTTCAGAAAGTTTTTTTTCTTTTTCTTTTAAATTTTTTTCAATTTCAGTAAATTTAGAAATAAAATAAGCACCACCTGAAATTATTCCTAAATTTAAAATAGAAAATATAAAAGTTAGATTATTAGTATCAAAAGCATTTTTTATGCAAATTTGTAAATGTTCTAATCCAGCTATGCTTTTTATATTTTTATTATTATCTTCTAAAATTATTGCAATTGTAGGTTTTACTACATTTTTTATCTCTTCAAATGCTGTTAAATGATTGGAAAAAGCTGCAATTATTAAAAATATTGATACAAAAATAACCATAGCCATACACATTTTTATAAAAAATAAGAGCATATCATCATTATTGTTGCTTTTAGCCATTTATTATTCTCCTAATAATAAATTTTTTCTATTACTCTCACAATATTTATATTAGACTTTGAAAAAGCTTGAATGTTAATAGGGTATTATTTAGACTTTGTTCTCTTTGATAGAATTGACATCTTTGAGCCAAAGTATTGTCTTTTATTTATTTTACATTAACTTTTCCTTTTTGGTAGTAATTTCTCTACTTCTTTTACAATATCTATATTTACATCAGATTTTGAAATAGTTTTAATATTTATAGGATATTGACTGTACTCTTCAGATAATTTATGAATAAAACCGGAATAAATAATTATTTTATTATTTAATAAGCTTAATTCCTTATTTTTGACAAACTCAAGAGAATCAGGATACTTCCCCACAAATTCAGCATTTTTATAAGCACCATTTAAAATAGTGTATTTTAACCATGTACATCCTGGTAAAGTTTCAAAGTTTAAAATATTACCTTTACCAAACTCTGGAGTCATAGAAAGGTCAACAATTAACAAGTCAAATATTATATTTTCTTTATCAGAAGCAAAATAGCTATTAATTTTATTTATACTAGAAAAAAGCTTTACATCAAAATTGTTATTTTGTTGTAATCTTTTATAATCATTTTCTATAGATATAATTTCATCTTCAAGCCAAAGTATTTTTTTCATTAGTTAATCCTTCATTAGTTAATTCTTCATCCTTCCATTCAACGGGTAATTCAATAATGAACTTTATTTCATAAGTTGGTATTTTTATATAATTTAATAAATCTAAATGTATAAATTCTTCGTTTGAAATATATTCTGGTTCTATGTTTGAGACAAACTTTCCTTCTGTTACACTAAATTTTCTTCTAAATGCCAAGTTTGTCTCAAAGAATTCTTCATTACCCAATTTCGTTATTAATTGTCTTTTTTCATTAACTTCATTTAATAGATATTTATAGTTATCCTCATAAGATCCTTGATCTTGTATACCATAGTTATTATAAAACTCATCTTTAGAAAAATAAGCATTTATAAATTTTTCAGGAAATTTATAATCAATAAATTTTTCAATAAGAGAAATATTATAATCAGAAATTTTATTACATACGTAATCCACTTTTCCTTTATGTACTTTTGCAGATTCACTTATCACCCAAAGTCCTACTCCATGTCCTTCTATATTACTTTCATCTATATTTTCACCCCTTGTAAAAAGTTCAAATATTTTTTCTTTTCCCTTTTTATCTTTTGGCATATCAAATTCTGAAAAATTAATAAATTCTATAATTAATTTATCTTTATCTTGTTTTAATTCATCTTGTTTTAATTCACCTTTTATATGAATAACAGTGTCCCTTAAAGAATATTTGACAGTATTATTTAATAAATTAAAAATCATGGGTTCAATAATTTTTTTATCAGCTTTTAGCTCAACTTTAGGAAAATTTTCATCAATTACTATTTGTAATTTTTTTTCTTTTGCATAAAGTCTTATAAAATCTTTCCATCTAAATAAAATTTCTGTAAGCACATTAAGCTTTGTTATATTTTTAGGATCTATTTTTATTTCTCTTTTATTAGTAGTTAATAAATTATCTAAAAGTTCAAGAAATGCATTAATACTTTTATTAATATCTTCTAATTCTTTATCATTAAAACATAGATCTTTTAATGAGGAACCTTCGATAAAGTAATTTTTTCTTAAGCCATTTATGCCTGCAATAAGTTGAGAGACTTCATGTCTCATTACACTGGTAGCTCGATAATTATAATGTTCAAGTAATGAAGTAAAGACTGCAAGGTTTATATAAAAAACCTGCATAAAATATCTTTTTAAAGTTCTTTTTAAAGTTCTTTTTAACGCTTCCTGTATAAAATCAAGCTCTTCTTTAAATTTATCCTTAAAACCTACCAGAGCCATAATATTGCATTTTTGTGAAAAAGAAAAAGATATATATATACAATAAAAATTTTCTTTAGGAACTTCTAAATTTTTTATTCTTGAAAAAAATTCAAGATTCTTATCAGGGTCAGGTTCATAAATACCTTTTTCTATATCGCTTTGATCAAAAAAGGTATGTTCATTCTTGTCATTATTAATAAAAGAGCTAGTGGTACTTTTTATAGAATTATGCTCTATATCCTCAACATTACTTGATAATTCCAGTTTATCTGACTGCAATTCAGAGAAATTTTTTTCTCCAAATATTTTTATAAATTTGAAGTCAAAAGTTTCTAATAAATCTTGATTTTGCTCATCAAGTATTTCCCAAAATTTTGTTAATTTATCTTTATTATCATTATCGTTTAATGTACTAACTTCATTATTTAAACTAGTAATAAACTCATTTTCTCTCTCTCTAATGAATGTAGTTTTATGTTCTTCAGTATTTTTTATAAAAGTATCTTTTTGTAGATTTTTTACTTTTTCAACAACTTTATCTACATATTCTTGTAAGTCTGTTTGACTATTAATAAAATCTTTAGATATTTTTTCAAAACAATTAAAGTCTTTTAAAATATCTGCTATTTTACCACAGTCCATTCTAAAACAATTTCTATCACAATTGTGTTGTCCTAATTTTTTCTTAAAGTCCTTAAGTAGTTGCGAATTTTCTTTTATATTATTTAAATACTTATATAATTCTGTAGCTTTTTGATTTTTGGGAAGCTTTTTGTTATCTTCTTTATTTTCTTCAAAATTAAAATGTTTTTTTAAATAATTAATTTGAGTATCTAGAATAGTTTCTGCATTTTGACCATATCCAATTTGTCCAACAAAAATAAATGCAATTATTTCATTCTTTTCATTATGTAAAGAGAATAAAAGCTCTATAAAACCGCTATTTTTACATTTGTATTTTATATAAGAAAAATTATCTTCTTCAAATTTAAATAATTCTATATTATCTTTTTTATATTCTTCATCTTTTTCTATATCAATTAGTTTTTTTTTGTCATAGTGCATTAGTAGTAATAAAATATGCTTTATATCATTTTTAGAACACTCATTTGATTTACAATTTTTCATAAATGCACAAAAATTACGATGTCGTTGTACTATAGAATTTGAATTATTGCCATTTGGATTGGCTGAATCATAATAATCAAATTTATCTTTATCAAAAAAATAATCTTCTTTTTTATCACCTTTTTTATAATCTTCTAATTCTTCAGAAGTTATGGGATTTTTAAAATCTACTAATAGTACAGGTCTTTTTATTCCATGACTTAAACTTTCCAGTTTTGACTCAAGTTCTTTTTTTGATATTACACCTCTATTTTTAGGTTCTTTTATTGATTTATCAAAATGTTCATTATCATCGCTTACTATTTTGTTTGGATAATAAGGCCAAGTATTTATAATAGATTTATTTTCGTCTTTATAATTATTTTTATCTGTTTGCATATTTTATTCTTCCAGACTATCAATTTTGTTTATTATAAATTGATTAAATTTCTTTAATCTTAGCAAATAACATTTTATTGTAAAGAGTTTTTGTTGTTTAAATTAATATTTTTATATATGGTTATTTATACCCTCAATAACTATATCAGGTGTAATATCGTTCATGCAAGGAAAACTTGAATCATTAGCATCTATGTATTTACATTTTCTTCTGTTACAAGGAACGCACTTTCGGTCTTTTGAATAAAAAGCATTGGCAAGCGGACCGTAAGGGCCTGTTCTTAATATGGGAGATGCACCATAAAGTCCAATAGTTTTTACATCAAGAGCTGCAGCTATATGTAATAGACCTGTATCACTAGATATAAGTATATCACAATGACTCATTAATGCTGCACTTTCTAGCAGACTTAATTCTCCACAAAATGATTTAATCTTATCAGATACATTTGATATCTTTTTAGCCAATTCTAAATCTTTTTTTATACCTATAAGTATAATTTCTGTATTTTTATCAGATTCAATAATTTTTTTTGCTAACTCTATCCAGTATTCATCTTTCCACTTTCGCCCTTGCCTTACAGAGCTTAAACCTATATTGAATCCAATTGTTTTAGAATTTGTATTAATATGTTTTGCCACATCTTCTTTAATTCCATCCGGCAGGTATATTTGAATCTTATCAGGAAGCTCAATATCTTTAAATATAGGCTTTGCTGTTATCCAGAAATTTTCCACGGCATGTAGTTCAAAAGTTTTTTTGTAAGATATATATTTTTTTGCTCCGGTAAAAAAGCTCAAAAATCTTGCTCTGTTGGAGTTTTGTAGATTTATACATAAATCAAATTTTTCTTTTTTTAATTCTTTAGCAAGCTTCCATAATGTTTTATATTTTTTGTTTTGTATTAACCATAATTTTTTCAAGTCAGGATCATCTTGAATCATAGTAGATGGCAAATTAAAAGTTGCATAATGTATTTCAAAATCAGGATTAAACTTTTTTAAAGCTCTAAATAAGGCTGTCGAATGAACAACATCTCCAATTGCTCCAAATCTTATTATTAATATTTTTTTAATTTCTTTTCCCATTTTACCTGCCACTGCTTATTATTAAAATTAAATAATTCCTATAATATATTATAATAAAGAAAGAAAAAATATACAAAATTTAAAGTGAATTATGGATGAGGTTCAATGAACTGAACCAATCCTTCAACGAGACCAATATACTTGAAATTTATTTAAATTTTACGCGTTTAAATTGTTAAGATATTTTAAAAAATACTGTATTTAACCTAAAGATTTTGTTAATTTAATACGATAAATATAATATAAGACCGAAAGGTTTTATATACCCAACCTCCTCCCCAAATCTAGTAGCCGCCATAAGCGGCGTTTTTTTTGCCTGATTTTTTATACAGGTTCCAAATTGAATTAAAAACAACAAATATAAAGTCACATAATTGACTGAATAATTTTACCTTTCTTTTTTAATTATATGATTATATTCTGGTATTCTTAAACTCGAATTGCTAATTAAGGTAACTTGAATCAAATTTAAATAAAAACGTCTTTCTCTATAGTAATAAATAGGAGAGAAAGACATGAAAGATACTGATATAATGATCAAAGTGTTTTTTACGATTGATGAAATGCTGAAAACTATAGCTATAGATAAAAAGCCTGGTCCAGTAGGCAATTTATCAGATTCAGAAATTTTAACATTAATGGCATTAAAGCCATTATTAAGACCGTTTAAATCCTTAAAAAGTTTCTATAACTGGATAAAATTTAAATATTTGGAGTATTTTCCAAAACTACCTGATTATACAAGAATTACAAGGCTATTTGAAAAATACGGAGAGTATATGCTGGTAATTACTCAAAAATTAGCGAATTTAAACAGCTTTGTTCTTGTTGCTGATGGTACAACAGTAAGTGTAATGACAGGAAGAAGGGGAAAATATGCTAAAAGCTTTTTAAAAATTTTTAAAAAAGAAAAAAATAAGGAACAAATAGTAATACAGGTAGTTTTTCTAAAAGAAGTGTAATATAAAAAAAATAAAAATAAAAAAAGTAGTTGACATATAAAAGAAT
>JANQHM010000092.1 GCA_028282645.1 Candidatus Gastranaerophilales bacterium
AACTATGATAAATCATCTAATATAATTCTAAATATAACATGAAATATAATTTATGAATATCATAAAGAATATATTATTAAGATAACTTTATATAAAAAATTTTTAATCTAGTGGAGTAGCATAACAAGTGAAAGTCATAGCAGGACTGGGTAATCCGGGTAAAGAATATAGTTGCACCCGACATAATATCGGCTTTATGGTAGTAGAAAAATTCATGCAAAAGTATGATATTTCTCTAAAAAAAGAATCTAAATTCAATAGTTCTATAGGCAGGAGTATTGTAAATAATACTAATATTTTGTTAGTACAGCCTCTTACTTACATGAATCTATCAGGAACTGCATTAGTGAAAATTGCACATTGGTATAAAATACCTGTCGAGGATATTTTAGTAATTTTTGATGATATTAATTTAGATTTTGGCAGAATAAGATTTAGAAACGCAGGCTCTGATGGAGGCCATAATGGTATAAAATCAATTATAGAGTGCTTTGGTGGTGCTAAAAACTTTGCCAGGATTAAAATTGGTGTTGGACCTGATCCGGGTGGAGCTGCCAGAAAAAATTATGTTTTACAAAATTTTGTAAAAAAAGAAATAAAGGTATTGCCTAAAATTCTTGATATCTGTGTAAATAGTTTGGAAGTTTTTCTATCTGAGGGGATATCTGCGGCATGTAACAAATTTAACGGCTTGAATATATTGGAATAGATCAAATGTTAAATATTCTTAATAAATTTAAAATCTATCTAATATTAATATTTTTTTTGTAAATTTTTATTAAGTTATTATATTGTTTTTAATAGAAAGTTTTTTATCTTATTAATTCTTTACAAAAAAATTTAATTTTGTACCAGAATAAAACACAAAAAAAGAGGTTCAAACCTCCCTTTTTGACTAAATATTATCATTAAATTAATGTTTAAAATGCCTTATTCCAGTACAGATCATTGCAATATTATATTTATTTGCCTCTGTGATAACATCTTGATCCTTTATACTACCGCCAGGTTGAATAATAGCGGCGATTCTCGACTGGGCTGCAGCATGTATATTATCTATTGCAGGGTAAAAACCGTCACTTGCTATTACAGCATCTTTTGTTTGCTCGCATGCCTGACTTAAGGCTATTTCCATAGAAGCAATTCTACTTGTTTGTCCGGCACCTATACCAAGGGTTTTTCTATCTTTAGCAATAACTATTGCATTAGAATTGACGTGTTTAGCTACTTTCCAGGCAAATATCATGTCTTCTATTTGTCTTTCATCGGGTTTTGTCTCTGTTACAACTTTAAAAGTATCCTTATTAAGTTCTGCTACATCAGCTGACTGAGTTAACAAACCAAACGGCAGTTTTTTAAAGTTATACTTTTGAGTATATTTATATTCAATAGCTGGAGTAGACATTTTAACCAGCCTAAGATTTTTCTTTGTCTTTAAAATTTCTAGGGCCTCAGGTTCAAAATCAGGGGCAATTATAACTTCAAAGAAAATCTGTTTAATATGATTTGCCATTTGTACTGTTACAGACTGATTTAAACCTATAATACCTCCAAACGCACTAATAGAATCACATTCAAATGCTTTTAGATAAGCATCTATAATATTATCACCAATAGCCGCACCACAAGGATTGCTATGCTTAATTATACAAGCAGCAGGCACATCAATAAACTCACTTACAATATTATATGCAGCTGTTAAATCGACTAAATTATTATAAGAAAGCTCTTTACCGTTTAATAATTCATATTTAATACTATCAGTAGTTTCGTATAAAGCCGCTGCCTGATGGGGATTTTCTCCATATCTTAAATCTTGTATTTTTTTTAAATTCATATTTAAAATAGTAGGCATTTTAGATGTATCTATATCGCTTAATCGTGTATAAAGTTGCTCAGATATAACGGAATCATACATTGAAGTATACTGAAACGCTTCTATTGCAAGATTTTTTCTTAAATCAATATTTGTTTTACCTTTATTTTCTTCAAGATTATTAATTATTTCATTATATTTTTCCGGCTTATATGCAACTGTCACATAACTATAATTTTTTGCAGCCGCTCTTAAAAGGGTTACACCACCTATATCTATATACTCAATAAGATTTTTTGCTGATATTTGTACACCTTTAGACGCATCAAAAAACGGGTATAAATTGACAATAACCATATCTATAGGTGTAATATCTTTATCTTTAAGTTCTTGCACGTCATTCGGATTATCCCTGTCAAGTAATATTCCGGCATGTATCGCAGGGTGCAGGCTTTTTACTCTGCCGCTTAAAAGCTCTCGAAATCCCGTAAATTGTGATAATTCTATTGCATTAATTCCATTTTCCTTTAATAAATCATAAGTTCCGCCTGTTGAAATTATCTCGTAGTCAAATTTTTCTACAAGATTTCTAGCAAAATCCGCTACCCCTTCTTTATCATAGACACTTATGATTGCTCTTTTTTTTGACATTAGTTTTTCGACTCCTAAAAAATATATGACTTAACTTTTTACTCCTAACTTATTTCTAGTTATAGCGCAAACAATTCGGCAGGTACAATAAAATAGTTTTATTAAGAAATATATTAATCTGAATTAATGCATATTGCGTAAAATAAAGTATTTTATACTCTTATTTTTTATTGTAAAATTAAATACAATCTACTCTAAAAACAAACTTAAGTAGAATATAGTATTTTGAGAGGGTAAAATGAAAATTCTGGTAGTAGGCTCTGGATTTAAAGAAAATGCATTTATATGGAAACTCCGTCAGAATCACGGTATTAAAAAAATATACTGCGCTCCGGGTAACCCTGGAATAGCTAAATATGCGCAGTGCATTGATATAAAAGAAAATGAAATAGAGCGAATTGCGGAATTCGCAGAAGAAAATAACATTGATTTAACGATAGCAATTTCTCAAATTGCTATAATTTGGGGAATTGTAAATCTTTTTACCCAAAAGAGACTTCCCGTATTCGGTCCGACAAAAGAAGCAGCCAAAATTGAAAATAGCAAAAGCTTTCTTAAAAAGTTTCTGCATAAAAATAAAATACCAACCTGTGAATATCATATTTTTAGCAGAGCATCACAAGCTATTGAATATGCAAAGGATGCCAAATATCCGTTGATAATCAAATATGATACACGCTCAGAAGGTAGAGGCGTATTTTTATGTGAGAGCTTTTCTCAAGCTCAAAATATAATAGAAAAAAGTTTTGAATCTTTATGTAAATCACTGATTATAGAAAAATATGAGCAAGGCAGAATTTTTGCATTGCCAATTGTAACGGATGGTTATAATGCAGTACCTTTGTCACCTTGTTTTATATATAAAAGGGCTTTGGAAGGTAACGCCGGAGTATTTACTTCCGGCATGGGTGCATTTGCACCGATTCCCTATATGGATGCAATGCTTGAGGGAAAAATAGCAGAAAATATTGTTTTTCCAATAATCGATGCACTAGTAACAGAAAATATAATATTTTCCGGTATTTTAAGTATTGAAATGATACTTGATGAAAAGGACAATCCAAAGGTTATGGGAATTAATTCCACCATCAGCGATATGGAGGCAATGGTATCATTACCGTTACTTGATACTGACCTGTATAGCATTTTATATTCAACTACAATAGGTGCACTCGGTGACGAGTTTGAAGTTTTTGATATAAACAATAATCATAGTGTTGCAGTTCTTTTAACATCTGGCGGATATATAAATGACCCGACTAAAGGTGCGGAAATTATGGGACTTGAAAATTTTGAAGATGAAGAAGATTTATATATCTTTCAATCAGACACAAAAAAGGATATTTGTGCAGAAACAGTAGTAAACGGTGTTAAAGTACTTTCTGTTGTGTCAAGTGCTGCTACATTACATAGGGCATGTTCAAGTGTATATGAAGCAATAAATGAAATAGAATTTAAAAGCAAACGTTACAGAAAAGATATAGTAAAAAATCTTGTAAAAGAAGATTTTTTGTATTTGTAAAAAAACTTAACTTAATTAAAATTAATGTCAATATTTTATTTTCTTATTCTTTGATAATATATAGAAATGAAATTAGACTTGTAAGTTCAGGAAAAAAATATGGCAGATAATAAGATAAAAGCAGTAATACTTGCAGCAGGCAAAGGCACAAGAATGAAATCTTCCAAGCCTAAAGTGCTGCAAGATATTTTTTCCAAAACTTTATTGGAGAGAGTAATTGACAGCGTTTTAAAAGTTAAAAATCTGGAAGAAATTTTTATTATAGTCGGTTATAAAGCTGATGAAGTTACTAAATATATAAAAGATAAATATAAAAACATTTCTTGCCCGATTACCGGTGTTTTGCAAGAACCTCAATTAGGTACGGGAGATGCGGTTTTTAAAGCATACGATTATCTAAAAGGATTTAAGGGAAGTGTAATTGTGATGTGTGGAGATACTCCACTTCTGACATCCAAAACACTAAGCGGATTTATCGAAAACCATGAACGATCAATCTCTGATATAAGCGTACTATCAGCGATTATTAAACCACCCGGCAGCTACGGCAGAATTATAAAAAATAAATCAGGAAGTATAAATAAAATCGTTGAAGCAAAAGATGCGGACAAACAAGAAAAATTAATAAATGAGGTAAATACAGGTGTATATTGTTTAAATTGGCAACAAATATCACCTGTATTTTTTGATCTGACTACAAATAATGAACAAGGTGAATATTATCTTACTGATATTGTAGAATGGGGCGTTAAAAAAAAACTTAAGGTTAATACTCACATTCTTGAAGATGCTGATGAGGCGTTTGGGATCAACTCAAGGGCTGATTTAGCAAAAGCTACTTATATACTTAATCAAAGAAAACTTCAACAACTTATGAGCGATGGCGTAACTATAATCTCACCGGAAAATACATCGATATCTCCCGAGACTCAAATAGGAGCAGATTCAATTGTATATCCTGGATGTTATATAGACGGTATAAATACAATCGGAAAAAATTGTATTTTAGGCCCAAATTTACACATTGAAGGCAATGTAACTGTACAAGATAATGTTAAGCTTATTCAGTCAAAAATTTCTGATGTCACAATCGGCAAAAATTCTTCAGTAGGGCCATTTTCTCACCTTAGAGGCGGGGTTGAAGTTACTAATGATGTAAGAATAGGTAACTTTGTAGAAGTTAAAAAATCTTTAATAAATGAAAATACAAATGTTGCTCATTTAAGTTATATTGGTGATTCTGAACTGGGCAAAAATGTAAATATAGGCGCAGGAACCATTACAGCAAATTATAATCCTCTTACTAAACAAAAAAATAAAACAATTTTAGAAGATGATGTAAAAATTGGTTCTAATTCTGTATTAGTTGCACCAGTCAGAGTTTCATCAAAGGCTAATGTAGCAGCAGGATCAGTTATAACTAAAAATGTTCCAGAAAGTGCACTGGCTATTGCCAGAGGAAGGCAATCTATTCTGGAAGATTGGGTTACAAAGAAAAAGAATTAATAGCAAGAAATTTAGCAGTCAAGGGCAAGTAGGAATATAGCTTTTAATTTTGGAGGACATACAAATTGGTAATCGAATTACAAAGAGTTCTTGAACCTGAACAATCAATCAAGTCAACACATGATATAAAAATATTTACCGGCCGGTCTCATAGTATTTTAGCAGAAGAAATAGCAGAACACCTAGGGACTACAGTAGGTCCAATGATTGTTAAAAACTTTAGTGACGGTGAAATATACGTTCAGATTCAAGAAAGTATCAGAGGTGATGAAGTTTTTATTGTTCAATCTATATGTGACCCTGTAAATAAAAACTTAATGGAATTACTGATTATGATAGATGCTTTTAAAAGAGCAAGTGCTAAAGATATAACAGCAGTAATCCCTTATTATGCTTATGCAAGACAGGATAGAAAAACTGCGGGTAGAGAAGCTATCTCAGCTAAGCTTGTTGCAGACTTGTTAACAACAGCAGGAGCAAGTAGAGTCCTTGCAATGGATCTGCATACAGGTCAGATTCAAGGATATTTTAATATTTTAGTTGATCATATATATTCTACACCTGTTTTAATCGATTATATTAAGAAAAAAGGCCTTGATAACGATAATGTAGTAGCCGTCAGCCCTGATGCAGGCGGTGTAGAAAGAACTAGAATCTTTGCTAAAAAACTTAATTGCCCGATTGCAATTGTAGATAAACGTCGTAAAGCACACAATGTTGCTGAGGTAGAAAATGTAATCGGTGATGTTAAAGGAAAAACTTGCTTCTTGATTGATGATATGATAGATACAGCAGGAACTATAACGGAAGCATCAAAACTTTTAATAAAAGAAGGTGCTAAAGAAGTTTATGCTTGTTGTGCTCACCCTGTACTAAGTGGTCCTGCTATGGAAAGGCTTGAAGTTTCTCCGATTAAAGAAGTTATTACAACAAATACATTACCTTTAAAACCGGGAGCTCCTGCTAAAATTATACAATTATCAATTGCACAGCTTCTTGGTGATGCTATTACAAGAATTCACGAAGACGAATCCGTAAGTTCTTTGTTTAGCTAAGTTTAGAAATAAGTTTATATTAAATTTAATGGTGCGGTCTATACTGCATCATTTTTTTATGTTTAAAATAAGTATGTATGGAATAAAAAATTTTTCTTTTTATTATCCACCCCGTACCCTTCATAGGTGTAAATTCTTTTTTGGCCTCGCTTTTCGTCGGCTTTGCCGACTCGTTGGGCCTTAGGTATAAGTAGTATATTGGGATTGTGAGTATGAACATGGAAAGTAAGCACCCACCGGGTTTATATTTTTTATTCACCATAGAGATGTGGGAAAGGTTTAGTTATTATGGTATGAGGGCATTACTCGTCCTCTATATGTATAAAGTTCTCTTATTTTCGTCTAAAGAAGCCAGCCACATATACGGAATTTATACAGGTCTTGTATTTGCAACCCCTCTGCTTGGCGGATACCTTGCGGATAAATATTTAGGTGCTCGAAATTGTATATTAATAGGTGCCATACTTATGGCGCTTGGAGAATTTGTACTTGCGATACCTTCTGTACCGTTTTTATATATAGCTCTCGGATTTTTAATTCTGGGTAATGGTTTTTTTAAGCCTAATATATCAACAATTGTCGGTAAACTCTACGAAAATGCAGACAATAAAAGAGATGCAGGTTTTACTATTTTTTATATGGGAATAAACCTTGGTGCATTCTTAGCTCCGCTCGTTTGCGGGACCCTAGGAGAGAAATTTGGCTTTCATTACGGATTTATAGCTGCGGGTGTAGGTATGTTAATAGGTACAGCTGTTTACCTATGGGGGCAGCATAAATATTTGCATACAATAGGAGCTAAACCCGTTAAAAAAGAAAACGACCCTATTTATAAAGAAAATACCAAGGCTCTTACTAGTAAAGAAAAGCAACGTATTGCATTTATTTTTACGCTTATGTTTTTCAATATATTTTTCTGGGCATCCTTTGAACAAGCCGGTAGCTCCTTAACACTTTTTGCTGACCAAGTTACAAATAGAACTTTACCATTTTTAAACTGGGAATTTCCTGTTAGTTACTTTCAGTCAGTAAATCCTTTATTAATATTGCTACTAGCACCAATATTTTCAAGCATTTGGATTAGCCTTGCTAACAGGAAAAAAGAACCATCTACAGTAGTTAAATTCGGTTTAGGCTTAATTTTTGTGGCATTTGGATTTTTACTTGTGTTTATAGCTTCGCAAGCTGGAGAAGTGACCAATAAAGTCAGTCCTTTATGGCTGATAGGAGTTTATTTATTTCATACCATAGGTGAGCTTTGTATTTCTCCCGTAGGATTATCAATGGTCAGCAGGTTAGCGCCTGTTCAATTTGCCTCACTCTTGATGGGTGTGTGGTTTTCATCTATCTTTTTTGCCAATCTTTTAGGCGGTTATTTAGCAGGTATGTATGATCCTTTAAATCAAAAGATATTTTTCTTGTATCCATTATTATTAACCTTGGTGCCGGGAGTAATATTGTTATTTTTAAACAAACCGCTTATTAAAAAGCTTTTTAAATAAATTTTTTATTTTTATTTTTGGTAGTGGTCTGAAACAAAGTGAAAAATAAAACGTCATAAATATCATTCCAAAAAATGAGGAATGATATTATGATTAAAAAGTGTAGATTGTCAAGTACAATTGACCCCTATAGTCGTATAAAAGTGACCCCCTAGAATCAAAATTTTTTATCCCGCATTTTTTAATTTATCCTTTAGCCTATAACTTGAGCCATTAATGAAAAAGATTTTAGAATGGTGGACAAGCCTATCAATGATAGCAGAAGCTACGACATCATCATCAAAAACTTTCCCCCATTCATCAAAATTGTAATTGCTGGTTAAAATGATTGATCCTTTTTCATACCTTGATGATATTAGCTGAAAAAATAAATCTGCCTGTTCCTTGGATATGGGCATATAACCAAGCTCATCTAAGATTAAAATATCTAACCTTGAATAGTAAAGCAATTTTTGAGTAATACATCCTGACTTTTTAGAAAGAATAAGTTCTTCCATTAGATTTTGAACCGATATGAAAGCAACTCTAAGCCTTGCTCTACAGGCATTTATGCCAAGAGCGACAGCGAGATGAGTTTTTCCAACTCCAGGTGGTCCTAAAAATATTACATTTTCATTGTTTTCCGCAAAGCTTAATCCTCCAAGGTTAATTATTTCCTTTTCATTAAGCGATGGTTGAAACGAAAAGTCAAATTGATCAAGGGTTTTAAATATGGAAATTTTGCTTTTGATACCTTGGCATTTATATATCCCTCTTTTTTTCTTTTTACTTCGTGTTCAAAAAGAACAGCTAAAAATTCGTGGTAA
>JANQHM010000130.1 GCA_028282645.1 Candidatus Gastranaerophilales bacterium
AAAGTTTACTTATAATTATTGAACATATAAATTAGTTATAACATATTAACAATCTAAATTTAAAATAATAAGAACTATATGAATTGCTATCAGTAAAAATTTCACTTACAATATTTTACGTGAACCTTGAAAATAAAATAAAGCCGGATACTCGGCTTTCCAGGTGCTATAAAGCCTTTATTAACAAAAGCTTTTAATAAAGGCTTATACGGTGCAAGGGTTGGCAACGTTGCATTAGTTAGCAACTGCCTGGAAAGGAGAAAGATCATGGAATTTAAGCTTTCAGATAAAGCTTTTATAGCTTTACTGTTGGTGGCTGTATTCGTAGTTTCAATCTTTATAAATAAAGATATCGCTGCGATAACAGCGATACCGTTAATGATTAAATATCTGCCAGATTTAATTAAATAAATCTGGTACCGGGTTTGAGGGTAGCCCCCCTCTTATCCGGTTTTATTTTATTTTATTTTCTTATTATATATTATAAAACATTTTTTATGCAAAGTTAATCCTCTAAGTGATTTTTTTGAACTTTTATTAAAATATACTAACTTAAAAATATTTTTCAGATTATTAAATCGTGTTAAATATAATAAATTAAACTTGCTACATTTCTTTTTTTACACCTTCAAGCCAGCTTTGGGCGTTTATAATATGAGGATGATTTGCTGGCAGGGTTTGTTTAAAGATGCTTATTGCTTTTTCTATATTATCGCAAGCTTTTTTATATTGTTTTGCCTGGTAGTATACCACACCTATATTCCAAATAGTTATAGCAGTATCAGAATGAATTTCGCCAATGGTTTTTAAACAAATATTTAAGTCTTTATTATAAAACTCAAGAGCTTTTTCATAGTTGCCAAGAGCTCTATGAACACCACCAATATTATTGTATGTAGCAGCAGTCTCAGAATGAATTTCGCCAATGGTTTTTAAATAAATATTTAAGTCTTTATTATAAAACTCAAGAGCTTTTTCATAGTTGCCAAGAGCTTTATAAACAATACCAATATTATTGTATGTAGTAGCAGTCTCAGAATGAATTTCGCCAATGGTTTTTAATTTTATATCTAAAGATTTATTATAAAACTCAAGAGCTTTTTCATAGTTGCCAAGAGCATAATATACTTGACCAATATTATCATATGTAATAGCAGTAGAAGAATGAATTTCGCCAATGGTTTTTAATGTAATATCTAAAGATTTATTATAAAACTCAAGAGCTTTTTCATAGTTGCCAAGAGCATAATATACTCGACCAATATTATTGTATGTAGTAGCAGTCTCAGAATGAATTTCGCCAATGGTTTTTAAATTTATATCTAAAGATTTATTATAAAACTCAAGAGCTTTTTCATAGTTGCCAAGATTATCATAAACTCGACCAATTGTGTTATAGGTATCAGCTGTTTTTTCTTCATTTTTTAATTTATTTTTTTCAATATCAAGTTTTCTTTCTAATAACTCCAGAGCCTCTTTTTTTATCAAGTACATACTCATCCAGGCAGCTTGTGATAAATACTCATAATTATCTTCATCGCGGTCAACTGCTTTTAAATAAAACTTGTAAGACTCTTGATATTTATTACTTAAAGACCTTGCCTCGGCAGCATTAAAGTATACCTTGGCATGTTTTTTTTCTTCCAGCTTAACAGGGTCAGCTATTATAGAGTCAAATACTTTTATGGCGTATTCATAGTTGCCGTTTTGTAGTTCTTCAAGAGCTTTTTTAGCTTCGGGGTTGTCCATTGATGCCAAGTCATTAGACAATTTTATTGTACTGTCTATATCTTTATTTAATTTTTCTATTTCATCGTCTTTTAGTTTTATTATATTTTCCTTGGCATTTATTGCGATTTCTGCCATGTGCCTGTAGTCTTGATGTTGTTTATTACTTAGGTCAAGCTTTGACTCTATACTGGTTAACTGATGAGAAATCTGATAATATTTATCATAAATTGGCTTAAGTATCTTATTTTCAATTATTTTCTCTAAAATAGCCTCGTCCAATCCTGCCTTGTGTAAATGCACAGTTAGCTGAATATCATTTTTGGACATTACACCGCCGTTAAATTTATTAAGAAGCTTTAACTTAAAGGTCTCACTAAATCCATCAACCTGCTTTATTATGGTATTAACAGCCTTTTTTTCCGCAGTGGTGGGAACAATTGAATTTGCACAGTAAGCAAACTGCATTGATATTGCAATTGCTAATAATAATATAAAAATTTTACTATTTTTTTTGACCATTATTTTTTATTCGTATCATCTATGCCGTTTATAGTAATAGTATTAGTATTAAAAATACCACCAAAAAAATGATTAAGTATACTTACATTGTTACTAGGCTCTTTTTTATCCGGCATTAATGGGAGAAATGCGGCTATAAGCACAAAAACACCAGTTATTACGGCTGCTTGTATGATTACATCTAAACTTTTAAAATATTCCATCTCTCTAACTTCCTTAGTCACGCTTAATATAAAATAATTATATAAATATAGCTTTATTGCAATTAAGTTTTCGCAAAACTTATATTATCTTTACTTATATATTTTATTTTAAAAATAAAAAAAAAAAAAATAAAATAGAACAATAATCAAATGAGTAAAACAAACCTTCTGCATTCGTTATAAATAAAACTACTCGTATACTCGCCATAATCTTTATATTCATGGCCTAAACCCTCTAATATGGTTTTAATTACAAGGTATTCACTCTCAAACTGATTGACAACAAGAATACGCCCGCCAGGATTTAAAATATCATAAAGGTGCTCGATTAATTGTACCGGCTTTAACCTGGATAAGGGTAAGCCCCAGCGTATTAACGGCTCAGGTGTTACAAACGGGTAGAAAACAAGAATATCATCATATTTATCTTTATGCTCCAGTACATCCCCGACAATATAGCGTACATTCGGCATGTGGCTGATGCGGTGCATTGCATAATCATACCTGGTATGAAAATTGATATACATACGGTACGCATCTATTTCTATGCCGTCTATTAAAGCATCAGGTGCTTTATTGTTGAAAAAATTGTGTAAAGCTTCTATATAATGCCAGTTTTTGGAGCCCACATCCAGAATATGCGCGTCAGGTTTGATATCAGCTTGTAAAAAGTAATTCTCAAGAATTTCTAAAACTGTTAAATTTTCTATGTATTCGCGTTGTGTAGAATTATTTTTTAAGTGATCCAAATTGTACTTTGTATAAAGCACTTGCTCTTTATCTTCAGCAAAAGCGCGCATTTTTTGAGGTAGTGAGCCGAATAATCCTTGTTTGGACTCATTTTTTAGATGCGTGACTTTTCTTTTTAACTTAAGAGTATTTCTTAAATTAAAATCAATTGTATTTTTCAGGTTTTCTCTAAACAATTTTAAATTATTAAAAAATTTCATTTATCTTTTAAAATACCAAAAATCTCTATGAAACATAACAAGGAAAGGGATAATTTCAAGTCGGCCGATTAGCATGTTTAATGATAAAATTATTTTTGATATGACATTCAGGCTGTCATAACTTGCCATAGGGCCTAACTGTCCCAGGCCCGGACCTACATTGCCTATTGTAGCAAGAGTACCTGTGACTCCTACCATAATATCGCTCTCTATGAAAGATATAATAATTGCTGATATCAACGCAAGAGAAAAATATAAAAGTATAAAAGCCAGTATTTGCCTTAAAATATCTTGAGAAACAACTCTTTTATCGAGCTTTATAGGTAATACAGCTCTTGGATGAAGGGTTTGAGGTATTTCTCTCAGCATATACTTAAAACCTAATAATATTCTTACAACTTTAATTCCTCCGCCGGCTGACCCGGCACTGCCACCTATCAGCATCATAAGTAATAGAAGAACTTTGGCTTGTATGTTCCATAGCTCAAAATCCTGACTTGCAAATCCTGTAGTGGTTATAACGGATATTATCTGGAAAAAAGCATGCCTGATACTGTCTAAAAAGGGGAGGTTATGAATTAAATTTAATACTAAAGCTAGTGCTATTGAGGTGATTAGGATTATAAAAAAGTAAAATTTAAACTCTGTATTTTTTCTTAGCAGTTTAAAGGACTTTGAAGTTACTACTTTGAATTGTAAAGCAAAGTTAGCTCCCGCTAAAAACATAAATACTATTATAATTGTTTCTATTAATGAGTTGTTATATCCCATTATACTTTGAGGATTAGGTGAGAATCCGCCTGCTGCCAAGGTGGAAAAAGAATTACAAACCGCATCAAAAACCGGCATTCCGGCTAAAATAAGAAATAACATTTGTAAAAGAGTTAAGGAAATATATATGCTCCACAATGCTGTTGCTGTTGATCTTACACGTGGTGTAATTTTTTCCTCTGTTGGCCCGGGTGCCTCTGCAAAAAATAATTGTCGTCCTGCAACTGCTAATTGAGGCAAAATCGCTACGAATAATACGATAATACCCATGCCGCCCAGCCATTGGCTTAAGCTGCGCCAAAAGAAAAATGCTTTTGGGTATTGGCTAAAATCTGTTAAAATTGTTGCGCCTGTTGTTGTTATCCCTGATATACCCTCAAAAATAGCATTTATAGGGGGTAGTCCGTAAAATAAATATGGAATACCCGTAACTATTGAAATAACTGTCCAGGTTAGTGCGACTATTAACAGACCTTCTCTACTTTTTAAATCATTATAGTTGTCCGGTGGAGGTGGTGATATATATCTTATGCCCAAACCCAAAGCTATAGATATTATTGATGCGCTTATAAACGGTAAAATAGAGAAATAATCCTTGTCAAATAATGCTACGACTATTGGAAATAATATTATTATGCCGAAATATATAAGTATTAATCCTAACGCGTTTGCAAGATAATTGTATCGCATATCAATCTCTTATTCTTTGTTACCTGGACTTTGCAAAAATACTTTTAAAGTATTCCTTTATTTTTGGTGCGTTTTCCGCAATTGTGAATATCATCATATTATCTTTGCCCCTTAAGCTGGTGTTGCCTTTGGGGATCAGGATCTTACTGCCGCGCTTTATTGCGCTGATTATTGCTTTTTCCGGCAAGCATAATTCCATAATTTTCATGTCAATAAAGTTTTCCGGAACCGATATTTCTATTACTTCACCTTGTCCGCGCTCTACTAACGCAAGTATATCTACATCTTTTTCCAGCAGCCTGTCTCTTATCTCTTTTAATGCTGCTTCTTTTGGTGAAATTGCAACGTCTATACCCACTTTTTCAAATAAATTAACATTTGCGGCTTTGTTTACCCTTGTTATAACTTTTTTTACCCCCAACTGCTTTGCTAATAAAGAACATAACAAGTTTTTTTCATCGTTGTTTGTTACACTGACCAGAACATCGCAATCCCCTATATCTTCTGACTCTAAAAGCTCTAAATCTGTGCCGTCACCTTTAATTACAAGTGATTTCTTTAAATTATCAGATAAATATTGGCTTCTTGATTCGGTTGTTTCGATTATTTTTGTTTTTATGTTCATTTTTTCCATATCAGCGGCTAACATATAGCCTACACTGCCGCCACCTATGATTGTTACTGTTTTTGTCTTTTTTTTTGTTTCAAAAAAGTTAACGCCCAGGTTGTTCAGGCCTTGCTCCGTACCCATGAATATAGCTTTATCATTTAAATGAAACCGGGTCGAGCCATCCGGTATAAATAATTTATTATCTCTTGTAATGCCTACTACTAAAGCACCTTCAGGGAAAAAACAATCTTTTATATATTTATTTAAAATAATGGAATCGTCTTTTATTCTGTATTCCAGCAGTCGCGCTTTGCCTCCTGCAAAAATCTCTACATCTATTGCTTCGGGTACTGTTATTATACGAGAAATTTCTTGAGTTAAGAGTTCTTCAGGCCATATTATATGATCTATTTCAGAATCTTGAGCTTTTAATACGTTCTTTGACAGATGAAAGCATTCCAAATAGTCAAATCTGCTTACAAAACATACTGTTTCTATGCTGCTGATTCGCTTTGCTATCCAGCTTGATACTATATTTGATTCATCTATATTAGAACTTGCTATAAATACATCTGCCGTGACTATTTGCGCTGTTTCCAGGACCTTTAAATTTGCTCCGTTGCCGGGTACATAGCTAATGTCCAGCTTATTCAATTCTTCGGGAATGTCTTCGTTATGTGCTATTACTGTAACGTCGTGAACCTCGTATAACTCTTTAGCGAGCATTATCGACATTTCAGAAGCACCATAAATTATGATTTTCATTTTAGGCTTTGTTTCTCCTCTATTCCCTTCTTAAACATTTTTATAAACCAAAAAATGTTTTCTTGCAAATTTTTAGGCTAAATTTAAACTTTTTATTAATTATTTTTAAACTTAAAAAAAATTATTGGCAATTTTTTCTTTTAGCTGTTTTATTAATTTGGGAATAAAATAAAATATATATATAAATTTATTTTATTATTTTATTTATATTTAATTAATTTAAAAAAAGATCGTGAGGCTAAGCAAGTATGAATATCAGATTAATGGGTAATTTAAACCCTTACAAAAAAATGACTGCTCAAAAACAAAATAACTTAAATCAACAAAAAAATAATATTTCGTTTAAAGGGAACTGTTGTGGTGGTGGTTTGACTAACCCGTACGATGGTGACACTGCCGAAGGGCTTTATTGGGGAACAGAAAATGAAGCAAGAAGAAATAGTGAAGTAAGAGATCATTCAGCGACTCATGGTAGTGCTTCGGCTGACCCGTACGATGATGACACTGCCGAAGGGCTTTATTGGGGAACTGGAAATAATGAAGCAGGAAATCGATCTATATCAGTAAAGCCTGATGCCTCGAGATATTCAATTCCTAATATGCTTATAGACCCAGATGCAGTAAAAGAGAAAATAGAAGAACT
This sequence comes from Candidatus Gastranaerophilales bacterium, assembly GCA_028282645.1. Classification (GTDB taxonomy): domain Bacteria; phylum Cyanobacteriota; class Vampirovibrionia; order Gastranaerophilales; family JANQFW01; genus JANQFW01. The sequence goes on from JANQHM010000130.1 coordinate 6,883, forward strand.
AAAACAGAAAGAAAAACTAAAACAGGCAAAAGGACCTAAGAAATCCTGATGCCTTTTTAAAGTTAGTAAAAGTACTGCTAATTTGATATTAAGTTATTAATATGCTCAGAAACTTCTTGCTTATAAGAAGTTTCTGGCATTTTAGCATCAAGTTCATCTAAAGACTTGAAGATATTAAGCCGAAAATCAGGGTTTAATTTTAGCCAGTCCTTAATTTCAATATCACCACGCAATGTGTTACAAGCCTTGCAACAAAGTAAATAATTACTATCAGAGTTTTTTCCCCCACTAGAGTGTAAGTCAATGTGGTCAACGGTTGAAATAAAGTGGTCGCACAGGTAATTAATAAATTCTTCGTGACTTTTATTATTAAATTTGTATATAAAGCCTTCACTAAAACTGTTTGTATTTAATTCCAGGTTATCTAAAATTTTAGAGCCGGTTTTATTTGAATCATCTGCTGCACGCTCCTTAACCAGATTAAGAAAGTTAATCGAGTAAGTTAATTGTTGCTGTAAGTGTTCCAATTGATGTTGCAGTATTTTTCCCTGTTGATGTTGCAGTACTTTTCTTGATTTTTCTTTTTTTACCCGTTCTTTTTTCTTTAATTTTAGATTTTGCTCTTCTTCCGCTAAATTAAAAAAATCTCCGTCAAGTTGCGACTTTTTTAGTCCATACTTTATATCATGACACATCACGACAAACTACGTTGAACCCTTTTTTATGGTTATAATTTCTTTTTAAATTTTGCCGCAAGAATCATTCCTCGTGTCCTTGAGTTATACTTTATCTCGGGTTCTATATTCATTTCGTATTTTTCACCGAACTTGTTAAGTTTATTGTATGTATAATCGGCATGTTTGCCCAGGAATTTATTATAAAAGTATATTCCCGCTAAACTGCCAATGGTGTCCGTGACTAAATCTTTTGGGGAGGGGGCAACGTAGTTGCCTTCAAAAACATATTCCCATGTAAAGTTAGTTAGTTGAGCTATTACAAAAGCTTCTTTATCACTTGCTCCGGAAGCTTTTAGATAATTGGTCAATAAAAAGAACTCAAAAGGGTGGCCTACATAGTTAATTAAAAATTCGTTATCATCAGATTTATAGCCTTCTTTTAAACTTTTTATCGGATTAGTAAAATTGGATGCTAAACGATTTTCTGCCCTTTTATCTCTAATTGAGCGCTCAACACTGCCGGAAACAGATAAGCCGCCCAACAGTAAAAAAGTTGTTGCTTTTTTTAGTCTTTCTTTTGTATCAACAACTTTTTTAGAATCGGATATAGTTAATTCATCTATGTTGCTTAACTTAATTTCATTCAGCTTAAGAGCATCCGAGTTTTCCAGCTTAAAGTTTTTTAAGGTATAATCTTTTTCGTCATTCCTTTTAAACTCGATTATATCAGGTTCTATTTCCATGTTATCCTGAACAGAGCCTTTTAGTGTATATTCACCTTTGGTAAAGGTAGCTTCTTCTGCATTTGCTTGAGTAAAAAAGAAGATTAATCCGGTTAAATATAAAATAAATATAGTTTTTTTCATAATTATTATTATATCTTTCTGATTTTAATTTATACTATCTCTAAAATACTTTTCAGATTCTTTAATCAGGTAAAAACTAATGAACCTCCTCGACCCAAGGGTCGGGGTATTCTATCGAATAAAACAGGCTATATTCCGAAAAGAGCAATCCGGAGTTTAATTTTGTACCAGAATAACTGGTTATTATTTTAGTGAAAAAATAATCAATAATCAAAATATATTATAATATAAACAAAAATTAATTAACTAATACGTCTACATTTTTACATTTATTTATGGTAAAAAAAACAAAAAGTTTTATTGCTATTTCTTTTTAAAAATTTTTTTTATCTTATTTCGTTTATTTGTTAGAAGAAAAAACCTGATAAATACGTTATTTTAATACTGGTACTCAATTATACTATTTCTAAAATACTTTTATAATTAATATACTAACTCTAAAATACTTTTCAGATTCTTTAATCAGGTAAAAACTAATAAAATAAGCTATAATAAAAAGAGTAATAAAAATATAACTGATAAAGGGCATTATATTAACTCAAAAATACTTTTCAGATTATTCAATCCTGTTAAATCTAATAAAATAAGCTAAACTCTGAATTGCGAAGCGGGAGCGTTAAAAAATGAAATGGTCAATTTTATTTTTTATAAGCTCATTCCAAAGAG
>JANQHM010000246.1 GCA_028282645.1 Candidatus Gastranaerophilales bacterium
TGATATAAACCGTTCAATATATGACTTGGTCAAATTATTACTTGATAATAAATCTGATATATCAGATTTAAAAGAAGAAATAGCAAATATAAAAAATATTTTAAAAGAAAAAGGTTATAAAAGATAATATTTAAACCGAATATTTCATAAAATTAGTCAAGAGTTTTAATATAAAGCTCATCTACTAATACGCAAATAGAAGCCGCCATTGCCGGAGCCAGCACTAAACCTATAGTTCCAAAAAATAAACCGCCGATAACCAAAGAACTAATAATAGTTAAAGAGTGAAGATCTAAAAACTTACTCATTAAAATAGGCTTAACTACATTATCTGATAGCCATTGTGCTATTAAAAAAAGAAGTATACCCGGAATAACCAAAATAGGCTTCTGAGCAAAAATAACTAAAGCTATTATAATAGTTGCAACCGTAGGCCCTACAATAGGTATAATATCACTCACACCGGCTATAGTACCCAAAATAAGGGAAAATTTAATTTGAACAATAGCAAAACCTATCGTGGTAAATAATCCGATAAAAAGAGAAGCAAATAACTGGCTTATTACATATCCGCCTACTTTAGAAGATATTGTATTAGATATTTCACTTACTTTTTCTCTTTTATGAGAAGGAAAAAGGTTTAAAAATTTATTTCTAAGATAATTTTTATCTTTTAAAAATATTATAACAATTACTAAGGTAGTAAAAACAGATATTAAAAAATTAGAAAAGCCTTGAGTTAGCAAGATTGAGTTTTCAATAACTTTTTGTGCTATTTCAGAAAGAGACCCTATAATTTTTGTTGTATCAGGTAAAACATTAGTATCTATTTTCTCTGCTAAGCCTTCCAGCTGAAAGGTTTTTAGTATAGAATAAAGTCCTTCGGTTTTTACTTGTTGTATTAAGCTTGCTACTTTATCCCAATATTCAGGTACATCTTTAAAAAACAGGATCATTTGTTTTATTAATATATTTAAAAACGGTACCAAAAGTATAAATATTGCAAATAACCCTATAAACAACACCAAAACAATAGCTTTATTTCGAGACATTTTTTTTGAAAAAAGCTTTACAACAGGCTCTATTGAACTGGCTAAAACAAAAGCCGCAAATAAAAGCAATAAAAAATCTTTTAAAACAAAAGCTAAATATAAACCAAATAATACACTCAGTATTAAAACTGTATTTTTAAATATAGTTAAATCAACCTCTTTAAACATATTTATCCTCAATTTCTTAAAAATGAATTAACCTGGTATTTTCTCCACTTATAGAATTATATTTAAATCCGGGTATTTGACTTATATACTTATTCCATTTATCAAGCTGTCTTTTAATTTCAGACTCGTTAATAATTTGTTCAAATTCCTCCCCCTTAAGTGTATTTTTTTGAGTTTCTGTCCTTATAATTATTTCTCTAACTTTTTTACCTGACGGTGAAGAGCTTAAATACGGATATTGTTGATGAGGACACCAGGTTAATTTTTGATTTTCCGACTCAATTAAATAATCCCAGTACGATATCTCCTGATCAGCAATTATTGAGGCTTCTCCTGCTGTTTTTTGTTTACCATATAAGCTTTCAATAATCATATTTAACATAAGTCTAAAATCGTCTGTAATCGGATCTGTATTTATCAACTCAACTGTCTGAAACATACCCATTCTTTTAAATTTATTTATTATCTCTGAATGATAAGAAGAAAATTCTTTTTGTTTTTTTGGTGCCATTTGAGCAATAAGACTTCTTAAGAAAATATTTTCTCTTAACCATACTTCGGCTTCGTTTTTAATGCCCTGTCCCATCTTATGATTAGTGCCACATGCGTGTAAATATTCATGATATTCAACAGGTAAAAACAATACAGGATCTTCCAGTAATTCGTGTGCAATACCTATTGAATTTGGTACTGTTAAATCATCTACTGCAATACTTCTATAATGTACAGTACCTACATCTTTAGGGGGGGTAAACCTGGTCCATAAAGAAATAGAATATTTCTTTTCTTTATAATATCCTAAAATATTATGATAATCAGCTAAACTTATTAGTTTAAGCGGATAATGCGTTAAAAAATCAATAGAAGCAGGCAATGTTTTATAAAATTGTTTAACTATCTTATATAATTTAGGATTATCATTTAAGTTTTCATTATTAAAATAATCCATTGCTTTTTTGAATTCTATAGCTGTATCAACCACAGTATTTTTAGGCAATATTCTTATTTCATAAACCCTGTTCTTTTGATCCTGGTTATACATATCCAGGAAATCTTCAATTGTACTTGCATATTCACCTAAATCAGTATTTTTCAATAGTTTTTTCAAACCCAAATAAGCTCCCTGACGAACATAATGACTATAGTTTTGTGAATCACCCAATACGCTTAAAAGAATATCCGAATTTTGAAAATTGTCCGCACAAGCACCTATAGCAGGCAACATTAGTCCTGCAATATTTTCATGAGTCTTAGTAGGTAACATTTGGCCTAAGTTTGAAATTTGTTCAAATTCATTATAATTATAACCATAACGTTTTTTTGTTAATTCATTATATCTGTTATATAAATATTCTGACCTTTCATCCCTTATGGTAGATTTATTTTTCAAACTATATTCCCAACATAAAGTTAATTTGTCTGAACTTAAAAAATTAGAGTTAAAGTATAAAAAATTTGTATATTTGCTAATAGCCGGAATTTGCTCTTCTTTTTCTTCATAACCTAAATATAATACTTTATGATTACAAACAGCTCCCAAGGAATTAAGCGGTAACAAAAACTTTAATAAAGTTTGTTTATTATATTTAATATAAAAGCTTAAAATAATTGATATTATAAATTCTATCAATGGCGTGTATTTTTTTACCCAGGTTAAGGACAAAATTCCGAAAATACTTAATGTTAATAATGTTAAAAGCATTATAGATGTATTTTTAATTTTATTTGTAATGACATCCAGATTTATTTGAAACCCAAAGTTATTATATAAAATATCATCAACTACAACCAGACCTGAAGTTATTTTTTTTACTTCAATATTGGTTTTATCAGTATTTGCAATCCTATCATATACATGATTAATAACAAGTTCCTCTCTATGTAAGTCATAAAGCCCATATTTACCTTCTTTTTTAAGCTTTACATAGTTGTCATTAAGTTCTTCAATATCTTCATATAAATGATTTAATACAAGCTTATCCTTATCTAAATTAAAAAGTCCGTATTTATCATCTTTTTTTAACTTTACATAATTTTCATTAAGTTTTTCAATATCTTCGTATAAATGATTTAATATAAGATTTTTTTTATCTAAATCATAAAGCCCATACTTTTTTTCCTTTTTAAGCTTTAGGTAATTTTTACTAAAGCTTTCAATGTTTTCATATAAATGGCTTAATATAAGATTATCTTTATCTAAATTATAAAGCCCATATTTACCTGTTTTTTTTACTTTCACATAATCTTTATTAAGTCTTTCAATATTGTCATATAAGTGCTTTAACACAAGATTTTTTTTATTTAAGTCATAAAGCCCGTACTTATCCGCTTTTTTTATTTTTATAAAATCTAAACCTTTTAAATTTTTTATTTCTTGATAATTATCAAAAGGCAAGTTAACTTTCTTAATTTTATCTTCAAATTTAACTTCAAATATCAAATTATCATTTTTAACATAAAAATCTTTATTCACTGAATTAATAATGAAAAGATTTTTCCTTTTATCATATAGGCTATATGTACTGACATCTTCCAGCTTAACCAGATTGTTTTCTAATATTTCAATATTGTCATAAATAGGATTAATTATTAATTTTTTACGTTTAATGTCATATAAGCCCTTGTTAAAAGAATCCTTTTCTACTCTGATCATTTCACCTTTTAAAATTTTTATATAGTTATAATCAGGCGATAGTATTAAAGACCTGCTTTTTAAATCATATAAGCCCATTTTACCAGAATTGTAAGTATAACTTTTTATTACAAGCATTCTATTATTAAATATTCTGTTACTTAATACTTTAATATTACTATAGGTAGGTTTAAGTATAAATTTTTTACTTTTTAGGTCATATAAACCTTCTTTATTATAATCTTTAACTATTTTAATCAGATCATTATTTAATATTTTTATATCTTCATAAACAGGCTGAAGTATAAATCTTTTACTTTTAAGATCATACAAGCCTTTTTCATTATAACTTTTATAAACTTTAATAAGCTCATTGTTTAATAATCGTATAGATCTATAAACAGGTTTAATAATATATTTTTTTGACTTTAAATCATACAACCCGCTTTTACGGGAATTTTTTTCATCATCTATAACAAAAACCTGGACAAGTTCATTGTTTAATATTCGTATATTTTTATTACCGGCAGGGTTAAATATATATTTACTCTTTTTAATATCATATAAACCTTTTTTATAAGAACTTGTAGTAACTTCAACCATTCCATTATTTAATATTTTTATATTCTTATAAATAGGCTTAATTGTTAAAACTCTTTTCTTTAAATCATATAAGCCTTTTTTACCGGAATAATTCTTACTTTTTACTTCAATTACTCCATCTTCTGTTACTTTAATATTTTTATAAATGGGCTGAAGTATTAATTTTTTCTTTTTTAGGTCATATAGCCCCTGCTTGTTATAACCTTTGTAAACTTTAACCAATTCATTTTTTAATATATATACGTCACTATAAACAGGCTCAATTACAAATTGAAAATTCTTAGTGTCATAAAGTCCTTTATTGTAAGTTCTCCAGTGAAAAAAGCCTTCTTTTTCTACAAATCTTTTATTAGCAGCCATTGCTGTTACTGTACTAAATTCAGCAAACATAAATAAATATGAACAAACTAAACAAATTATTATTATTTTTATTGTTTTCATAATTACTCTCCTCATACTCCCAGGATATATGTGAAAAACAAAAAAGATTAATTCTTAAATTTTAGCATACATTAGACAAAATTAAGGGTAAATTTAATATAAAGGTTTTAAAAATTTTTAAAACCTTTAACAGTCTTTTTATATCTTTTGAAAATTCTGTATAAATTAAACATTCTAAATTTTTTAATTTTTCTTTATAAGGATTTTTGATATTTGCAAATGTTTAATATAAGTTAATAAGCCTGAGATAATAACAAAGGTTGTTCCATTATCATCAGAAGATAGTATAAAGTCCAAACATATTTGTTAATTAATAATAAGTGTATTTTTTTGATAAAATTTTTTCATGATATATTATAGATATTCACAGAATACGGGATGGCTTCTATGATGGATTTGAATGAATTATATAAATGGACAATAAGCGCACTTCAAAGTGTTACGGCTTCTAATATCACTACAATTGTCTTTTGGACTGTTGTAGCCTTTATTACTGTTCTTTTTACAGTTATTATCCCTAAACTATTTAAGAGTAAAAAAGAATTTTTAAAGGACGAACACAATCTGGAATTTTTAAATAATAAACAAGATAATACTGAAAGCTCTATTAAATTACAATCAGGAAACCTCGTTAAAGGAGATAGAAATGCAAACTATGGCAATTCTCAAAATTCAGGAAAACTGCAAGATGTTACAAATCCTTTAAAATCAACAATTAATCAGGTTATGGAAAATGGAAGTGTAATAAATAATTATGAAGATGATAAATCCTTCATAAATGTACCTCAAAGGAATAATCTCTTTTCAGGCAGGGAAGATATTTTAAATTCTCTATTTAAAAATTCACAAGTTCAAATAATAACTCAAGCACAAACAATTCATGACCTTGGCGGTGTAGGAAAAACATCTATTGCCATTGAGTATGCATATAGAAACAAAGATCTCTATAATGCTGTCCTTTGGATAAATGCAGAATCCTTTGCCAGCTTATCTAAAAGTTATATTGATATAGCTCAAGCTTTTGGACTTGATACCCTGGGTGTTAAGCCTGAAGCTTTAATATTAGCCGTCAATCAAGCACTTTTTAACTTTGACCCGAATGAAAAATGTTTGATTATATTTGATAATGCAAAAGACAGACAGTCTATTGAACCATATATACCAAAAGGCAACGGACATGTTCTGATAACGTCAAGATATCATGATTGGAACGGAATAGCTTGCGTTAAACAAATTGATGTTTTTAAAGAAGAAGAAGCTTTAGATTTTTTAAAAAATAACCTGGATGTTAATTATGATAAATATTATAGCTATATAAATGTGATGCCGCAAGTATTAGGTTGTACACCATTAGCTCTTACTCAGGCAGTGGCATATATTAATAATACAACACAAAATCCCAGTCTATACCTTGAAGAGCTAAAAATAAAAACCTCTAATAACTTTAGCATGAACAAACCGGAAGGATATCCTTATACTGTTGCTACCACTTGGCAAGTGTCTGTTGATAAGCTTAAAGAAATTAAACCTAAATCCGTTTATTTTTTATATATTATAGCTTTTTTAGCTTCGAATAATATTAATTTAGCTTGGTTTGTAACACAAGATGAGTTTTCTGAATTTATGATTGAAGTAATTGAACCTCTTGAAAAATGCTCGCTTATAACCAGACAAGGTCTATTTATATCAATACACAAGCTTGTTCAAATGGTAATACGAGACAGCATAACAGATGAAGCCATACAAAAAGAACAAATTGAGGAAGTAATTAATATAATGAGTCAAATTTATCATTTTGATCTTCACAATCAAGAAACCTGGGAAGAAACAAGTTTATTTATACCACACATTGAATCACTAATGGACTATATGGAAAAATTTGATATAAAAACCGAACAAGCAGGCTATATTTTGCATACAACAGGATGTTATTATGATAATCAAGGAAATATAGAAGAATCTTTAAAATTCTACTTCAAAGCTTTAGAAATAACTGAAAAAGTATTAGGCGTTAATCACTCTTTTACTGCTACATCCTATAATAACATTGGTGCAATCTATGATAATCAAGGTTACTACGATGAGGCTCTTGAATTCTATTTTAAAGCTTTAAAAATAACTGAAAAAATATCAGGAGTTAATCATCCTGACAGTGCTTATTCTTATAATAATATAGGTTTAATTTATAAAACTCAAGGAAACTATGATGAAGCCCATAAACTTTACAATAAAGCTTATGAAATATTTAAAAGCACATTAGGCGATAATCACCCTAACACCTTGACAGTAAAGGAAAATATGGAATCCCTCAAACAAACCGTATAAATAAAAAACTTTAATTGAATTTCTTTTTATATTTTGTCTTTTTGATCACGGTTTTAGAAATCCTGGCGTAGTACTTAAACCATACAGTATTATAAGGATTTACTCCATCACTCGGACTTTTATATTTTTTATACATTAAATTACTTGCTTCTTTAATTTGAAGTTCAGTGGTTTGAGGATTAAACTCATTTAACATATTACCAACAACTCTTTTTATTTCATTATTAAGTTTTAAAGGAGAATCGTATTTAACTTTATAAGTAGCTGCTGCTATTTTATATTTCCAGTCTTCATGCTTAATAAAAAAATCAATTGTATCAGTTTTCATAGCAGCTTTTAAAAAGTCTTGCTTGTCAGGTTCAGTTATAAATAAAGAAGACTCAAGCATTAACGGATTTTGAAGCATATCCGGAAATGAAAATACTACTCTAGTTATGGGAATGCCCTTCCCTGTAAAGCTAAAGAATGACAAGCCTAATACTCTTTCCTTCATAACAGTTTCAATAATAGAAGGATCTGGTAAAAATGACCTGGAAAATTTAATGGCTAAACTGGGGCGTCCGTTTATTGCTGTAAAAAAAACAGTGTTTTTAGGGATATATTTAAATACCGCATCTTCCCAGGTTAAAAAAGCATAAGCTTTAGATGTATATATTAATTGACTATCCAGTTTTTTATTTAAATCATCTTCTATGGAAAGACCTGCTTTAGGCGGAAATTTTTGAAAATTGTATGCTTGCGCAAAAGCTTGAGTGTTAATAAATAAAATAAACAAACATACCAAAATAAATAAATTTAATATTTTTTTTAAATACATATTTTTCCTCTCTTGTCAATAAAAACAAATTTTGTGCACGGATATCTTTGAGCAAAAGGATTAAATTATACTACTTCTAAAATACTTTTCAGATTTTTTAATCAGGTAAAAGCTAATAAAATTACCTATTCTATGAAAAAAGTAATCTGAAATTTAATTTGGAACCTGTATAATATATTTTATAACTTATTCCGGTTCAAACAAAAATATTTTAATATAAAAATTGTAAAAATAAATAAAAATCCATAATATTCAGCTTTTTATGCTATATTTATGTATACATCTGCAAGAAATAAGAGGGTGGAACTATGGACTGGAATGAAGCGTATAATTGGGTAATACAAAATTATCAAAGCCTTATTGATTCTAACCTTATAACAATTTTTTGTTTATTTATTTTAACTTTTATTTTTTATCTTTTTAAAGAAGAAATTAAAAAACATAAAAAAGGTCTTACAAGTCCACAAAGCAGCGTTACAAACCCTATAAACATACAAGTTAATAAAACGGTTAATGAAGAGTTAAAAGTAGTTCCTGTAGAAGAACAAAAAATAAAAAAACATAATAATGTACCATCCTCGTCAAATTATTTTACTGGAAGATTTGATGTTTTAAATTCACTTTTTAAAGAGGATAAAAAACAAGAAAAAAGCTTAATATGCCAAGTTATTTACGGACCTGGAGGCGTTGGGAAAAGTGAAATTGCAAAAAAATACGCAAATGATAATAAAGACAAATATAACCATTTATTTTGGATAAATGCTGAAAATACTATAACCATAGAGGAAAATTTTTATAATATAGTAAATGATCTTAATATAAATACCGTAGAAAAAGATTTCTCTGAAATAACAAATGAAATTAAAAATTGGCTTTATAACAATAGCAAATGGCTTATTATATTTGATAATGCAGAAAACGAAAATTTTATAAAAAAATATCTGCCAAACGGAAATGGCCATATTATTATTACTTCTCGCAATTCAAACTGGAGCGGGATAAATTCTTTTTATATAGACGTTTTAAAAAAAGAAGAAGCTGTTGACTTTCTTGCAAACAAAATTAATTTGGATAAACATCAAAATATAAAGGACTTAAACAACTTAGCCGAGATTCTTGGTTTTCTCCCCCTTGCGCTTGAACAGGCCGGAGCTTTTATTAAGTCAAAAAATATAAATATTTCTGAATATATTAACGATTTTAAAGAAAAAAACACTACTATTTTTAAAGAAGATAAAGTTCAACCTTGCAATACTAATATTGCAACTACCTGGCAAATATCTTTTGAAAAAATAAAAATCGAAAAACCTGAATCAATAGATTTTTTGAATATTATTGCGTTTTTATCGTCCGATAATATTAATACAATCTGGTTTAAAGATAATTTTACAAATATTGATGATATTATTAATATTTTAAAAAGATTTTCTCTTATAAAACAGAGTACTCATAATATATCAATACACAGACTTGTTCAAATGGTTATAAAAGACAGTATAATTGATAAAACAACCCAAAAAGAACAAATTGAAACAGCGATAAATTTAATTTCTAAAATATTTAAATTTGAACCTGATAAAATTAAAACATGGAAAAATACATCTTCCTTTATTCCTCATGTAGAATCATTAAAAGAATACATAGAGCAATTTGATATACAAACTGAACAAGCCGCTTATATTATAAATGAAGCAGGATCTTATTATAATGCTCAGGGTAATTATAAAAAAGCTTTTAATTTTTATAATAGGGCTTTAATTATAAAAGAAAAAATATTAAGCAATGATAATCATCCTTCTATAGCTGAATCTTACAGTAATATTGGCAATACTTACTATGCACGGGGTAATTATAACGAAGCTCTTGAATATTATAATAAAACTTTAGGCATAAGAGAAAAAATATTGGGCGAAAATCATCAGCTCACAGCTGTATCTTATAATAATATTGGTAGTATTTATAAAGCCCAGGGCCAATATGAAAAAGCTCTTAATATCTTTTTTAAAGCTTATGATTTATTAAAAAAGATATTAGGAGAAAGTCATTTTTCCATTGTCGTATCTTATGAAAATATTGGCAGTGTTTATAATGTTCAAGGCCAATATGAAAAAGCCCTTAATTTCTACTTTAAGGCTTTGGATTTAAAAGAAAAAGAATTAGGTATTAATCACCCGGATACCGCAGCTACATATAATAATATTGGCAGTATTTATAATACTATAGGAAAATATAAAGATGCTCTTGACTTTTACTTTAAGGCTTTAGATATAAGAGAAAATGTTTTAGGCCTTAATCATCCTTCTATTGTTACTTCTTATAATAATATTGCTCATGTATATGATAATCAAGGTAATCATAAGCAGTCTTTTAAATTATATTCCAAAGCTTATGAAAAGCTAAAAAAGAAATTCGGTAAAAATCATCCTAATACATTAAGTGTGAAGGAAAATATCGAACATTTTAATAAAAAACATAAGTAAATAATATAGGTTAAAAAATAAATGCAAGATATTAGATGGAAACAAAGATTTGAAAATTTTGAAAGAGCTTTTATATTGCTTAAAAGTGCCTTTGATAAAGAAGATGACTTTACCGATCTGGAAAAAGAAGGTGTTATTCAACGTTTTGAATATACTTTTGAACTGGCATGGAAAACTTTAAAAGACTATTTGGAATTTAGAGGCATTATTTTAGAAGAGATAACACCCCGAAACATTATAAAACAAGCTTTTGAAGCCAAAATAATCAAAAACGGGGAGCCTTGGATTAAAATGCTTATACAAAGAAATAAGCTTTCACATACTTATAACAAAAAAACATTTGATTTGTCTTTTGATCTGATTAAAAATGAATTTGTTTTTTTATTGGAAAATTTTTATATATTTTTAAAGGAGAAAACACTTGACTGATTTCGGTTTATCAGAAGATACAATATCTATGATAAAAAAAATCTTTAAAAAGTATCCAAATTTAGAATTAGTAAAAATTTTTGGCTCAAGATCAATAGGAAAATACAAGTTTAATTCTGATATAGATCTTGTTTTATGGGGAAATCTTGATTTTATAACATTGGGAAATATAAGCCTGGATCTCGATGAATTACCTATTCCTTACAAATTTGATGTAAAATTTTACGATGAAATTAATAATTCTAATTTAAAAGAACATATTGATAGAGTTGCAAAGGTTTTTTATGAAAAATAGTTATTTCTTTATATTCTTGTAGTTTTATGCATCTCATAATATTTTAGACGTAAATATTTTCTTTTTGTTAGACTCCCTTAAAAATACTTTAGAGAAATATAAAATTTAATTTGAAACCTGTATACTTATTTAAAAAAAATATTTTTAATTTATCTATACAAAATATTTTTTTTAGTTTATATTAAAAATTATCCAATTAATGAAAGGAACGAAAAAATAACTATTGACATAAACCTTTTGATAAAGTAATGCTGTTTAAATTATATACAGCTCAAGGTGGTACAATGATAGATGCAAGCTTTGTAGAAGTACCAATATAAATAAACTAACTTTTTATAATAATTTAATTTTTAAATCTTGAGGAGATTTTTATGAAAAAAACACTTGTTTCATTATTTGCGGGATTGCTAATGTTTGGACTTATTAACGTAGCAGAAGCAGCAAATGTTATTTCAACGTTTGATAATGATTTAGAAGGTTGGTATAGCATCAACGACCCTGGCTCAACTAGTCATGTTTATGAAGGTTTAAACGGTATGATGAAAGTTGAAGATCTATCAAACAATCCTCAAACTGGTCATACCTTGTATCTTATTGCCCCGCCTAAATTTTTAGGGGACTGGATGAATTATGAAACACTTTCAATGGATATGAATGCAAAAGGATGGAATGATGACTCATTATTTGTAGGAAAAGTTAGGTTTGAAATGTCTGATACTATCAACAAGGCCCGGTATATTTTCGATGATACTCAGATTATTGGAGATGAATGGATTAATTATTCTTTAACTTTAGATCCAACATTGGATCCTAATAACTGGTATATAAGTGGTGACTGGTATTCACTAAAAAATAATGTTTCCTCTCTAAATATTGTGGTGGATTTAGTAGTAAACCAAAAACTTACAAGTGGGCCAAATATTTATGATATTAATTATGTGGATAACATAAAATTAACTCAGTCACCTGCTCCTGTTCCAGAGCCATCATCAATGATTTTAGGATTAATAAGTATTGCAGGATATTTAGGATCAAGAAAAAATAAAAGAAAATCATAATGGGATTTTGTCATTAGAAATTTTTCTACAACATTTGTCAAAGAGCTATAATGTATAGGATAGCCTGATATTTAGCGTATTAAATATTGCTATTTTTATTTATTATGCAAGAACTTTATGCAATATTTTAGTCTTTATGCCTTTAATATCAAAAAACTTTATTAAATGCGATCATCTGATATTTTCAACCTTTAATTTACGATTATTACCAAGTTCTTTTTTTAAAAGGAACTTCCGTTAAAAATTTACCTTTATATTTTATTAAAATTTGTACAAAAATTAAAACAAAACTATAAATTATTTCTTTGTTTGTAGTTTAATGGCATGTGGCAGAATAATAAACATTTAATTTAGTTTAAAAAAAAAGAAGGAATTTATTATGGTAAGTATACGTAATGTAGGCTTTAGTGGTGATCGTTCAAAAAAAACGTTAAGCACATCAAAAAAAAAGCCTGGTCTAAAAATTGCAAAGACTCCTCATCAATATACAGCAGCAACAAGAAATATTACCGGGTTAGCAAAACCAACGACAATAAGACAAAGGATAGCAGATAAATTTAAAAAGTTAAATCCTTTTAAAATAGAAGTGTTAGGAGATGAGGCATTTAAAAAGGTTAATAAAAATAAAAGTCCTGCTTCTATTTTGACTCCACTTACCGGTCAATTAAATACAATAGCAGAACACCCAAGTCAAGAATCAGCTTCAAATATCTCTAAAAAAGCTGTACCTAAAACAAAAGAATCAAAACTAAAAAAACTTTATCAAAAATTTATTAAAGAAACACATGAAAAATACCATATACCAAGAGAAGAAGCTTTAACGATTTTTAACAATGCTGCTAAATTAACAACAAATTCAACTAATCAAAACAATATAAAATTAGCAACAGAAATATTAAAAAGTAATGGACGTAATGTTTTAGACTTAGGTTCAAATAAAGGTTTTTTAGTTGGTAGAATGGGAGTACCTAACAGTGATAAAGTAAGACTAACTAAAGAATTTGCACATGCTTTAAAAAAAGCTGATAATAATAAAAAGAAAATTAGTAAAGAATTAAATAAATATTTAAGAAACTTAAAAAATGTAAATGAATCAAAAAATACCTTAACCGGTTTTATAAAAGCTACCATAGATTCATTCGGCGGATTTATCAAGAAAAGAGTGTTTTAATGATTTAAATCAAATTACTTTTAAAAGCTTTCATGGCAGCCTCTGTGCGGTCTTCTACTTCTAACTTTTGAAAGATGTTTTTAATATGCGTTTTCACGGTATTCATGCTTATATGCAGGGTCTCGGAAATTTTTGCATTGCTATATCCCTGCGCTATCAAGTTGAGAATTTCTAATTCTCTATCTGTTAAATTATATATTTCTTGTTCGTTTTGTTGCCTTTTTGACACATTGCATAAAACAGTCCTTGCAATACTCGGGTCTAGCCAAGATGCACCGTTATAAGTGCTTTTTATTACTATACTTAATTCTTCCACATCTATATCTTTTAAACAATAAGAATGAGCTCCGGCGGACAAGGCGTCAAAAACCTGGTTTTCTGTACTGTGTGTGGTAAGCATTATTATTTTTATTTTTGAACTGATGTTTTTGATTTCTTGCGTAGCTTTAATTCCGTCCATAACAGGCATTCCAATATCCATAAGAACAATGTCAGGGCTTGATTTTTTTATTGCTTCTATTGCGAGCTCACCGTTCTCTACAGAATTTATTATTTCTATAAAATCAAATTTTTTTAATGAAGTTTTTAAACTGATGGTTGTAAGTTTGCAATCTTCTACTATTAATACTTTGATTTTTTTATCCTGCTCACTCATACTTTAATCCTTTTACTTATTATTATTTATATATAGAATTTATAGGTAATGTAAAATAAAAAGTTGTACCTTTATTTTCACAGCTTTCTGCCCAAATATGGCCGCCGTGTTGTTTTATGACAAGAGAACAATAATATAATCCTATACCTGTTCCCATCGGATTTCTGCCTTTGTTAAATGAGAATTTTTTGAATAAAGCCGGCATGTCTTCTCTATTTATGCCTACACCATCGTCTTTTATGCTAAATAATAATGATTTACCTATATTTACTGACTTTTTTAAAGTTGTGTAGATATTTAAAGAATCCACCGGTTTATACCATTTTTTATTTTGAGTTATTTCTTGTATTTCTATAATAATACTTCCTCTTTTTATACCATTAGATATAGCATTGCTTATTAAATTATGCAAAACCCTTTTTATTTCACGCTTATCAGCATTTATGCTTAAAGAATTTCCTTTTTTATTTAGAAAAAAATTTATATTTTTTTCATCTGCAAGGCTTTTTACTTCTTTAATTGCTTGTTGGCTTAATTCAGCCAAGTTGAAAACCGAATTAAATAAAATCGTTTTATTTCCGCTGTCATACCTGTGAGCTTCCAGCAATGTATTTACCATTTCCAAAGAAGAATTATTTGTTGTTTTTATTATTTCCAAAACTTCTGTTTGTTCGGGTGTTAATTCACCATATGCGCCTTCAAGCATATAATTTACAGTTTTATTTTCCGCAAGCATAGGTACTTTTAAATCATGTGTTAACATTGCTATAAAATTATCTTTCATTTGTTGTTGTTGGTACAAATCTGAGGACATTTTAGTAAAAGAATCTGCCAGCATGGAGATTTCATCGTCACCTTTTATATTTATTTTTTGGTTTAGATTACCCATAGATATTTCATTAGCAGCTATTAATAATTTTAAAAGAGGCCTTGTTATTGCTCTTGATAAAATTGCTGCTATTATTACAACCAAAAATAAGCTTATAACCATAATTAAAGCTATTAATGAAATGTTTCTGTTTCCCGGATTAATAAATATAGACTCATCCAGGCCAGCATAAATAATGCCTGTAACATTACCGTTAATGCTTTTTATAGACATAAACTTACCTATCTCTTTTTGATTAAACATTCTTGTTTTTAATAAAACATCTTCTCCATTGTTTAAAAAATAATTAATCAAATCATTAGAAAGTCCTGTTGTTAAAACTTTTCTTTTAGGTTTATTTGTTGTTAAAAGAGTGGGTTTCTCATTATTGTTTATTTGATAAAAGTTTATTGTCGCGCCTGTAACATTTTTTAACAGATCAGGTATATGATTATTTTTTAAACTTTTTGAAAGAAATAAAATGGATTGTACATTTTTATTTTTATCCAGTATAGGCTTTGCTATTACTATAGAAAGGGTGTAATATTTTGAGTATTCTTGTGTGTTTAAATTTTTAGAAATGTTTGTTGCCTTAAATTTTATATCTTCTTTTTTTATTATTTCATTAGAAATCAATGTTTGTCCTGAAAAAGCAGAGTTAATAAGTTTAGATAAATTTCCTTTTACTTTTTCTATTTTTATTGAAGATTTAGCGTCTATAATTTTATTATTCTTATTGATAATAAAACAAAAAGTTAAATCTGAACTTTCTTTTAAAAATGTAAGGTTTTTAACCAGGTCTTTTTTATCTTTGGTTAAAACAAATTGTTCATAAGAATTAAGAATAATAGGAGATGATTGGTCTGCTAAAGCTTTTAAATTTTTAAATTGTTCATTATATTTTTCTTTTGCCAGCTTTATACTTATATCAAGTTCTTTACCAGCACTTTTAAACATACTTTGGTTTATTATTGAAGTAGAAAAAACAGCTATAACCATAAGCGGAATAATAGTTATAAAGATAAAAACCGTTAAAATTTTGGTTGTTATTGTATCGGTTTTTGATCTGTATTTTTTGAATATTTTTTCTGTTTTTTGGTTTAAATTATTAAAAAAATTATAAATGCTCATTTTAACTTCAATTCTAAGTAAAAAATATTTTTATTTTTAAATGAATATAGCTCTCTACTATATATAATACAATATTGTCAAAAAATTAAATGATTTATATATAGTATACAGGTTCCAAATTAAATTTCAGATTTCTCTTTGGAATGAGCAATTCAGAGTTTAGTTTGTTTTATTAGCTTTTACTTGATTAAAAAATCTGAAAAGTATTTTAGAAGTAGTATACCTGAATAAATACAGGTATAAAATTAAAAAAATATTTTTTTTAAGGGTTTATTGTTACAACAATATAGTATATAATATATATATACTTAAATTCTTACCCACAGAAAGGAATAGAATTGATACCCAGAATAAACTTTAATCAAAGGTTAAAACTTAAGCCACCTATAGATCCTAATATAAAGGCTCGGCTTGATGCGCTGGGGTTACAGTCTACAGGCTCAAAAGAAGGAGATTTGGCAAAAATAAAAGCGGCGATGGATGAGCAGGGAATTAATACTGACAAGGCTGATAAAGCTTCTTCTTTACCAGGATTGAAGGAAAAGGAAAAGCCTATTCCCTTATGGATAAGCTTAATGGAAGAATTAAATGTAAAGCCAACAGGTACTAAAGAGGGAGACTTTGCCGTGATATCAGCAAAGTTATCAACTATGAGTTCTCAAGCAACTACCGAGGCAGAGCAAAACAAGGTTATCGGGCTAACTTTTCAGTTTAATGCTGTGGGCGGGGGTTTAAATATGCAACCTGAAAAGAATAATTTTTTCCAGGCGCAAGTTAATAAACCTGTTGATTATACGGGGCAAAATCAAATGGCAGACCTTAACAGGTATTTTTTAGTTAAACGAAAATGATGAATTGCTTTAAAAATTTTAACATTTATTTTATTTAGCGGATGAATTTGATTAAATCGAACTACCAACAAATATTATTTTTTTTTCAATACTTAAGATTATCTCTGGTACTAAAGTAAAGAGTTTGTTATAATATTAAATAAATTAAACTTATGGGGTTATATAAATTAAATAATTTGTCTGGAGTAACAATAATGGTAAGACCAACGCAACCAAAAGGAATAAAACCAAAACCTGATGGTGGACAAGGAGGAGGACAAACTGGAAGCGAATCCGGTGCCGATATGAATAGTATGAAATTAGTAGTAATAAACACGGTTATTACGTTAATAATATGTTTTTTATTTGTAATCAGCAATTATTTTATTGTTCAAAACACTGTCTCCGGTGTGCTTAAAAAGGTCTCTACGGTTGTAGGAGAAGAAACAAAAGAAGATGAACATGCACAGGGTGAGCACGTTGAAAGAGGTGTTATTTTGGATTTGGGTGAATTTATTTTAAATTTAACTGATCCGGAAATGAGAACTTTTTTAAAAATAGAAGTTGCTATAGAATTAACAAAAACCGAAGAAGAAAAACACGCAGTACATGCTCCTAGTGGCGGAGGCGGCCATGGTCATGGTCACGGAGCTAAACCTGTAGATCCTATTGAAGAAATAAAAAAGAAATTAGTTGAATTTAAGCCTGCTGTAAGAGACGCTGTTATTTCTGTTTTATCATCCAAAACAGCTGAAGAGTTGTCCAGTCTTGCGGGTAAAGAACTGGCAAAAGAGCAAATAAAAGAGTATGTGGATTCTATAATGGCTGGAGAAAGAGAAGTCTTAAGAATAAGCTTTGGTGCATTTATAATCCAGCAGTAGCAGGGGGAACTTAATCTATCATGGGTGATACATCTGACGCTTTATCGCAATCGGAAATAGATAATTTATTGAATTCTTTAAATGTAGGGTCTGATGGAGCCGGTAGTAGTCCTGAAGTTGATACAGCTCAACATATTGTTGTGGATATACCTCAGGTCAATCTGATGGAAGCCTCTGTTGATGATAAAAAAAGTTATAAGCTTTATAATTTTAGAAGGCCTGATAAATTTTCTAAAGACCACCTTAAAGCTATACAGGATATACATAAAGAATTTTCCAGACAATTCGCTCTTATTTTATCAACTTATTTAAGAATGAATATTGAAATGGATGTTGTATCAACTGATCAGTTGACTTATGATGAATTTTCCCGCTCAATGCCTAATCCTATAATGATTTGTATTTTAGAATTAAGTCCTTTACCGGGCCAAATTCTTTTAGGTGTTAGCTATGAGTCTGTAACAAGCATTGTTGATAGAATGTTAGGTGGTAATGGCAAAAATTTTAGTATAGTAAAAGAATTAACAGACATAGAAGAAGCTTTGGCAAAGAAAATATTGGAAAAATTGACAACAACTTTAGCAGAAGCCTGGAAGAATATTTTTCCCGTTAAAGGTAATGTAATTGGTATTGATGATGGATATTCCAGAGCCCAAATAGCAACACCAGGAGAAATTGTTGCATTGGTGACATTGGAAATGCAAATTGGAGGCAGATTTTCAGGCTTAATAAGTATTTGTTTTCCTTATCCTGTTTTAGAAAATGTACTGGGGCAGTTAAGTTCTCAGCATATTATTCTAACAAAAGGCATTGCAACTTCCGTTGAAGATAAGCAAAAAATTTTAACAAAGTTAAATCCCAGTAGTCTAAAAGTAAATGTAAAACTTGGAGATGTGGATATAACAGTAAGAGAACTGCTTGATCTGAAAGCAGGCGACGTTTTAAGATTAAACAGTTCGGTTGAAGATAATCTTATAGTCAATGTTAACGATATTTCAAAATTTGTGGCTAAGGTTGGGACGTATAATAATAAAGTTGCTGTTTGTATAGATGATATAATCAAAGAAGAAAATAGTAAGGAAGAGCTGGAGAAGTAATGAATGATAAGTTATCTCAAGACGATATAGATAAACTGCTATCGGGACAAAATTTAATATCTAGTGATGATGACAAGTCAATGGCTGAGTCTGTAAAGAATTTAACAGATCACGAATCTGATACACTTGGTGAAATTGGCAATATATTTATGGGCTCTGCTGCTACAACTCTTTCTATGCTACTTGGCAATAAAGTTGAGATAACAACTCCAAAAATAAAAGAATACGCAATAATTCAAGATGTTTTTAGTGTCCAGGAAGATATTGTAACAGTTGAAATAACCTATAAATACGGACTGGATGGTGCTACTGTTTTTGCCTTAAAGACCGAAGATACTGCTGTAATTGCAGATTTAATGATGGGTGGAGACGGTAAAATAGAAAATGTTGATATAGCTGAATTACAGTTAAGTGCCGTTGGTGAAGCAATGAATCAGATGACGGGTTCTGCTTCTACCACTATGGCTTCTATGTTAAATATAAATATTGATATAACACCTCCTCTTGTTAAACTTCAAAAGAATGGTGATAAGCTTGAGCTTGAGAATAAAATGGATAAAGAAAGTATTGTTGCTGTTGCTTTTGAATTGAAGGTAGGAGATTTAATAGATAGCGAAATAATTCAATTACTATCATTATCTTCAGCTAAAGATCAAATTTATAAATTATTAGAAGCCATGGGGCAAGAAGGATTTCCTGAAGATACAACTGTGGCGGCAGCTTCAACACCAACCCCGGCTCCTGAACCTCCTCCGGTACAACAAATGCCTCCTCCTATACAACAACAAGCACCTGCAATGAATGAAATGCCGCCTGCTCAAGGAATGGGGACACAAGGGGCACATGGAATAGGTCAGCCAATTACGGTTCAACCTGTAGAGTTTTCTTCATTTGATAGTATGCAAAATTTATCAGGTGAGGTAAATAAAAATCTTAATATTGTAATGGACATAAAGTTAAGATTGACGGTAGAATTAGGTAGAACCGAACTGCCGATAAAAAAAGTTTTAGAATTAACAAGAGGGTCAATTGTCGAGTTGGATAAAGTTGCCGGAGAACCTGTAGAATTATATGCTAACGGAAAATTAATAGCTAAAGGTGAAGTTGTAGTTATAGAAGATAATTTTGGATTAAGAATTACAAATATAGTAAGTCCAAATGATAGGTTACAAAATTTATAGAAGTATGCAATAATATATAGATATGAGCGAAGTGGCTAACAAAAAAATAAATGTTTTGGTTGTTGATGATTCTACTTTGATGAGAAGAGTTATAACAGACCTTTTGCATAAACACCCGAGTATTAATGTTATTGGTTATGCAATAAATGGAGAAATGGCAATTAGGCAACTCCAAAAATTAAAGCCTGATGTTATTACACTGGATGTTGAAATGCCTTTAATGAACGGGTTGGAAACATTAAAAGAAATTAATAAAATTAGACCTACGCCAACCATAATGCTGAGCAGTTTAACAAAAGAGGGTGCTGATGTGACAATTCAGGCTTTAGAGCTTGGAGCTGTTGACTTTGTTCAAAAGCCTGATGCCAGAAAATTTGACTTAAACAGTGTTGAAGAAGAATTAATACAAAAAGTCCTTGTTGCTTCGCAAATAGCTCAAACTAAATTAATAGAACGTACACAGATACAAATAAAAAAAAGAGAAAGACCTGTAATAAGGACAACCCAAAAAGTCAGCAGAGTAAAAACTGTTATAATAGGCTGCTCTACAGGTGGACCTCAAGCATTAAAACAAATAATACCTGAGTTGCCGCATGATTTACCTGCTCAATATTTAATAGTGCAGCATATGCCCCCTAAGTTTACTGAAATGTTAGCTCAAAGACTGGATAAAATGTCTAAAATAACAGTAAAAGAAGCAAAAGATTATGATACTTTAGAAGCAGGACAGGCTTTATTAGCACCTGGTAATTTTCATATGTGTATGGGATCTCAAAATAAGGTTAAATTAACACAGGAACCTCCTGTCTGGGGGGTTCGTCCGGCTGTAGATATGACACTTACCTCGTCTGCAAGAGTATTTAAACAGGATTTAATAAGTGTTATACTAACCGGTATGGGTCATGATGGTTCTCGAGGTGTTGAAGTAGTTAAAAAATTTGGTGGATATAGTATAGCAGAACATAAATCTACTTGTGTTATTTATGGTATGCCTAAGCAGGTAGTAGAATCAGGTCATGTAGATAAAGTTTTACCATTGTATGATGTTGTGGATGGTATAGTTAAAGCTGTATATAGTTAGCTTTTTTTATATAGCAGGATAAGGTTTTATGGAAAAAAAGAATAAGTTTGATTTGGATAAAATAGATTTTAGTCATTTAGTGCCAAAAAATAATTATAAAAAACCTTCTGAACAGGAATTTTCTGCGTTTAAGTCTAAAGTGGAACATTTAATTAACCTTGACCTAACTCATTATAAAAGCAATCAAATGGAGCGCAGAATCAATACATTAATGAACAGAAACGGCATTGAAAATTTAATGGTTTATTATAATCTGTTAAAAAAAGATCCTGATAAACTGCGTGAATTTATAAATATGCTAACCATTAATGTTACTGAATTTTTTAGAAATAAAGAAAAGTTTGAGGAATTAGAAAATGACCACTTGCCCCAAATAATAAAGAACTCTACCAATATAAAAGTTTGGTCTGCCGGTTGCTCTATCGGAGCTGAAATTTATAGTTTAGCAATGTTATTTGATAAGTTTGGAGTTTTAAATAAAGTAGATCTTGTTGCTTCTGACTTTGATAAGGAAATTTTAAACAAGGCTCAGTCAGGTATTTATGCAGAAAATGAATTAAAATTACTCGACAAAGCTTATACAAAGTATTTTACACCTCTTGATCCTGAAAAGAAGCGATTTCAAATATCAAAAAAACTTATAGATAGTGTAAGATTTGAAAGAAGAGATTTATTAAATTCTACTTTTGAAAAAAATTTTGATCTTATTCTTTGTAGAAATGTTGTTATTTATTTTACTGAAGAAGCAAAAGATGAGTTGTATGCAAAGTTTTATAATAGTTTAAAACCGGGCGGAATACTCTTTATCGGATCAACAGAGCGTATAAATAATTATAAAGATATTGGTTTTGATTTAACGTCATCTTTCTTTTACAAAAAATGGTGATGGTCATCACCTTTCTTATATACTCCCTCAAAAATACTTTTCAGATTCTTTAATCCTGCAAAAGCCAAAAAAAATAATTGCATAAACAATAACCTTTTGATATAGTAAAAAAGAAAAGCCTTAATTATGGCATAGTAGCTCAGATGGTTAGAGCGCGTGGCTCATACCCGCGAGGTCACTGGTTCGATCCCAGTCTATGCTATTTTTTTATATTATTTTTTATAATTTATTTTGGTGATGGTCATTACCTTTCTTGTGTTATCGCTGTAAGCTTTTGATATAACTTGAGTTTACTTGTAAGCATCAGTACTTAACTGACCACTATGGTTTATTTTTACTATGCATAAAATTTTAAAAGAAAAAATTTTAATATTTTTAAAAAAATATAACTTTCTAAATTCTTCAAAAACAATAATTATAGCTTTTTCGGGTGGTTATGATTCTCTTTGCTTATTAGATATATTATATAAAGAATTTAGTGACGCTATTGAGTTGGTGGCAGCTCATTTAAATCATAACTGGAGAGGCAAAGAGTCCAAGCAAGAAGAGATTAATGCAAGAAATTACTGTGAAGAGAAAAATATAAATTTTTATAGTGAAATACTTCCTGAAAATTTACCACAAACCGAACTGGAAGCCAGAAAACAAAGATATGCGTTCTTTAACAGGGCTGCTCAAAAATATAATGCTGATGCTATTTTTACAGGACATACCCTTACTGATAATATTGAGACTATTTTATACAGAATAATTAAAGGGACAGGACTAAAAGGCTTGCAAGGGATACCTGAAGTCAGATATCAAGAAAGTGATTGCCATATTTACAGGCCTATACTTTATATAACAAGAAAGGATACAATTAATTATTGTAATACTAATAATTTAAAACCTAATATAGATGCCAGTAATCTTGAGAAAAAATATTTAAGAAATAAAATCCGATTAAGCTTGTTACCGGAATTAAAAGATTATAACAGCAATATTGACAATGCTTTATACCATTTATCGCAAATAGCAACAGATTCTGAGGGGATAATTGAGGAATATTTGCAAGAAATAAAAAGTAAAATCTTTTTATCAATTGAAGAGTTAGATATACAAAAATTTATAAAACAGTCTATAGGAGTGAAAAGGCGTTTATTAATGGAATTTTTGCTCAATAATAACCTGGATTGTTCGTTTGAAAAGGTTAACGAATTATCAGGTTTTATAATGGCTTCTTTTCGGCTAAAATCAGGCAATACATTGTCTTTAACTAAAAATAAGTGGTTATTTGTATCAAGTGAGTGTATAAAAATAATTAATCATACAAAATCTTCTATGATACAATCTTCTATTGTAGTGGATATTAATCGCAAAAATTATCATCCTGAACTCGGGATAACTTTGGAATTTATAAGAAAGGATAAAAAATTTTGTCAGGATTTAAATGAAAAAGGTTTTCCTGATGAAAAATCATCTGTTATATATGCTGATTTGAGTAGTATTAAGGGAAATTTATACTTTAGGACAAGAAGGCCTGGAGACAGGATTCAGCCATTTGGAATGAAAGACAGGATTAAATTAAAAAAATATTTAATCAATAAAGGTATTCCTGAGCATGAAAGAGATGAAATTTCTTTATTAGCTACAGAAGATGAAGTTTTATGGATTGTAGGTGTTGGGATCAGTGAAAAGTTAAGAGTAAAAAATAATTCAAATTATATTATTAAAATAAGTTGAGGTTTTAACCAGATGAAAGCTTTAAGTGAAAAGACAAAAGGTTTAAAAATTTTATTTTCCAGTGATCAAATTCAATTACGAATAAAAGAAATAGCTGAAGAAATCAACAATGATTTTACTGATAGTGATGAGCTTGTTGTTGTTTGCACTCTAATGGGTGCGGTTCTTTTTACGGCTGATTTAATCAAGTATATTAAAATTCCTGTCAAATTAGAATTTGTTAAGCTATCCAGTTATGGCGACTCTACAACTTCCTCCGGTAAAGTAAAGCCTGTTGATTTAACTTTGCCTAGCCTTGAAGATAAAGATGTTTTATTGGTTGAAGATATTGTTGATACCGGATTAACTGCAAATTTTCTTTTGGATTATGTGAAAATGCAACATAAGGCTAAAAAAGTCAAGTTTGTATCCATGCTAGATAAAGCTTGTGCAAGAAAATACCCTGTACAGATAGATTATGCAGGCTTTGAAGTTGATGATAAAT